>DATGDT010000403.1:0-31446 GCA_035310725.1 Gemmatimonadales bacterium
CCCGGAGCGCACCTCGGGTCCGGCCGCGACCAGGCGCTGCTCGGCGACCGCACGCACGATGTCCATGCTCGACAGCACGCCGACCAGCCGGCCCTCCTCCGTCACGATCAGGCGGTGGACACCGGCCCGGACCATGTACTCTGCGGCGGTATAGATGTCCACGAACGGCGCGACACTGCAGAGACTCGGAGTCATCGCCTCGCCGACGGTGTGCTCGGCCAGGTTGTCCCATTCCGGCCCGCGAATCTGCGCGAAGCGTTCCAGCACGTCCGCCCCGGCGTCCGCCCACTGCTCGCTGAAGAACGCCGCCGGCGCCTCTTCCCCCTCCACCCACTCTGTCGGCTCGGTCCACTCCTCGAGTTCCATCTCGGGCCGCTCGGTCGGAACGCCGGGCGAGTCGCCTTCGAACGCGAGCACGTCGCTCGTCGAGAGGACGCCGACCAGACGCCCGCCGGCCGTGACCGGCGCCCCGCTCACGCGCTTCTCGGACAGCAACTCGACCGCATCGCGCAGCGACAGATCCGGGTCGAGTGCGACCACGTCACGGGTCATGAGGTCCCGTACGGTGAGCATATTGCCTCCTCGATGGATTCCCGTCGAAGGATGGCCGCCTGCGGGTGAAGCTGCTGTGAAGCGGGTGTTAGCCCCTACGGCGCCGGCTTGCCGACTGGAATCAGGTAGACGACTTCGCGGTCGGCGGGGAGATCGAGGATGTCGCGCAGCCGCTCATCGTCGAATGCGCCGATCGGCACGGAGCCGAGGCCCATGGCGGTGGCCTCGAGCAGGAGATTCTGGGCCGCGTGGCCCGCTTCGAGATGCACGTACCGCCAGCCGCGGCGACCATATTCCGCGGTGGTGCGCGAGGGCCGGGCCGCGACCACGAAAACCGCGGGACTCTGCCCGACGGCTTCCTGGGAGAGCGCTCCTCCCTGGAGCGCCGTCCGCAGGTCGTTTGCCGTGCGTCGCACCAGGCGATGATGGGGCGGGTCGTACGCGTAACAGCCGTCCGGTGTCGCGACGTACAGCTCGAGCGGGTACCGGCCGCCAGCGGAGGGGGCCGTGCGACGGCCTCTCGGGTCGGTGATGCCCTGCGCTGCCCAACACAGGTTGAGGATTTCGTCTTCCGAGAGCGTGTGTTCCGAGAACAGGCGCACCGACCGGCGGCGGCTGAGGGCATCCTCCAGGCTTTGGTGTTCCGCGGCGACGGCGGGGCTCTCCCCCGGCCACATCCTCATCCTCGAGTATCTCCTTCAGGGACGAGTCGCAGCGTAGCACGCGGGCCACGAAATTGTCGTGAATTGACCGTGAAACCGATGCCGAGCTACAGTCCAGCCTGCTGGCCGGGCGCCGCGACCTGATCCGCCGTGGTCAGCCGGATGCGCTCTCCGTCTTCGGCGACGTGGACGTCGAGCTCGGCGCAGCGGGTCCGGAAGCGGTGGACGAACCACTCGCGCTCCGGCGCGCGCGCCAGGCTCACCTGCCGGTCGGCGATGTGCACGGGGACAATCTCGACCGATTCGACCACGGGCGGATGAGCGCGGACCACGAACAGCGCCGACAGGTCGTTGCGCAGATGCGGGTCCACGGCGTAGTCGTCCACCAGATCCCCGGTGTCGTACAGGATCGGCCTGCCGTGGTGGAACTCCACCCCCTGGACGACGTGCGCGCTGTGACCCCAGAAGACGTCGGCGCCGGCCTCGATCACGGCGCGCGCGAACGCGCGGAACTCCTGGCTGGGCCAGGCGCGCATGTTCGGACCCCAGTGGATGGAGAAGATCACGAAATCGGCCCGCTCCCGCGCCGCCGCGATCTGCCGCGCCACCTCGACGAAATGCTCGTGGTCCAGCGAGACCGGGATGTAGTTCATTCCGGGTGAGGTCGGTGTCGCACGCCACTCCGCGGGATAGTCTGCGGCTGCCAGGACGCTGACGCGCGCGCCGTTGCGCACGAGCCGCGCGGCCTGGTGCGCATCCGCCCGGTCCATGCCGGCGCCCGCGTGCGCGATGCCGGCACGATCCAGCACGGCGATCGTGTCCTGCATCCCCGCCCACCCGAAATCGCCGATGTGGTTGTTCGCCACCGAGACGAAACCCACCCGCCCCGTCACGAGCGCGTCCACCGCGCGCGGGTCCGCGCGAAAATAGAACGGCTTGTACCTGCCGTCGGTCCAGCGCTCGGTGCGGTCGGTGAGCACGCATTCCAGGTTCGCCAGGAGCAGATCGGCGCCCTCCAGCACGGGGAGCAGGTCACCCCAGGGATGGGCGGGGCTCCGGCGCTGCAGCGCCTCGTCGACTCCGCGGCCGAGCATCACGTCGCCGGCGAACAGGAGCGTCAGCGGCTGTGTCATGGATGGGACCTCACGGTTGGTCGAAGCATGAAGCTCTCTTGCGGGGGACTTCACGAACCCGTCAAGGCCGGTGCGCATCGTGACATGGAGCACTCTCGCCGGGAGGACCCATGCGCGCGCGGACTCGGGATATCCTGATCGACGGCCTGTGGGCCGGAATCATCGGCTATGGAGCGGTGGTGATCGTCGTCGCCCTGCTGAACCTGGTGTCGGCCCGGTCGCCGTTCTACACGGCGGCCTTGTTCGGCTCGGCCCTGTTCTATCACCTGCGCGATCCGGCCCAGCTCGTCATCGCCCCTGGACCCGTGCTCGCCTACAACATGGTGCACATGGTGACGTTCCTGGGGCTGGGCCTGCTGTGCTCGTGGCTGGTCAACCTCGCGGAGCGGTTCCCGACGACGCAATACCTGGCGCTCGTGCTGCTGCTGTTCGTGGCGCTTCACGTCTACTTCGCCATGGCCTTTCTCACGCGCCCGCTGCTGGGTGAGCTCGTGTGGTGGCACGTCGGAGCCGCAAGCCTCGCGGCGGCTGCCGGCATGGGGTGGTACTTCTTCGCGTCGCATCCGTTCCTGCGGCGCGAGCTGCGCGAACTGCCCATGGGAGACGTCCCCCCGGCGACCCATCCGTAGCTACGCCGGCTCTCCTTCACCGACCGGCTCGTAGCCCGTCGCCAGCGCGGTATTCCTGCCCTCTCCCCACAGCAGGTAGACCGGGCTCTCGTTGCGCAGCAGGTCTACGACCTGGGGAATGGCCGCGCGGTGGTAGTACAGGATGGCCCGGCCGTCGCGCCGCTCCGCCGGCGGCAGGGGCTCGCCGTCCGGGACGGCCAGCACCTGCGCGATGACCCGCGCATGCTCGTCGTACAGGAACAGCGCGATGTCGTTCCGCTCCCGTGACGAGAAGCAATGGTAGGTGTACCGGATGACCTCGATCGTCTCGCCGTTCATGGCCCCCTCCTTCGAACACGCCTCCGGCAGGCCGCAGCGTAGCCCGCCGCGGCTGAGGTCGGCATGAAGTGGGCGTTAGAAACTCTGGACCCGAAGCGTCCTCATCCGCATTTCACGTGTTCCTGTGCTTCGGGCCGATATCGTCTTCATGGAGATCCGGTGCACAACCGCGGGAGGCAGGGATATGGCGCACAAACAGATGCTCTTCCAGTCGGCCGCGCGGGAGAAGGTCCTGCGGGGCGCTACCGCCATGGCCGATGCGGTGCGCGTGACGCTCGGTCCGAAATCCAAGTGCGTGCTCGTGGAAAAGAAGTGGGGCGCACCACTGGTGTGCAACGACGGCGTCACCATCGCGAAGGAAGTGGACCTCAAGGACCCCGAGGAGAATCTCGGGGCCCAGGTGCTGCGAGAGGCGGCCTCCCGCACCGGTGATGTAGTGGGCGACGGTACGACGACCGCCACGCTGCTCGCGCACACCATCTTCGCCGAAGGGTTGCGCAATGTCACCGCCGGCGCGAGCGCGATCGACCTGAAGCGCGGGCTCGACCGGGGTCTCAAGGTCGTCGTCGCCGCGTTGCAGAAGCTCTCCCGCCCGGTTCGCAGCCGTAAAGAAAAGGCGCAGGTCGCCGCGATCTCCGCGCACAACGATCAGGCCATCGGCGAGATGGTGGCGGACGCGGTGGAAAAGGTGGGCGCCGAAGGCGCGATCACGGTGGAGGAGGCGAAGGGGACCGAGACGGTGCTCGAGGTCGTGGGCGGTCTGCAATTCGACCGCGGTTTCCTGTCGCCCTACTTCATCACCGATCCGGGCAAGATGGAAGCCGTGCTCGAGGAGCCGATGGTCCTCCTCCACGAGCGGAAGATCACCAACATGAAGGACCTGCTCCCGCTGCTCGAGCAGGTGGCGAAGCTGAACCGGTCGCTGCTGATCGTCGCGGAGGACGTGGAAGGCGAAGCCCTCGCCACGCTGGTGGTGAACAAGCTGCGCGGCACGCTGGCCTCGGTGGCGGTGAAGGCCCCGGGTTTCGGCGATCGCCGCAAGGCGATGCTCGAGGACATCGCGATCCTGACGGGCGGGCGGCTGCTGGCCGAGGAAGTCGGCGTGAAGCTCGAGCACGTGACGCCGGAGGAGCTGGGGAAGGCGAAACGGATCGTGGTGGACAAGGACAATACGACCATCATCGGCGGCGCAGGCGCGAAGGAGGCGGTCGAAGGCCGCTGCCAGGACCTGCGCCGGCAGATCGAGCGCGCCACCTCGGATTACGACAAGGAGAAACTGCAGGAGCGGCTCGCCAAGCTCGCCGGGGGGGTGGCGGTGATCCGGGTCGGTGCGCCGTCGGAGACGGAGCTCAAGAGCCGCAAGGAGGCATTCGACGACGCCATCAGCGCCACCAAGGCGGCGGCCGCGGAAGGCGTCGTGGCCGGCGGCGGGCTGGCGCTGCTGCGGACCATTCCGGAGGTCGAACGGGAAGCCGAGACCTGCGCGGGTGACGAGCGCACGGGCGTCCTGATCCTCCGGCGCGCGCTCGAAGTCCCGACGCGGCAGATCGCGGCCAACTCGGGCGCCGACGGAGGCGTGGTGGTGGATCGCATGCGCGCGGGCACCGACAACCTCGGATTCGACGCCGCCCGCGGGGAGTACTGCGACCTGATCGAGGCCGGCATCATCGACCCGACCAAAGTGGTCCGCGTGGCGCTGGAGAATGCGGTGTCCGTGGCGGGCGTGTTGCTGCTCACCGACGCGACCCTGACCGAGCTGCCGGAGCCCAAGCCGGCGGCCGCCCCGACGGGGGAGGAGTACTGATGGCCACGAAAACGACGGAGCGACTGGCGTTGCCCGACTCGGCCGCGGCGCTGGCGGAAAACGCCAGGATCCTCGCCGTAGTGCTCGACCACGCGCACGCCCGGCTGTTCCTGGTGGACGACGCGCATGCCGTCGAGCTTCCCTGTCTCGTGTCGCCGCGGATGCGCGGCGGCAAGTTCCACAGTGATCGCCAGGGCGCACCCGGCTGGAACGAGAGCGCGTTCCACGGCCGCCGCCGGGAGGAGGAACGCCGCCACCTCGCGGGCGTCGCCCGGCGGATCAGCGTCCTGTTGCGCGCGCACGGCGCGCAGGGACTGCTGCTCGCGGGGACCCATGAGGTGGTGGCGGCGCTGGAGCAGGCCTTGCCGCCGCGCCTCGACCGGCTGGTGGTCGGCACCGCCCGACTCAACCCGAGCGAGCTGACGAACGCACAGGTCCTGACCGCCGTCCATGCCGTTCGCAGCGCCGACGGTCGCGCCGCGCAGGAGCACCTGGTGGACGCCGTCGTGGAAGGCCTCGGCACCGGCCGCGCGATAGACGGCCTCCGATCGGTGCTCCTCGCGATCGGCAAGGACCAGGTGCAGACGCTGCTGGTGGGACGCGGCGCCGGGCCGCCGGGATACCGGTGCTTCCCGTCGCGCCGGCTTGTCCGGACCAAGGTGGACGCCGAGGGCGAAGCCGTCGTCCGGGTCCCCGATCTCGTCGCCGCGGCCATCGGGGAGATCACGCAGCACGGCGGGACGGTCGCGGAGATCCGCGATCCCAAGCTGGCCGCCCGCTTCGACGGGATCGCCGCGTTGCTGCGTTACCGCTAGAGGAGCGGCGCGTTTGGTCGAGGCGATTCGACGCCACCCGCTCGCCGCCTACTTCGTCACCGCCTGCGCCGTCAGCTGGCTGGGGGTGTCTCCACTCATCGCGGCGGGCCTGGGGATGCGCGACCTCGGCTGGTCGCCGTCGTGGCATGCACTCGGAGCGTTGGGCCCGGTGGTCGCCGCCGTACTGGTCACCACGATCAGCGGCGGGCGGACGGGGTTGTCCGAGTTCTGGGCTCGTCTGGTTCGCTGGCGAGTGGGTCTCGTGTGGTGGCTGCTGGCGGTGAGCCCGGTCGTGCTCTGCCTGCTCGGGCTGGTGGCGCTGCGCATCGCGGGGGCGCCGCTCGCGCCCGCCGGTGCTCTGCGCCGGGCGTTCGCGGACCCGGGGTGGATCGGGAGCATGTTCCTGGCTTCCCTCGCCTACGGGGTCGGTGAGGAGCCCGGATGGCGTGGCTTCGCCCTGCCGCGTCTGCAGTACGGGCGGAGCGCCCTGCGCGCGACCCTGCTCCTCAGCGTTGGGTGGGGGCTGTGGCACGTGCCGTATTTCTTCTACCGTTACCACATGCGCGGCGTCGGCGAGTATACGGGGTTCTACCTCGGCCTGATCGCGGGAGCGCTGTGGCTCACGTTTCTGTACAACAGCGCGGGCGGCAGTACGTTGATCGTCATCGTGTGGCACACGGTCTGGAACGCGGTCGCGCTGGCCGCGGCGGTTGTCTCGCCCGCGCTCGTCGCCGTCACGAGCGCGCTCATCATGGTAAGCGGAATCGTGGCGCTGCTGGTGGGTGGGGCGCGGCGCCTGTCGTGGACCGACGCACACGTCGTTCCTTCATCCACCCCGGCCTAGAGGAGGCTTCCATGGCAGTCGCCAAAGTCACCGAGATCACCGCGTCGTCGACCAAGGGGTTCGAGGACGCCATTCAGGCGGGCATCACGCGCGCCAGCAAGACGCTGGAGAACATCCGCGGCGCCTGGGTCAAGGACATGAAGGTCAACACGGAAAACGGCCGCGTGAGCGAATACCGCGTCCGGATGAAGGTCACGTTCGTCCTGAAGGACTGAGCGGGGTCAGCACCGCCGCTCCGGTGATCCGTCCCGCCCGCAGCCGGTCCAGCGCTTCGTTGGCCTGCTCGAGCGGGAAGATCTCCACCGCGGTGCGCACCGGGATGCGCGGCGCCAGTGCGAGGAACCTGGCGCCGTCCTCCCGGGTGAGATTCGCCACCGACCGCACCACTCGTTCGCCCCACAGCAGCTCGTAGGGGAACGCCGGGATGTCGCTCATGTGAATGCCGGCACAGACCACCGTGCCGCCTTTCGTCACGCTGCGCAGCGCGATGGGGACGAGGGCGCCCACGGGGGCGAAGATGATCGCCGCGTCCAGCGGCTCGGGTGGCGGCTCGTCGGAGGCCCCGCTCCACACCGCGCCGAGCGTCCGGGCGAAGGCCTGCGCGGCGGCGTCGCCCGCCCGGGTGAAGGCGAACACGCGTCGGCCTTCGTGTCGCGCCACCTGGGCGACGATGTGCGCCGCCGCACCGAATCCGTAGATGCCGAGCCGCGCCGCGTCACCCGCGGCCCGCAGCGCCCGCTCGCCGATGAGGCCGGCGCACAGCAGCGGAGCGGCCTCGGCGTCTCCGTACTCCGTGGGAATGGGGAAGCAGAACCGCTCGTCGGCGACCGCGTACTCGGCGTACCCGCCGTCCAGCTGGTAGCCCGTGAACCGCGCCCGGTCGCACAGGTTCTCGAGGCCGCGCTCACAGAACGTGCAGGCGCCGCACGTCCATCCCAGCCACGGTACGCCGACGCGGCTGCCCGGGGCGAAGCGTCCGGTTTCCGGGCCGCCATCCTCGACGACACCCACGATCTCGTGCCCCAGGACGAGGGGGAGTTTGGGATCGGGCAGCTCCCCGTCCGCCACGTGCAGGTCGGTGCGGCACACCCCGCAGGCGAGCACCCGGAGCAGCACCTGGCCCGGCCCGGGCCGTGGAATGGCCGGCGCGGCCGCGCGCAGCGGGCGGCCGGGCGCCTCCAGGATCATCGCTCGCATCCCTTCAAGCTCCCTTCATCCGTGCTTCAGCCCCACCCGGCGACGTTGCAGATGCACCCGAGCAGCGTCCGATACACAGGGGGGATCCATGAAAGTCGCCGACATCATGCAAACGACCGTCGAGACGATCGGACCCGACGACACCGTGGCGGACGCCGTCACCACCATCGCCGAGCAGCACGTGTCCGGCCTGCCGGTGGTGGACCAGCGCCGTCACCTGATCGGGGTGATTTCGTCCACCGACGTGCTGCAGCTCCTGTCGGAAGTAACCGACTCGGAGCGCCGCGGCAACATTCTGGAGTCGACGACGGTGCGGGAGATCATGACGGCCAAGCCGGTCACGGTCGACCCCGACGCCGACGTGCACGATGCCGCGCGGCAGATGCTGTATGGCGAGATCCACCGGCTGTTCGTCGAGTACGACGGGGAGCTGGTCGGCGTCGTGACGCAGTCCGACATCGTCGGCGTGGTCGCGGGTGCCAAGCTCTAGGAGGACGTATGCGAGTCGCCGATATCATGCGCACCAACCTGAAGACTATCGACGCCGAGGCCTCGGTGGCCGACGCGGTTGCGGCCTTGACCGAATACGGCGTGTCCGCCCTGCCGGTCCTCGACCGTCATGGGCGCGCCGTGGGCGTCTGCTCCACCAGGGATATCATCGCGGCCGAAGCCCGCTGTCACGACCCGGCCGCCCGGGAGCAGTTGTTCGAGAAGACACTGGTGCTCGAGGTCATGACGCCATGGCCGGCCACCGCGCACCCGGACGAGGACGTGCGCAAGGTGGCGAAGCGACTGCTGGAGGAGAAGGTCCAGCGGCTGTTCGTGGAGGAGAAGGGCGCGCTGGTCGGCGTCGTCTCCCAGACGGACATCGTCGCGGCGGTGGCGGCCACCCGGGTCTAGCGGGCCGGACCGCCCTCGCCTCAGAGATCCGGGCGCCAGTCGCGCAGCAGCTGCTCCAGATCCAGGTTCGGGGCGATGAGACAGATGTGGCCGTGCCCGTCGAGTACCCGCAGCGTCGCCCCGGGCACCCGCTCGGCCATGTAGCGCCCCTCTCGCACCGAGGGAATCAGATGGTCGAGCTCCGACGCCAGAAACAGGGTCGGCATCCGCAGCGCGCCCAGGTGCTCGCGGGCATCGTATTGCTGCAGGATGCGCAGCCGCGCGATATAGCCGTCGCGCCGGGTCTCCCGCGTCACCTCGAGAAACCGCTGGACTTCCGCGCGATGCGTGTAGCGCGAATGCAGCCGGAAGGCGGTCAGCCGGCGCACCAGCGGCATCGTCTCCCAGGGCAGGAGCCGCAGCGCGGCGATGGCGAGCTGCAGGTTGACCTGCGGCAGAAACCGCGAGAAGGAATTGAGCACGACCAGCGCCCGCACGCGCTCGGGGTGCGCCAGCGCGAAACTCAGGGCGAGCGTCCCGCCGAACGATTCGCCGATCACGATCGCGGAACCGGGACCGTTCGCCGTCGCCGCGACCACCCGGGCCAGGTCCTCGACCAGCACGTCCATGCCGGCGGCGTCGTCGCGCAGCGCGTAGGTCGCCACGCGGTAGCGCCTGGCGAGCAGCGGGACCTGGCGGTAGAACAGCCGGCCCGTCCCGTCCATCCCGGGTACGAGCACGAGCGGCGCCCCTTCGCCCTGGATGGTCACCCGCGGATCGTATGGCTGGGACATGTACACGCTAGATAAGCTCGGCCGGCTCGGCTGGGCAGTCTTCTCCGCGTTCGCGGTGGAGAGCGTCGTCCTGGGACTGTCGGTGCTGCCGGCCGCGCTGTTCTGGGAATGGACCTTCCGCTGGTCGCTACCCGCGAACTGGATCCGCATCGTCCTGCTCTCGATGTCGCTCGTTCCCGCCTATCTCCTGTTCGCCGTCGCGCTGATGACGCTCACGTCGATCGTGGTACGCCTGGTCGGCTGGCGCACCGCACCCCTCGTCGAGATGCGCATCGTTGACCTGGAGTGGCCGCTGCTCGACTGGGCGCGCTACGGCATGACCACCCACGTCGTGCGCGTGTTCGCGGGCACGCTGCTGCGCGCCACGCCACTGTGGACCTTCTACCTGAGATTGAACGGCGCCCAGCTCGGCCGGCACGTCTTCGTCAACAGTGTCACGTTGTCGGACCACAACCTGCTCGAGTGCGGAGACGACGTGGTGATCGGGGCCGGCGTCTATCTCTCGGGGCACACCGTGGAGCGCGGCTTCGTCAAGACCGCTCCCGTGCGGCTGGGATCGGGGGTGACGGTCGGCGTGGGCAGCGTCATCGGCATCGGAGTGAGCATCGGTGCGCGCACCCAGGTGGGCGCGCTGAGCGTCGTGCCCAAGCACCGCACGCTGGAGCCCGACGCCGTGTACGGCGGCGTCCCGGTGCGACGTCTCGATGTGCCCGAGGTGATGCAGACGACTTAGACCGGCACCGCCAGCAGCGCGCAGCATGCGCGGCGCAGCAACCGCGCCGCGACCGTGGTGACCGCCCCGGGGTCGCCGTAGTTCATCCCGCGGCGGTAGCCGAAGACGAGCAACTCGGCGTCCTCGGCACGGCACTCCGCCAGGATCTCCGAGCTCACGTCGCCCTGCCGCACGATCGTCTCGCACGCCGCGACGACGGCTCCGCTGTGGCCGTTGCCTTCCTGCTCCACGTGGCGCAGCCAGGGTCGCCGCTCCCCATGGGCCAGCACGCCCGCCTCCGTCGGCTCCACGTGCAGAGCGACCAGATGAGCCCCGAAGCCGTCGGCCACCGCCTGCGCCGCCTCGAGCACGTCCAACGCATGCGGGCTGTCGTCCAGGCACGCCAGGACTCGGCGATACGGCCGGTGCTCCGCCGGGGCCACCAGCACCGGTACGCGGCTCCGCCGCATCGTGGTGGTCGTCACGTTCTCGGCGGCGCCCCGCGCCACCTCTTCGCCCTTGCCGAGCACAACGAGATCCGCGCTGATCTCGTCCGCACACCGCGCGACTTCGATACTGGGCCAACCGAACGCGGTGCGATAGGAGACGCTGGGGGCGGGAAGCACCGCGGGACCGCAGAGCGCCTGCAGCCGCTCGACTGCGCGGGACGCCGCCAGCTCCGCCGGAGAGCCGTTTCTGGCGCGCCGGAACGCTTCGACTTCGTCGGCGCGGACCAGCTCCCATGGATCCCGCAGCACCGTCAACACGGTCAGCTCGGCGCGGAACGCCGCCGCCACCTCGGCGGCCGTGAGCACCGCTTTCGGGCTGGGGGTGTAGAGACTGACGGCACCGAGCACCCGGCGAACCTTCACCACGACTGCGCTCCTTTCGCTTGAGGGCAACTTGCGGCGGTGACCCTGAAGCACATGTGAAGCGAGCGTGAGGCAAGGAAGTCTCCGTGGCTCCTCAAGATCTCTTCACGGCGAGTTACTGAATGTTGCAGAAGCAAGGAGGAGGCCATGTCCTGGAAGCGGATTCTCGTCGGTGTGGATGAATCGCCTCAAGCCGCCGCGGCGGCGGCGCTCGCGGTGCGCCTCGCCAAGGCGCTGCGTGGCGAGTGCATTCCGGTCCATGCGGTGCGCCAGATGTGGCTCGCCTTCGCGGAGGAGGAGATCGTCGACCGGTCCACGGAACTGCAGGCGGCGCTGATCGACGCTTCGCGCCGGGAGGTCGCGGCGGCGCTGCGCGAGCACGTCCCCGACGAGACGCTCCGGCGCCTGATCGTACGCCCCGGCTCTCCGGCCGCCGTACTGCGCGACGTCGCCCGAGACGTGGAGGCGGATGCCGTGGTACTGGGCGGCAAGCATCACCTCGCGCTGCGCCGCTGGGCCGGCGGGAGCACCGCGCACAACTGCGTGCGGACCATCGGGCTGCCCGTGCTGGTGGTGGGGCCGCGGGCGGACGCCGGCGCTGGGCCGTTCGGTCGGGTCCTGGCGGCGGTCGATCTGTCGGAAGCGGCGGCGCCCGTCGCCGCGGCCGCGCGCGAGCTCGCGGCTGGCCTGCGTGCGGAGCTGCGCGCACTCTGCGTCATCGAGCCTCCACTCCCGCTCCCGGATGTGATGTCCGTGCTGACGCCGTCGCAGTATTCCCGCCTGGCCGAACGGACGCTCGCACGGCGCGTGTGGCCGCTGTTCAGCGGCAGTGAAGCAAAGACTGTCGCACGCCAGGGCCCGGTGATGGAGACCATCCGGGAGGAGTCGGCGGCGTGGAACGCCGACCTGCTCGTCGTGGGGTCGCATGGGAAGGGGTGGGGAGAGCGGCTGATTCTGGGAAGCGCCACGGAACGGCTGATCGAAGACCTGCCGACGTCGTTGCTGGTCGTTCCGGTGCACGCGCCGGAGGAAATGCAGCAGCCGGCGCGCCGGCCGGCCCGCAAGGCCGTCCGGAAGCCTGTGCGCGCGGGAAGTCACGCGTGATGCCGGACCCGCAGAACGCCGCCGTTGCGGCGCGGCTGGAAGAGCTGGCCGCGCTGCTCGAGAGCCAGGGTGCGAACCCGTTCCGGGTGGAGGCCTATCGGCACGCCGCGGACCAGGTGCGGAGGCTCGAGCGGCCCGCCGGAGAAATCCTGCGCAGCGAGGGCATCGGCGGGCTCGAGCGCCTGCCGGCCATCGGGACGACGATCGCGAGAGCGATCCGCGATCTCGTGGAGACGGGCCGCCTGCCGATGCTGGACCGCCTGCGCGGAGAGAGCGACGCGGTCACGCTGCTGGCCTCCGTACCAGGCATCGGGCGGACGCTGGCCGAGCGGCTGCATCACGATCACGGCATCGACACGCTCGAGGAACTCGAGGCCGCGGCGCACGACGGGCGATTGGCCGTGATCCGCTCGTTCGGCGAGAAGCGGCTGCTCGGCGTGCGCGAGGCCCTGGCCGCGCGCCTCGGGCGCGTGCCGCGCAGCGCGGTGGTGAGCTCCGAGCCACCGGTCGAGGAAGTGTTGCGCGTGGACCGGGAGTATCGGACCCGGGCGGCGGCCGGAACGCTGCGCACCATCGCACCGCGGCGGTTCAACCCGCGCCGGGACGCGTGGCTGCCGATTCTCCACACGATGCAGGGAGACCGGCATTACACGGCCCTCTTCTCCAACACCGCGCGGGCGCACGACCTCGGCAAGACGCACGAGTGGGTGGTGATCTACGTGGACGGGGGCAGGGGCGAGCGGCAGTACACCGTCGTCACGGCGTCCCGCGGGCCGATGAAGGGCAAGCGGGTGGTGCGGGGGCGGGAGGTCGAGTGTCTGGCCGTCTACCGGGAGCGTGCGGCGACGCGCACCCCGTCGGCGAGTTTGTCCGTCGGATGACGGATCACCAGATCGCCCGCGGCGACTCCGCCGGTGATTTCCACCTCGAACGGATTGCGGTGGCCGACCTGAACGATCCCTGAGCGAGCCCGTCCATCGCGCACGAAGAACACGCGCCACTGGTCCCCGTCCTGAAACAGGGCGCTGGACGGCACCTTGAGCGCGGTTCCCTCCCACAACACCACCTGCGTCTCGACCCGGTAGCCGTCGCCCAGCTGGGGTGGTGTCTCGTCCAGATCGGCGATGACGTTCACCCGCTGCTCCTCGACGCCCAGGGCCGACACCTTGGTGAACCCGGAAGGCTCGACGCGGCGCACGTGGGCTTCCAGCGGGCGCTCGCCGCCCCAGTCGGCGACCAGCATGCGGTCTCCGGGGTGCACCTTGACCGCGTCCTCGGACAGCAGATCCACCACGATCTCGAGCCGAGTGGGGTCGCCCAGCTCGAGCAGCGGCGTGCCCGCCGCGACGACGCGCTCGCTCCGCTCCGGAACGCGCAGCACCCGGCCGCTCACCGGTGACTTGAGCGGCAGGGTCGCCCCGCCCCCCGTCGCCGGACCGGCGACGACGGCGCGCGCCTGCTCGACGTCGTGCGCCGCCGCCTGGGCCGTGAAGTCCGCCGCCTGAAAGCGGCGCACCGCGGTGGTTTCCGCCAGCGACGCCTCCTCACGCTGTGCGGGGGACAGGAGGTTCTTCGTGAACAGTGATTCCGCCCGCGCCCGGTTGCGCGCGGCCTGATCGAGGGCCGCGCGAGCCTCCGAGACGGCGGCTGCCGCGGCCCGCTGCGCGTCCTCGGCGCCGTCGAGTCGGGCGACGGCCTGCTCGCGGGAGCGCGGGTCGAGCGGCGCAGCCGAGAGTCGGGCCACGACCATCCCGCGCGCCACGGGTGCTCCCTCTTCGAGCGCGATCCGCGCCACACGACCGGCCGCGGGCGCCACGACGACGTAGCGGTCCCGCACGCGCGTGCGGCCTTCTTCGTCGATGGTGACTCTAAGCGGTCCCCGTTCTACCGCCGCGACCTCGACCGCAATCGCCGTCGGCCGGAACGTATACACGAGAAACGCAGCCGCGGCGACTCCGGCGCCCCCCCACAGCAATGCCCGGCGATTCAGCTTCATCGCGTCAATCTCC
The DNA here is from genome assembly GCA_035310725.1 of Gemmatimonadales bacterium. Classification (GTDB taxonomy): domain Bacteria; phylum Gemmatimonadota; class Gemmatimonadetes; order Gemmatimonadales; family GWC2-71-9; genus DASTHG01. The sequence goes on from DATGDT010000403.1 coordinate 14,325, forward strand.
CGTTTTCAGGACGGCCACGAGGTCGAGGCGGTCGATCCGGCGCCGCACGATGAGCGCGGACACGAGCGCGGCCAGCAGGATCACGATGACCGCATACCCGTAGGTGGCGGGATGGAGCACGAACGGTAGCCGATACAGCTCGGTGTCGAACGCCATCACGATCAGGGCCGCGCCGCCGTACCCGAACACGAAGCCGAGCGGCAGCGCGGCCAGGACCAGCACCGCCTGTTCGTCGAGCAGGATGCGGGAGGTCTCGGCGCGGGTGAACCCCAGGACCCGGAGGCTCGCCAGCTCGCGGGCGCGCTCCGAGAGGGCGATGCGCGCCGTGTTGTACACGACGCCGAACGCAATCAGAACCGCGAAGGCCACGATGTACGTGGTGACGATGCCGTGGCTGCGCGCCAGCGTCTCGTCGAAGCTCTGGACGGTGGGCTCGCGGATCGAGACCGCCGCGACCGCGGGCATGTGTTTCAGGGCGTCGTACAGCGCCGGCGCCTGCCGGGCGTCCACCGCCAGCGACGCACCGGAGACCGTCCCGCCCTCCCGCAGCAGCCGGTGCAGCCCGCCCGCGTCCATGTAGGCGACGGTGCCGATGGGCTCGTCTACCAGGCCGACGACCGGGACGACGAGGGTGGGACGCGCGCCCTCGAGCACCTCGACGGTGAGCGGGTCGCCTGGCACCACGCCCAGCACGTCCGCCAGTTTGTCGGTCAGCAGGACCCCTTCGGCGGGCAGGGTGCGACGCCGCCCGTCCAGGTCCGCGACCTGCCGCAGCTCGGCGTCGGGCTCGAGTCCGATGAGCACCGTACGCCGCGAGCGGTGACCGGCGACCAGGCGTACTGCCACGTCGCGGAACGGTTCGGCCCGCAGCACGCCGGGCAGGTGGCGCACCTCGTACTGCACGCGCGCCGGCCGCGGCTCGGTGAAGGAGACGCTCACCGCCTGGCGCTCGCGGACGTCGAACTCGAAATCCGCCAGCGCTTCGATCGAATCGATGGTGAACCGCCCCAGTACGATGATGCCGCAGGCCAGGCCGATGCCTGCCGCGGTGACGATCGCCCGGCCCGGACGGCGCTCCAGGGTGCGCAGTACCATCCGGCCCACGGGCCCGAAGAGGCGGTGCAGGCCGAGCGCCTCGAGTGCGCCGCGTCGGTAGCGGGGCGGCGGTTCGGGGCGCATCGCCTCCGCGGGCGGCAGCCGCACGGCGCGGCCCACGGCGCTCAAGGCGCCGAGTAGTCCGGAGCCTGCGCTCACCAGGGTGGCGAGACTCAGCACGCCCCAGCCCGCGGTGAAGTGCAGCACCGGGAAGCGGTAGTAGGCCGCGTACAGCACCGTGAGACGACCGCCCAGCCACATGCCGAACGCCGCGCCCACGGCCGCGCCGAGCAGCTCGACGCCCAACACCAGCTTGGCGTAGTGCAGTCCGACGTCGACGTTGCTCCGCCCGAAGGCCTTGAGCACCCCGATCTGCGGCCGCTGCGTGGCGACCAGGCGCGCCAGCACGATGTGCACCAGGAACGCGGCGACGCCCAGGAAGATCAGCGGGACGATCGCCCCGCTGACGCGCAACTGGGCGATCTCATCGGTGATGAAGCGGTTGGATTGATGGTCGGCGCGGCCGATGGCGCCCAGCCCGCCGTAGGGAGCGAGGAGTCGATCGAGGCCCGCGCGGACGTCACGCTCGTCGGCCCGGGCAGTGAGTCGCACGGTGACGTCGTTGAACGCACCGTCCATATCGAACGCCGTGGCGAGGGCGTCGTGGCCCATCCAGAACACGCCGTAGCGCTTGTCGTCGGGGAAGAACCAGCCCGGGGAGATCTGGTAGACGAACTCGGGCGAGAGCGCGATCCCGACGATGCGCAGCCGCTGCCAGCGGCCGTTGATGATGGCGCCCAGGGTGTCTCCGACCTGCAGTCCGTTCGCCTGGGCGAACTGCTCGCTCGCGACGACCTCGTCGGAGCGGCCGGAGGCGATGTAACGGCCCTGGCGCAAATGCAGGTCGTTGAGCATCGGCACGCGCCGCTCCGGAACCGAGACGAGGCGTCCCGTCGCCGGCTCGGCGAGACCCGGGACGGCCAGCGTCACGTGCACGACGACGCGGGTCTGCACGGCGGCCACGCCCGGCAGCGCCGCGATCTTCACGGCGAGCGGGTCGGGGGCGCGTCGCAGCGACGCGAACACGTCGGCAAAGCGATAATCGCGGTAGTAGGCGTCCAGGGAGCCGCGCAACGAATCGTAGGCCGTGCGGATCGTGACGATGCTCGCGACGCCGCAGGCGACGATCAACGCCACCGCGGCCATCTGCCCCCGCAGGTGCCAGAGGTCCCGCAGGACTTTCCGGTCGAGCACGCTCACCATTGCAGGGTGTCCACGGACGCGCGCACCGCGTTGCGCTCGATCGAGGCGACCTGGCCGCTGTGCATGCGCACCACCCGATCGCCCATTGCGGCGATGGCGACGTTGTGGGTGATGATGGCGACCGTCGTGCCGATTTCGCGATTCACCCGTTCCAGGACTTCCAGCACGAGCTTGCCGGTCTGGTAGTCGAGGGCCCCGGTCGGCTCGTCGCACAACAGCACGTCCGGCTGCTTCGCGATGGCGCGGGCGATCGCCACACGCTGCTGCTCGCCGCCCGAGAGCTGAGCGGGAAAGTGATCGAGCCGTTCTTCCAGCCCCACGAGCGTGAGGGCGCGGACCGGGTCCATGGGGCGCTCGGCCATTTCGCACACGAGCTGCACGTTCTCGCGCGCGGTCAGGCTCGGGATCAGGTTGTAGAACTGAAACACGAACCCGACGTGCTCGCGGCGAAACCGGGTGCGCTGTCGCTCGTCGGCGGCCGTCAGGTCGTGGTCGAAGAAGCGCACCGAGCCGGCGGTCGGGACGTCGAGCCCCCCCAGAATGTTGAGCAGCGTCGACTTGCCGCTGCCCGAAGGACCCAGGATGACCACGAACTCTCCGCGATACAGCTCGAGGGAGAGCGCGCGCAACGCATGCACCTCGACGTCGCCGAGCCGGTACACCTTGGAGAGATCGCGGGCGTGAAATACCGCTTCCGCGATGGTGGCCGCACCGGTCGGAGGTGGGGGGATGTCGCGTTCAGGGGCCACGGCCATGGTTCCATCGTAGCGGCGGCTGCAGGGCGGCTCCGTGAAGGATCCTTGAAGCCCGCTTCACGCGCCGCTAGACCGTGAGGCGGATAACCCCTTCGTCCAGCTCCCGCCGGACCGGGACCCCGGCGCCCGCGACCAGCTCCAGCATCCGGGTATTCTGCGGCAGAACTTCGGCCGTGATCTCTGCAATGCCGTGGTCGTGGGCGACGCCGAGCAGGTGTTTCAGCAGCGCCGTGCCGATGCCGCGGTTCTGAAATGTGTCTTCCACGATGATGCCGAGCTCGGCCCGGACCGGCCGCCCCGGTGCGCCCGGGAGGACGTCATAGCGCGCGACCCCGACGATGGGGGCGGTGGACTCCGGGGAGAGTGCTGCGACCAGCGCCACGCGGCGGTGGTAGTCGAGCTCGGTCAGATAACCAAGGTCCCGCGGCGAGAGGACCGGCTTGTACTCGAAGTAGCGCATGTAGACGGACTCGGGACTCAGCCGCCCGTGGAACTGGGCCAGCCGTTCCCGGTCCTCGGGCTGGAGCGCACGGATCCATACCGGGGCGCCGTCCCGCAGCGCATCCTCCGCAGCATACTGCCGTGCCTCCATGGGGACACAGGCTAGCGGGCCGGTGGAGGCCCGGCCAGACCTCCACCATATCGGCTCCCAGGCAGGGAGGTTAGAATTCCCGTATGCCTGCCAAGCGGCCGTCTCGTTCCGAGACACCCCCGCGCCCAGCCAGGCCCAGTGGCGACAGCCGCCGCCTGGAGGACCGGTTCCGGCACCTGGTCGCGGCAAGCGCACGGATTTTTTCCCAGCACACGCTTCCCGCGGTCCTGCAGGAAGTCGTCGATGCCGCCCGGGGTATCGTCGGCGCGCGCTATGCAGCGCTCGCGCTGCTCGCACCCGATGGGTCCTCATTCGAGAGCTTCGTCACCTCGGGAATCGACCTAGCGACGCGCGAGCGCATCGGTGCCCTGCCCAGCGGCCGCGGGCTCCTGGGGCTGGTGATTCGCGAGCGCCGGGTGATCCGGACGGCCGACATCAACTACCATCCGGAGCGGTACGGATTCCCGCCCAACCACCCGGCGATGCACTCCTTCCTCGGCGTCCCGGTCACGACGGGAGAAAAGGTGCTGGGGAACCTGTACCTCACCGAGAAGCTGGACGCGGTGGAATTCGACGAGAAGGACGAGGACATCGCGGTGATGCTGGCCGCGCAGGCGGCGGTGGCGGTGGAGAATGCCCGGCTGAGTGAGGGCAGCGCGCAGCTGCTCGGGCAGATCCAGGCCATGCAGCGCCAGCGCGACCTGTTTTTCGCGATGATGAATCATGAGCTGCGCAATGCGCTGACCGGCGTATACGGGTGGGCCGAGCGCCTGGTCCGCAGGAAGACTCCCGAGTCTGCGGACCACGCCGCCCAGGAAGTCTACGAGGGCACCGAGCGCACCATCACCCTGCTGAACAACTTCCTCGATCTGACGCGCCTCGACGCGGGCCGGATGCAGCCGGTGCGGCGTGAGGTGGATCCGGCAACCGTGGTGCGACGGGTGCTCACGGGCTTCGAGCCGGCTGCCGAGGCGAAGGCGCTCACCCTGAGCGCGAACCTGCCGGGCCAGCTCCCGGCGATCGAGACCGATCCGGTGCGCCTGCAGCAGATCCTCGTGAACCTCGTGAGCAACGCGGTGCGTCACAGCCCGACGGGTGGTCGCATCGAGGTCGCAGTGCACGCCAATGGGGACGCGATCGAGTTCGCGGTCTGCGACGACGGCCCCGGGATTCCCGCTGAGGTCCGGGAGCGCATCTTCGAGCCCTTCGAGCGCTTCGATCCGGGGTCGGGGGTGGGCACCGGGCTGGGCCTTCCGGTGTCCCGGCGGCTGGCCGAGGTGCTGGGCGGGAAGCTGAGCCTGACCAGTGCGCCCGGCGAGGGTGCCGTCTTCACGGTCAGTCTACCTCTGGCGAGGCCAGATTAAAGATATCTTCATGGTTCCCTTAGGAAGTGTTCAACGACGCTTTCCTATGCTCCTCTCATGAAAATCCTCGTCGTGGAAGACGACCGTAAGGTCGCAGGCTTCATCGAACAGGGGCTGCGGGAAGAAGGCTATGCCGTGGACGTGGCTCCCGACGGCGATGAGGCGACGATGCTCGCTCACGTCTACGACTACGATCTCGTGGTCCTGGACGTGATGCTGCCCAAGAAGAACGGCCTCCAGGTGGCGGCGGAGCTGCGCCGGGAGGGACGGCGCACGCCGATCCTCATGCTCACGGCGCGGGACGCCACCGAAGATGTGGTGCGCGGCCTCGACGCAGGGGCCGACGACTACATCACCAAGCCCTTCAAGTTCGAGGAGCTGCTGGCCCGCGTCCGGGCCCTGGTGCGCCGCGGCGGCGCCGCCCGCACGGAGCTCCTCGTGTACGGTCCGATCGAGCTGGACCGGCTGAAGCACAAAGTCCGCGTGCAGGGCAAACCGGTGGATCTGACCCCGAAGGAGTTCCACCTGCTGCAGCACTTCCTGCTGCATCCCGAAGAGGTTGTGCGCCGCACCGAGCTGCTCGAAAAAGTGTGGGACATGCATTTCGATCCGGAGAGCAACGTGGTCGACGTGCACGTCGGCAACCTGCGCCGCAAGCTGCGCCAGGCCGCCGGGCACGATCTGATCCACACCGAGCGCGGCGTCGGGTTCCGCCTTCAGCAGCCTGACGAGAGCCGCCAACCGGCGTGAAGCAGTCGCTCCGGCGGACGCTCGCCGTGCGGTTCGCGGCGACGATGGCCGTCGGACTCACGGTGATGTGCAGCGTCATTTGGTGGGCGGCCTCCCGCGTGCTGCGCCACCAGCTGGATCAGAGCATCACCGCGTCCGCCTTTCTCGTCGCCAATGAGCTGTCGTCCTCGGCGCAATGCGTCGAGGGAGCGCACACGCTCGCGCTCAATGCCATCCGGTACGGCCAGGAGATCAACCGCTACGTCGTGTTCCGCGATCCGCACTGCGCGGCGATCCGGGCGATCCCGAGCTGGGCCATGGACCTCCCGGGCGACAGCGTGGCCTTGGCGACGGCGCGGGCCGGCGTGCAGAGCTTCAGCGACGTCCGGTGGCACGGTATGGCGATGCGTTCCGCATACACGGCGGTTCCCGCCGACGGCGCAGGGAACGAGGATCGCGTGGTGCAGGTGGCGGCATCCCTCGACCCGGTGCGGGCCCTGGAGCAGGTGATGCTGGTCGTGCTGCTCGGGATCGTGATTCTCGGCACCGCCGCGACACTGGTGGGAGGATGGAGTCTCGCCGGATCCGCCGTGCGTCCGGTCATGGAAATCACCGAGCAGGCGACCCATATCGAGGCGGGCACGCTGGACCAGCGCCTCTCCGCCCATGCGACTGCGGACGAATACCGCGGCCTGGTCGGGGTGCTGAACCGCATGCTCGACCGGCTCGGTGGGGCGTTCACGGCCCAGCGGCGCTTCACCGCCGACGTGAGTCACGAGCTGCGCACGCCCCTCACCGCGCTCCGCGGGGAGATCGAAGTCGCGCTCCGTTCCGAGCGGACTCCCCGCGATTACCAGCGGGTGCTGCACAGCGCACTGGAAGAGATCGACCGGATGACCACGATGACCGAGGAGCTGCTCCTGATCACCCGCGCCGAGGCCGGGCTCATCACGCCACAGCGCGAGCCGGTCGATGTCGACACGGTGGTGGCGGAGGCGCTCGAGCGGCTGCGGCACCGCATCCAGGACAAGGAGTTGCAGGTGCAGCACGTGACGGCTCCGTCGAACGGCTCCTCGACGCAGCTCGATCGCGCCCTCCTCAGGCGCCTCGTAGACGAGCTGCTGGACAACGCCGTCACCTACTCGGATCCGGGCGGCCGCATCATCGTCCGTAACGAGCATCTGGACAACCGGCTGCGCCTCGTCGTAGAGGACAACGGCCCGGGTATCGGGGCGAAGGATCTGCCGCACCTCTTCGAGCCGTACTATCGCGCCGATCTGGCGCGGACGCGCGGTGCCGGCACCGGGCTCGGCCTTACCAGCGCGGCGGCCATCGCCCGGCTGCACGGCGGGGAGATTCGCGCGGCCAACCGCTCCGAGGGCGGTGCCCGCTTCGAAGTCGACTTTCCGACCTCCTGAGACCCCGTGACGGCCGTCCGGCGGTACCCGATCGTGATGCTGGCGATCGTCGGGTTGGCCGTCGGGATTCTCCTCCATGTGCTCCTCCCCTCCCCCGACGCGGGCCACTGGGCGTTCCTCGTGGTCCTCGTGGGCGGAGGGATGCCGCTCGTCTTCAAGACATTGCGCGGCATCGCGCGCGGGCGCCTTGCGGCGGACATCGTAGCCGCGCTGGCGATCCTCGCGGCGCTCGTCTTCGGCGAGTACTTCGCCGGGGCGGTCGTCGTCCTGATGCAGTCGGGCGGGGAAGCGCTCGAGACCTACGCCATGCACCGGGCCACGGCGTCGCTCGAGGCGCTGCTGGCCCGCGCTCCCAAGATCGCGCACCGGCTCACCGACGGGCGGCTCGAAGATGTGCCGGTCGAAGCGGTTGTTCCCGGCGACGTGCTGATGGTGCGGCCCGGTGACCTCGTGCCGGTCGATGGCACGGTGACGGCCGGAACCTCCGCGGTGGACCAGTCCGCGCTCACCGGAGAGCCGATCCCGATCCGCGCCCTGCCCGGATCGGAGCTGATGAGCGGGAGCGTCAACATGGACGGCGCCCTCACGCTGCGCGCGCTGCGCAAGAGCGCCGAGAGCCAGTACCAGCAGATCCTGCGCCTCGTGGATCGGGCGCGCGCCGAGAAGCCGCCGATCGTGCGTATCGCCGACCGCTTCGCCGTCTGGTTCACCCCGGTGACGCTCGTGATGTGCGGCGTGGCGTATGTCGTCACCCACAATCCCGCCAGCGTGCTCGCGGTCCTCGTCGTCGCGACGCCCTGCCCGCTCATCCTGGCGGCTCCTGTCGCCGTGATCGCAGCCATCAGCCGCGCGGCCGCCGGCGGCATCATCGTGAAGAGCGGCGCGGCGATCGAGCAGGTGGGACGCGCGCGGGTCGTCGTGTTCGACAAGACCGGGACCCTCACGCTCGGCCGGCCGCTCGTGCAGGAGGTCTCGGTCGCCAACGGGGGGACGCCAAACGAGCTGCTGCGACTCGCCGCGGCCGTCGAGCAGCTCTCCGCCCATCATCTCGGGCACGCCGTCGCGGAAGCGGGGAAACGCCGCGGACTCATCATTCCCCCGGCCGACGACGTGCAGGAAACGCCCGGCCTGGGCGTTTCGGGGACGGTCGAGGGGCGTAGCGTAGACGTAGGGTCGGCGGCCTACCTCGCGAGCCGTGGCATTCCCCCGAGCGACGGCGCTACGGAGCGGACCACGGCGTTCGTGGCGATCGACGGGCGCTATGCCGGGTTCATCACCTTCGCCGACCGGATGCGCCACCAGGTGCCCGCGCTGATGCAGCAGCTCGCCCACCTCGGCGTGGACGACACCGTGATGCTCACCGGGGACCGCGAGGAGACGGCTGAGGCGATCGCCGCGCTGGCGGGGATCCGCACCGTACGCGCCAACCTGCTGCCGGCCGACAAGGTGACCGCGGTGCAGGAGCTGAAGCAGCACCGGGGCACCGTGGTGATGGTGGGCGACGGCATCAATGACGCACCCGCCCTGGCCGCGGCCACGGTCGGGGTGGCGATGGGGGAGCACGGCCCCGCGGCATCGGCCGAGGCGGCCGACATCGTGCTGCTGGTGGACGACGTGTCGCGGGTGGGCGAAGCCATCGCCCTGAGCCAGCGTATGCGGCGCATCATCCTGCAGAGCGTGGGGATCGGCCTCGGGGTGAGCTTCGCCCTCATGGTCGTGGCGAGCACGGGGCGCATTCCCCCGTCCATCGGGGCGCTACTTCAGGAGGCGCTGGACGCGGCCGTCATTCTGAACGCACTGCGGGCTCGCTAGCCCTTCGTGAACCGACCTTCATGGAGGCATCACGATTCCCTCGGAGGCGGTGCTGCATCTTGGCACAGGTGACGTAGCGCTCGAAGCATGGAGGAGGGTGCCGCAACGGCACCACACGAGACCAGGCTAACAGCCGGTCTCTGGGGAGTGGGCCACAGGCCCACCCGCTCCGAGGGCTACGTCACCGGTTTGTTTCCGGAAGCGAGGGAGGGGCGGTGCACCTGTTTCCCAACCGCAGCGCCGCCGGCCGCGAGGTAGCGGCCGCACTGCTGCCGCTCGGCATCGAAGACCCGATCGTCCTCGCCCTGCCGCGGGGGGGCGTCCCCGTCGGCTACGAGGTGGCGCGTGAGCTGGGCGCACCGCTCGACGTGCTCGTCGTGCGCAAGGTGGGTGCACCCGATCAGCCTGAGCTGGCGATCGGCGCGGTGGGCGCGGCGGGCGTGACCGTCGCGGACGAAGAGACCATGGCGCTCGTCGGCGTGACGCCGGAGTACTTCGGGGCCCTGGCCCGCGCCGAGCAGGCGGAAGTGGCGCGACGCGACGCGATGTTCCGGGAGGGGCAGCCGCCGCTGGAGCTGCGCGGCCGCAATGTCGTGCTGGTCGACGACGGGCTCGCGACCGGGGCGACGATGCGGGCAGCGGTGGAGGTGGCGCGCAAGCTCGGGGCGACGCAAGTCGTCGTGGCGGTCCCGGTCGGCGCTCCCGAAGCCTGCGAGCGGCTGGCGGCGCTCGCGGACCGCGTGGTGTGCCTGTTCGCGCCCGACGCGTTCGTGGCGGTGGGGTACTGGTACGCGGATTTCTCGCAAACCGACGACGCGGAAGTGATTCGGCTGCTGCGACTCGCCCGTCAGGAGCGAGACGCGCGTCTCACCTCCACCATCCATTCATGAGCGGTGCACTCGTGGCCGTCATGGCGATACTCGCGGTGCAGGACAGCCCGCCCGGACCGGTCCTGAGCGTTCCGGAGGTGGACCTCGAGCGCTATGCCGGAAGATGGCACGAGGTCGCGCGACTGCCGAACAAGTTCCAGGGCAAGTGCGTGGGCGAGACCACGGCGGACTACGAGTTGCTGGCCGACGGGGCGATTCGGGTCGTCAACGCGTGCCGGGGAGCGGACGGACGGATCACCAAGGTGGAGGGCCGGGCCCGGCTCGCGAATCGCGACGGTCCGACCTCCAGGCTCAAGGTACGGTTCGCACCGGCCATCCTGTCCTGGCTGCCCATGGTCTGGGGCGACTATTGGGTTCTCGAACTGACTCCCGACTATGGCGCCGCGTTGGTGGGGACGCCGGACCGCAAGTACCTCTGGGTGCTGTCAAGAACTGCGCAGCTGGATGATTCGATCTACCGGCGGTTGGTCGCCACGGCGGCCGCGCAGGGGTTCGACGTCGCGCGACTACTCCTGTCCGCCGCCCCTGTCCCTCCCACACCGGGTCCCGTTTCCCAAGGAACGAACCCAGACCCTCCGCCGCGTTGAGCGGCGCCTCTGTGGATCACCGGGACCGGGAATTTGCGCGGACCGAGGATGCGGAGGCGCGGCTCGGAGAGGCTCGTCTCTTCGGGTGGCGGCGGCTGCTGCTCGGTGCCTCGGCGGCCCTCCTCCTGGCCTTCCTCATCTTCTCGGAAGCTGCCCATGCGACCCTGCTGCGCGTACTCGATGGGGTCAACGGCATCGCGGCGGTGCACGCAGGTCTGGCAGCGGTGGTGGTGGTCCTGTTCTCGGCGCTGGCAGCCATGGTCGCCTTTATTTCGAGCTGGCTCGTCATTCCCCTGGCGGTCCATACCTGGGGCACCTTGGGCGGGCTGCTCCTGGTATGGGGCGGGTGGGTGCTGGGCGGCGCCATCTCCTACGTCATCGGCAACAGGTTCGGGGCTCCGGCCGCCCGCTGGTTGGGCTTCTCCCCACAGCTTGCACGCTACCAGGAGTGGGTTTCGCACCGCACGCCCTTTGCCCTCGTGTTCCTCTTCCAGCTCGCGCTACCGTCCGAGATTCGCGGCTACCTGTTCGGGTTGGGGCGCTATCCGTTCGGTCGCTACCTGCTTTCCTTCGCGCTGGCGGAGCTGCCGTTCGGAGTCGGCACGGCGTACCTCGGCAGGGGGATCTTGGAGCGCCGGGTGACGATAGTGGTGGTGATGTTTCTCGGGCTAGCCGTGTTGAGCGCGTGGGCTTTCCATGCGCTGCACCGGCGCCTGGCGGCGATCCATGAGGTTCTCGAACAGGAGCGCAGGGCCGCGGCTCGTGCCGGGGTCACTCCTGTCCGTTGAAGACCGGGTCCCGCTTCCCGAAGAACGAATCCAGCCCCTCGGCGAAGTCCCTCCCGTCCGCGATCCTAGCCAGCTGCTGCAGCTCCTCGTCGAGATGATAGTCCAGCTGGTCCACGCCCGCGGCCGCGTTGAGCAGGGCCTTGGCCACCGCGTAGGCCCGCGTCGGTCCGGCCGCCAGGCGCCGCGCCAGCGCGAGCACCTCGGCATCGAAATTCTCGGTGGGGAGCACGGCCGTGATCAGTCCCGCCGCCTTCGCCTCCTTGGCCGAGAGCCTCGGGTTCAGCAGCACGAGCTCCATGGCCTTGCGTAGCCCCACGAGGCGCGGCAGGAAGAAGGTCGAGCTCTCCGCACCCGTCAGCCCCGTCTTGTGGTACGCCCACTCGAACGACGCGCGCTCCGAGGCCATGACGAGATCGCACGCCATGGCGATGCCGAAGCCGCCGGCCGCGGCCACGCCGTCCACGGCGGCGACGAAGGGTTTCGGCGCCCGCTTGATCTCGGAGATCGTGCTGTGGATGTACTCGAGGATCTGCTTGAAGCTCTCGCCGTAGCTCTTCTGGGGACCGGTCCCCTCGGGATGGAGATAGCCGGTATCGGCCTCGTCGCCGCGCGCCCGGACGTACTTGAGGTCGGCGCCGCTCGAGAACACACCCTCGACGCCGCGCAGCACCACGCAGCGCACGGTGTCGTCGCGGGCGAGCTGGATCCCCGCCTTGCGGAAATCCTGCGCCATCGCGACGTCCATCGCGTTGAACCGCTCGGGGCGGTCCATGGTGATGATGCCGACTGCTCCTTCGCGTGTCGTGTGGATGTGCTCCACCGGGGTCACCGGGACGTCGGTCATTACGCCGCTCCTGCCGACCGGGCGACGGCGACCATCGCGGCAGGCTCCGGGGGGTCGAGGGTGCGGGGCACCGCTGCACCGTCGGCGAAGCAGCGGATTGCCTCATCCATCAGGGGGCCCCAGGCCGAGCGCATCATCCACTCGCGCTGCGCGTAGGCGTACGCTTTCAGGATGTCCACGGCGCCCCAGCGGCGCGCGTCTCCCAGCAGCGGGTGCGTCGGGAACGGCCAGGAACGCACCAGCACCGGCCCGGTGTCGACGGTCGAAGTCACGACGTGGACGACGGAGCGCGTGCTGCGCTCACCGGCGATCACCGCGTCGCGTGTCGCATGCAGGCCGGGATAGGACGGCAGATCGCTGTCGTGGACGTTGACGATGCGGCCGCGATACGTCTCCAGCAGCGGGGCAGTCAGGATGTGCAGGTAGCCGCACGTGATGATGAGGTCCGGGTGCTGCTCGGCGAGCAGCACTGCCGTCTGGTGGTCGAACGCACGCCGCAGCTCGAGGTCCTTGAGCGGCAGTCCCGCCGTCCCGTAGAACGCCCGGATGTCCCGGACCGCTGCCGGAACTCCTGCGTCCGCCACCCGCCCCAGATCCCGGTTGGCGGGATCGGTGGCGACGAACGCTACGAGGTGCGCGCGCCCCAGCAGGTAATTGATCCCGGGGGCCCGGGTGGTCGACAGCACGGCGACGCGCGGCTGGTGGCTCAGCATATGCGGGGGAGGGGCTCGCCCTCGACCTCGACGAGCAGCCGGCGCCCCAGGCCGGTGTCCAGGATGACGCGTCCCACGCGCTCGGCGACGCACTCACCTACGATCGCGGCGTCGGCACCGAGCGGATGGGCGCGGAGCGCGGCCAGTACCGCGTCGGCCGCGTCGGGCGCCACGCCGAGCACCGCCTTCCCCTCGTTCGCGATCTGGAAGGGGTCGAGACCGAGCATCTCGGCCGCGGCCCGCACCACTGTCGACACGGGCACGGCGGGTTCGTGGATCACGATGCCCACGCCGCTCTTCTCGGCCATCTCGTGCAGCGCACTCGCCACGCCGCCGCGGGTCGGGTCCTTCATGGCGGTCACGGCGCCGGGCCGCGCGGCGAGAGCGGCCGCGATGAGGCCGTTGATCGGCGCCACATCGGAGCGCAGCTCCGCCTCGATCGCCAGGCCGTGCCGCTTGACCATCAGCGCGATGCCGTGATCGCCGATGGAGCCGGTGAGGATGAGGCGGTCGCCGGGGCGCAGTCCCGCATCCGGCACGACCGCATCGGCGAGCGCCACGCCGGTCGTGTTGATCACGATCCCGTCCAGCTCGCCGCGTCCCATGACCTTGGTGTCGCCTGTGAGAATGGTGACCCCCGCCTCCCGGCAGGTCTCCTGCATCGACTGCTGCAGCCGCTCCAGGTCGCTGCGCCGGAACCCTTCTTCGATGACGATCGCGCAGGTGAGTCCGAGCGGCGTGGTGGCGCCCATCATGGCCAGGTCGTTGACGGTGCCGGCGACCGCGAGCCGCCCGATGTCGCCGCCCGGGAAGAAGATGGGATGCACCACGTGCGAATCGGTGGTGACCACCAGCCAGCGGTCGCCCACCCGCAGCGCGGCGCCGTCGTCCATCGCCGCCAGTCCGATCCCCTCGACCGGCAGGGGAGTCTGCAGGTAGCCGGCCGCGAGCGTTTCACCGATCAGCTGGCGCATCGCGCGGCCGCCGGCGCCGTGGCGCAGGGTGATCACGGCGTCGCCCCCGTGGGCCGTCGTGGTCGCTGTCATAGGTCGGGAAGTCCTCCGTACTGGTACCAGATCTTGCACGTGCCTTCGCTCGACACCATGCAGGCCCCGACCGGTGAGTCGGGCACGCACTCCTTGCCGAACAACGGGCAGTCGTGCGGCGAGGCGGTCCCGGCCATGATGGTGCCGCAGATGCAGCGTTGCGTCAGCACCGAGGGGGCGCGGGTCCACAGGCGGCGCACGTCGATGCGGTACTTCTTGCGGGCATCCACAGCGGAGAACTCGTCGCGCAGCCGCAGGTTGCCGTTGGGGACGTGGGCGATGCCACGCCAGTTGCCGCCCACGGTCCGGAAGACGCGCCACAGGACCTCCTGGGCCTTCTTGTTGCCTTCCGGGGTCACGCAGCGCGGGAACATGTTCTCGACCCGCGGCGTGCGGTCGCGCACCAGCTCGACCAGCTTCACGAGGCCGCTCAGGATGTCGAGCGGCTCGAACCCGGCGACCACGACCGGGATCCGGTGCCGCTCCACGAAGCGCTCGAACACGCCCGAGCCGGTGATCGTGGCCGCATGGCCCGCGGCGAGGAACCCCTCGACGCGGGTGTCCGGCATCTCGGCGACGATCTCCATGACCGGCGGGATGTACTTGTGCGCCGAGAGCACGGAGAAGTTGGCGGGTGGATCGGCGAGCACCACGGCGGCGGTGGCGACGGCGGTGGTCTCGAACCCGCTCGCGAAGAAGACCACGTCCTCGGTGGTGTCGCGGGCCAGCTCGGCCGCCTGCGCCGCGCTGTAGACCACGTCCACCCTGGCGCCGCGGGCCTGCGCGTCGGCCAGCGAGTACACGCTTCCCGGCACCTTCAGCATGTCGCCGTAGGTGGCGATGCGCACGCCGTCCTGGGCGAGCACGATCGCCTCGTCGACCTCGGGAACGTCGGTCACGCAGACGGGGCACCCCGGTCCCATGATGACGTTCAGATCGCGCGGCAGAACGGCGCGCAGCCCGAACTTGGCGATCGCCTGCTCGTGGCTGCCGCACACGTGCATCACCGACACCGGCTTGCGCCCGATCTCCGCCGTCACCCGGGCGAGCGCGGCCGACAGCGCCTGTGCCTTGGCGGGATCGCGAAACCGCAGCTCGCTCGCGCCTTCGGTCATCTGGAGCTCAGGCATTGCCCCGCTCTTCTTCCTGCCGCCGGCCCGCGGTGATCTCGCCGCGCACGTCCGCCGCCATCATGTCGTTTTCGGCTTCCTTGAGGAGCAGCTCGTACAGCGACAGCGTCTCGCCGATCTCGTGGGCGGGGATCTTGCGGATCGCAAAGCCCACGTGATTCAGTATGTAGTCGCCCGGCACCACCGGCTCGTCCACGACGTCCAGCCGCGTCTCGCGGCGCACGCCGAAGAAGTCCACGGTCGCGGTCTGTCCGTGCACCTCGATGACCCTGCCCGGAACGCCCAAACACATGATCCGGCTCTCCTATCGGTGGATGGGGGCCTGCGCGGCGGACGGCAGCTTCACCTTCAGGTATTCTCCCACCAGAATCGCCGCCGGGTACAGCACCTCTTCCTCGGACTCGGCGTGGAGCATCAGGCGGTGCGCGAACTCGACATACTGCGCGTTTCCTTCCGCCGCCGCGACCTGCTCGAGCTGCAGCAACGCTCCCTTGATGGCCCGGTGCTCTTCCAGCATCAGCGGCAGCTCCGCCTTCAGGCGCGCGACGAGCGGCAGCGCCTCGGCCATTTCGGGCGAGACCGTGCCCTGCGCCAGCCGGACGAGCAGGCCGAGCGGCGGCATGGCGTATTCGTCCTCACGCAGGAAATGCGGATGCATGATGGCGGCGAGGGTCCGCGCCGCCTCGCCGATGCGCCCGGGAGCCTTCGTCGCTTCGGCGAGCTCCCGGTGCAACGTCTCATGCTCGGACCGCACCGCTGCGGGGATGATCATTCCGGCTACCGCACGGCCCGGGGCGGTTGTTTGCTCCGCACCTGGGCCCACAGGAAGGCGTACCATTCCTCCAGGCCTTTGGGCGCGAGGGCCGAGGTGGAAAGGAACTCCAGCGCGGGATTCACCTGGCGGCAATACTCGACCGCCCGTTCCACGCGGAACGGCACGTGCGGGAGCAGATCGAGCTTGGTCAGCACCACCGTGCGGGCCTGCTGGAACATCTTCGGATACTTGACCGGCTTGTCCTCGCCTTCGGTGACGGAGAACAGCACGACCTTCGCGCTCTCCCCGAGATCCCAGCTGGCGGGGCAGACCAGGTTGCCGACGTTCTCGATGAACAGCAGGTCCGTCGCGTCCAGATCGATCGCGTCCAGCGCGGTGAGTATCTGTCGGGCGTCGAGGTGGCAGGCGCCGGCCGTGATGACGGCCTGGACCAGCCGGTCGGTGTGCCGCGCGAGGCGGTCGGCGTCGTTCTGGGTCTGCACGTCGCCGGTGATCACGCTGAGCACCAGCTCGTGGCCCAGGTCGGCGAGCGTGCGCTCGAGCAGGAGCGTCTTGCCGGCCCCCGGGGACGAGACGAGGTTCAGCGCCGGCACGTGCGACGCGAGCAGGCGCTCGCGGACCTGCTCGGCGAGCTCGTCGTTTCTGGCCATGATCCGCTCGCGAACGTCAATCGTCCGGACGGCCATCGTCCACCTCCAGATACGCGAGGCGCAGCACCGGACCGGGCCGGCGCAGGATCAACGGACGCGCGCCCCGAAACGGCGGCTCATCCAGCAGCGTCTCCAGACAGAACTGGAAGTTCCCGACCTCTATCCCGGCGTCGTCGCCGACCTCGATGCCGATGGCGCGCACCGACGCGAGTGCGTCCGAGCCGAGGCGCTCCTCGGCCATGCGGCAGACCTCGAGCGCCAGGCCGAGCTCATGCATGCGCCGGAGCCACCGGCGGTTGGACCTCGTGACCCCACGCCGCCAGGCGGCGCGTGACGGCGGCCACGAGATCGTCCACCCGGATGCGAACGGCGTCGCTCAGCTCACAAGACATCTCCACGCGGGCCGGCTGCAGTCCGATGGCGACGGTGTCCTCGGGGAGCGTGCCGCGCAGCTCGGCCAGCGCCAGGACGTCGCACAGATCCACCTGATGCGGCGAGATCTTGGTCGCCAGATAGCGCGGGATGCGCGCCCGCTCCAGTACGTGCAGGGTGCCCGGCTCCCCGCCGTCGTCGATCGCATCCATCAGCAACAGCTTGCCGGCGGCCTCGATGATGGGAAGCAGATTCATGCCCCAGGTCCCGCCGTCCACCAGCTCGACGCCGGCCGGCGC
>DATGDT010000404.1:0-1553 GCA_035310725.1 Gemmatimonadales bacterium
CCGTGACGATGATCCATGATGCGGCATGCGGAATGGAAATGGAGGGCTGTGCCTATCGATTTCCATCCAGCCGAATCCACTCCACGTCCACGCCGTATTTTCCCGCAGTCACTGGCACACCTTCCTCGCGCCGCAGCGACACCTGCACCCGTTCAACATGGTCGAGCCGGAGGTGGTCAGCGGCGCCGCCTCGGCCCGCCGCGGGTCCCACCCAGTAGTTCCATTCCCCCGGGAATCCCTCGGGCAGCAGGACGGCACGGCCGATGGTGAAATCCGAGAGGCGCAACGACCGTTCGTTCCACACGCTGTCCACGGGAACCGCCGCGCTCCAGCTCGTGCCGTCGTCCTCCACCAGCGTGAGGTGCAGCACCTGGCGAGGCCCGAGGCCGCGCAGCCGCACTTGCACCTCCCTGGCGCTATCGATGGACTCCCGCCGGGCGGCGATGCGGTCCTGAACGACGAGCGACGCCGTGTAGTCATCGAGCGCCGCGCCACTCGGCCGCACGGGCAGCTCGAGGTGGAAGACCACGCGGCCGGTGGCCTCCGACATCCCCAGGCGAAACAACCCGCGGCGGCCCGCGTCGCCGATCCGGCTGAACGCCAGGTTCCCGGCATCCCGGCCCGGTTCGAACAGCACCAGCGGGGTCCTCGGGCCGACCACGTTCAGTTTCCACGACTCGCGGCTGTAATAGTCCCAATCCCACGGCCTCGCCCTGAGACCAGCGGGGAACGTGAGCCGTGAGTCTCCGTGGAAGAGGGTCACGACGTACTCTTGGGGTCCCTCCCCCAGCGCCGTCGCTGGGAGGACGGCCGAGTACTCGTAACCACCCGCGGGCCGCATCGGGAAGCCGCGATAGAAGCCTGCCGCTGTGGGCCGAAGGAAGAGCACGACCGAGTCGGGTGGTGTCAGCTGCACCACACGGACCCGGAGCTCGGCTTCTCGACCGGCAAGGACCTCGGGCGGCGTCAACGGCAGGACCGACGGCGGCTGCGTATCGCGGGGCGGCGCGTGATACTCGGTCAGGCCGACGCGATTCACGGTGTCGGGCAGCGTGGTGACGTCCACGGGCCCCGCTGCGCTCAGGATGTACACGCCGGGAGTGACCGTGAAGCGGCCATCCACCGACCGCCCCACTGCCTCCCCACTGGCGGTCGGGCGGTCAGGCGGTCGGATGCTCAACGGCTGCACAGTGAAGGCAGTGCCCAGGTCCGGCAGCGTCACCTTCATCGGCCAGGCGCGGCTGATGGCGCGCGTCACAATCTTGGCGGGGTTCGGCGGCTCGAAGGGATCGCGCACCGGCACGGCGTCGGGATAGACCTCGAGACGCCACACGCCGGGGCGCACCCGATCCAGGAAGTAGATCCCTTCCCCTTCATAGGTGACGATCGGAGACGAGCCGTATCCGGCGATGCGACGCAGCGCGGCCGGGTCGGGTGGCGTGGAGCTGGTCGAGCCCGCGTACAAGAACGCATCGGCCGCCACCAGCTCGCCCAGGTTCTCGGCGTAGGAGACGTGGAAGTCACCAAAGCGCGTGTTGGCGGGATACGCCCCG
>DATGDT010000405.1:0-4465 GCA_035310725.1 Gemmatimonadales bacterium
ACGGTGTGGCGCACCTCGGCTTCGAGCGCCGTCTGCAAGCCCAGATCGAGCGTCGTGCGCCACTCACCGCCCGGCATCGCGCCGCCGGCGTCGCGCTCGGCCCACTGCAGCACGCGGGTGGTGAAATGCGGCGCGAGGAACGGCGAGCCGGCGTCGTGGCGGAGCACCGGCTCGACCCGGGCGCGCGCCACGTCCTCGTCGCGCGCGTAGCCGAGCGCCTGCATGCGGGTGAGCGCGGCCGCGCGGCGCGCGCGCGCGCGCTGTGGCGCCGCCAGGGGATTGTCGCGCGACGGCGCGTGTGCGAGCGACGCGAGCAGCGCCGCCTGACCGAGGCTCACGCTGCGCGGGTCGCCGCCGAAGTAGAGCTCGGTCGCCGCGGTGACGCCCACGGTTCCCTGTCCCAGGGGAACACGGTTCAGGTACTGCTCGAGAATGGCCTGTTTCTCGAGGTGGGCGTCGAGGCGCAGCGCCCACAGCATCTGGCTCAGCTTACCGGTCACGGTCCGCGGGGTGCCGCGCAGCAGGCGGACGAGCTGCATCGTGATCGTCGAGCCGCCGGACACGGGGCCCCGGGCCCGCAGATCGTCCCGCAGGGCGCGGGCCAGCGCCCGCAGGTCGACACCGTGGTGGTTGTAGAAGCGCCGGTCCTCGACCGCCAGGAACGCCTGGAGGATTCTGGGATCGAGCTCGGCAAGCGGCGTCCATCCGCCGCGGCTGCCCTCGTCCGAGCGCGTGGCCCGAAGCGGCAAGCCGTGACGGTCCAGCAGTACCAGACGGGGGACGGGGCCGGGGGAGGCGAGCGCCGCGGGGAGCGGCAGGGCCACCCAGACGACGAGCCCGGCGATGAGCGCCAGGCCGAGGGCGGCGGCGAGGAACAGCCGGAAGCGGCGGGGACTCACGCGCGCGCCCCCCCCGCCATCAGCACGGCTTCCGCCTGCCGATCGGCCGCGGCGGCCGGCGTGACGCCCGCCGCCTCGGCACGTTCGAGGATGTCGCGCGTGGTATCGAAGATGGCCTCGACCGCGGCGCTCACGCGCGCATCGCTCCAGCCGCAAATGTCGCGCGCGCCGTCGATTACTCCACCCGCGTTGGCGACGTAATCGGGGACGTAGAGGATGTCCCGCGCCGCGAGCCGGTCGGCGTCCGCCGGCACGGCGAGCTGATTGTTCGCCGCGCCGATCACGATCTCGCAGCGCAGGCGCGGGATGGTGCGGTCGTCGAGGATGCCTCCCAGCGCGCACGGGGCGAAGACGTCGGCGGGAACGTCGTAGATGGCGTCGGGAGCGGCGCTGCTGGACCCTGTCTCCGCCGCGCAGCGGCGTGCGCGTTCCGCGTCTACGTCCGATACGACCAGTCGGGCGCCTGCAGCGGCGAGCGCTCGCGCGAGCGCGCTTCCCACATTGCCACATCCTTGCAGCGCGACGGTCCGCCCGCTGAGATCTTCGCTGCCCCAGCGGTGTCGCGCGGCCGCGAGTAGTGCCCGAAACACGCCGTGGGCCGTGACCGGGGAAGGATCCCGGAGCCCCGCGACGTGCCGGGTCTCCCGCTTCACGATGGCCATGTCCCGGTGGGAGGTGCCGACGTCCTCGGCGGTGATGTAGCGGCCCCCCAGCGATTCCACGAAGCGGCCGTGCGCGACGAAGAGCTGCTCGCGCGAAGCGGCGCCGCCGTCGGCCATGATCACCGACTTCCCGCCGCCCATCGGCAGCCCCGCGACGGCGTTCTTGTAGGACATGCCGCGGGCCAGCCGCAGGGCATCGGTGAGTGCCGCGTCAGGAGACGCGTAGCGCCACAGCCGCGTCCCGCCCACGGCGGGCCCGAGTCGGGAGCTGTGGATCGCGATGATCGCCCGGTATCCCGCGCGCTCCTCCTCTCCCATCAGGACGAGCTCGTGGTCCGCAGCCGGGTGCAGCTCCGTGATGTGCATCGGAGAGGGCAAGATAACGCGCTGGCGGGCGCGCCACGGCCGGTTAGGCTTTGGTCATGTCCGGTCCCGGCGTCCCCACCCTCCTCGGCGTGCCCTTCGACGCCGCGTCCTCGTTCCGTCGCGGGCCCGCGGCGGCGCCCGCGGCGATCCGCGCCGCGCTCGCCTCGGCCGCTGGCAACCCCTGGACCGAAGGGCTGGTGGACACCGGGGCGCCAGGGACGCTCGCCGACGCGGGCGATCTGACGCTGCCCGCGACACACTCTCCCGAAGCGCGGGCCGCGATCGAGGCGGGGGTGACGCGCCTGCTCGCCGGCGGGGGACGCCCCATCGTGCTGGGCGGCGATCATTCGATCACCTATCCCGTGCTGCGGGCCATGCGGCCGCGACATCCGCGGCTCTCGGTGCTCCACGTGGACGCGCACCCCGACCTGTACGAGGAGTTCGACGGCGACCGCTACTCGCACGCGTGTCCCTTCGCCCGTGCGCTCGAGGAGCGGCTGCTGGACGAGCTGGTCCAGGTCGGCATTCGGGCGATGAGCGCCTCGCAGCGCGCCCAGGCGGAGCGCTACGGTGTCCAGGTGATCGACATGGACGCCTGGGTCGCCGGGCGCCGCCCGGCGCCCGCCCATCCCGTGTATGTCTCGATCGATCTCGATGGGCTGGACCCGGCGCACGTGCCCGGCGTGTCGCATCCCGAGCCGGGCGGGCTGACGGTCCGGGAAGTGTTGACGCTGCTGCATCGGCTGGAGGTGCCGATCGTCGGCGCCGACGTGGTGGAGCTGAACCCCGAGCTCGACGGGCTCGGGCTCACCGCTCGCGTGGCCGCGAAGCTGGTCAAGGAGCTCGTGGGCGGCATGCTGTCGCATGGCTGATGATCGCATTCACGACAACCAGGGGGCGCCTGATGAGAATGATCCTCGTCCTGTGCTGCAGCGTGTTGGCCGTCGTCCCATCTCTGGGCGCCCAGAACACACCCGGGGCTCCGCCGCGCTGCGATGCGCCCGAATACCGCCAGTTCGATTTCTGGGTGGGTGAGTGGCGCGTCACGATGGGCGGTCAGGAGGTCGGGTCGAACAGCGTGACGCTCGAGGAAGCCGGGTGCCTGGTCCACGAGCACTGGACGGGCGCGAAGGGCGGCACGGGTCAGAGCTTGAACTTCTACGATCGGAGCGACGGCCGCTGGCACCAGGCATGGATCTCCTCGAGCGGCGGCGCGCTATTTCTCTCGGGGTCCTACCATGACGGCAGGCTCGAGTACACGGGAGTGCGTCCCGCGAGCCCCGGTGGACCCGTGCAACGACAGCGGCTCACGTTCTTCAAGAACGCGGACGGCACCGTCCGGCAACTCTGGGAGACGAGCGCCGATGGCGTCACGTGGCAGACCACGTTCGACGGACTCTACACGCGGAAAGCGCCTTGAGGCGCGCCGGCGCAACCCCGATCCGCGCGGAGGGTACTATTCGACCGCCAACCGCTCCGGCGCGTGGCGCACCACTTGTCATGATGCGATACACACCACTCGCGCTGGCGCTCCTCGCGACCGCCTGCAGCCACGAGTCGCCGTCGATCCCGGGGGTGTACCCCCCGAATCAGCCGGCCGGGACGGGCGCGCTGGTTCGCGTCACGTTCAATCCGGGCGACGATCTGTGGCCCAGCTGGCTTCCGAATGGCCGGAGCTTCCTCTATACCGCCGAGCGAATCGATCGGGACGACCTCGACCGCTGTCTCGCTCAACTCCCCGCCGCCGGCGGCACGATCGAGGGGGAGATCTGCGATCTGGTCCCCGCCGCCGACGACTCGGTGAACGCCTACACGGCGGCGGCGGTCTCCTCCGACGGGCGGGTGGCGTATGTGCGGGCGACCGCCTCCCTGTCGGTGGGCTGGCCGGTGGCGCCGTTCGCACAGCAGCTGGTGGTGGCGCCGATGGATCATCCGGATCGCGCGCGCGTGTTGCAGACGATTCCCTATCCCGGGCCGAGCGGCCGCATCCATCAGTCGGTCTCCCAGGTCTCGTGGCTCGGAGACAGCACGCTCGTCTTCGTCGGCCAGAAGGTGGACTACCCGGCGGTGTGCGGGCTCTGCACACTGCGCGACACGCTCACGACCGGACTGGAGGTCGTGCAGCTCGATTTCCGCGGGCCGGCGCCGGTTCTGACGATGCTTCCGGGGACCGACCAGGCGTCTTCAGTGACGGCGGCCGGCGGCGACACCGTGTACTTCACCGTCAACGGCGACTCGCGCGTGTTCCGGCTGCAGGTGTCGAGCGGCGTGCTCTCGACCGCCCACGATTTCGGAGCCGGCAACATCGCGCGGGACGTGGCGGTGGCGGCGGGCCGGCTCGCGGCGGTCGTGGGCGGTAAGGTGTCGTTCGCCAACGACCCGGCCCTCGGCCTGGTTCAGCGCGACAGCGGGGGTACGGTCGTGATGGTGGACCTGGCGAGTGGGGCCGAGACGGCGCTCACCCCATCATTGGAGTTCTATCGTCACGCGGCGCTCGCTCCGGACGGCCGCCACATCGTGGCCGAACGCCTGCTGGGG
>DATGDT010000406.1:0-5047 GCA_035310725.1 Gemmatimonadales bacterium
GACTCGAGGCGCTCGCTGGGGTTGCGGACGGCATGCCCCTCGCCGACGAGAAAGCGAAAGTAGCCGCGAATGGCCGAGATCTGGCGATGGATGGTGGCCGGGGAGAGGCCGACGTCCTTCAGGGCGTAGACGAACTCGCGCAGCTGCGCGGGGGTGAGCCGGTCGGGCTGGTCGATCCCCAATCCGGCGGCATGGGTCGCCAGACGGCGTACGTCGCGCAGATAGCTCTCGACGGTATGGCGGCTCGATCCCGCCTCGAGCGCCAGGTAATCGCGGAACTGCTCGAGGCGAAAGGCCCGGGGAATGTCTACTGCTTCAGCCGCCGGTAGCTCCATCGCACGAACAGGAGGATGAGGACGACGGCGACCACGCCGAGCACGAGATTGGCCCGGGCGAGGACGCGGGTGACCAGATCGAAGTTGGTGCCCAAGGTGGCGACGAGGAAGGTCAGGGTCCCGTAGTACAAGGCCGACGCCACGGCCATCGAGAGAATGGCCCGGGCCGCAGGGACCCGGGCGACGCCCGCAAAGGGCGGGACCACGGCGCGCCACACGGGAAGCAGCCGGGAGACGAATATTCCCCAGGTGCCGTGCTTCGCATAGGCCTCCTCGATGTGCGCCAGAGTGCTCTCGGAGAGGAGCCGGCGGCCGATCCGGCCCGTGAAGAAGGCCCGGCCGTAACGGCGCCCGACCGCATAGACGAGGGACGCGCTGCCGACGTTGCCGACCCAGGTGACGGCGAAGACGATCCAGGGATCGAGGGTGCCACGACCGGCGAGAAAGGCGCCCAGCGCGATCGCGACATCGGCGGGGGCGGGCGGGAAGACGTTTTCGAGGGCGGCGAAGGCACCGATGATGGCGTACAACGGGACCGGAGGGAGACTTTCGAGAGACCGCAGCAGATCGGTCAGGTCCGCTCCTCCTCGAGCAGGGCCACGGCGATCACGGCGATGCCCTCGCCCCGCCCGATGAACCCCATCCCCTCGTTGGTCTTGGCCTTGACGGAGACGTTGGAGAAACCGGTCACGGCCGCATCGGCGAGCTTCTCGCGCATCTCGTCCACGTACGGCGCGAGCCTGGGCTGCTCCGCGATGACGGTGATGTCGGCACTGGCGATGTTGTACCCGAGCTCGGCGACCTTCAGGCTGGCCCGGCGCAGCAGGTCGAGCGAGCTGGCGTCCTTCCACTTGGGGTTGTCGGGCGGGAACATCTGTCCGATGTCGCCCTGCCCGGCGGCACCCAGGATGGCATCGATGAAGGCGTGGGCCACCGCGTCGGCGTCGGACCAGCCGTCCAGGCCGCGGTCGTGAGGAATGGTGATGCCGCCCAGCACGAGGGTCCGGCCGGCGGCGAAGCGATGGGAGTCGTACCCGATGCCGATGCGCACGGTCAACGCTGCAGGACCCGCAGCGCCAGATGAGCCGCGTTCTTGGCGTTGTCGATGCCGACGGTGGCGACCGGAACGCCGGGCGGCACCTGGACGGTGGCGAGCAGGGCGTCGAGCCCGTTCAGCGGCCCCACGGCGAAGGGGACGCCGATGACGGGGAGATCGGTGAGCGAGGCGGCGAAGCCCGGGAGCGCGGCGGAGAGCCCCGCCCCGCAGATGAGCACGCGTACCCCTCGCGCCTTGGCGCCCTTGACCAGCTCGCCGGTGCGGTCGGGAGTGCGGTGGGCCGAGGAGACGTGGAACTCGTAGCTCACGCCGGCCTTGTTGAGGACTTCGAATGCCGGCTCGATGCGCGGTTTGTCGCTCTCGGAGCCGACGAGGATGAGGACGTCGGGCATAAGGTCGTCGGTGCTCGGTCGTCGGTTGTCGGTCAGGCGGCTTCGGACAACAAAGAGTAATCCTGGCGGCGCTTGACGGGCGTGTATCCCGCGTCGCCGATCAGGCGCTGCATCTCCGGGAGGTTCATGCGCCACGTGGTGCCGGCGGCGGAGACGACGTTCTCCTCCATCATGAGGGAGCCGAAGTCGTTGGCGCCGAAGCGCAGGGCGACCTGGCCGATCTTGGGACCCATGGTGACCCAGGAAGCCTGGATGTTGGGAACGTTGCCGAGCACGACACGGGCGATGGCCTGGGTGCGCAGATACGTGACCGCGTCGGTCTTGCCGAGGTACTCGAGCTCGGTGTTCTCGGGCTGGAGCGGCCAGCAGATGAACGCGGTGAACCCGCCGGTGCGCGCCTGTACGGCCCGAACGCGGTGGAGGTGCTCGATCCGATCGGCGTCGGATTCGCCCAGGCCGTACATCATGGTGACGCTGGTCTTCAACCCCTGGCGGTGGGCGATCTCCATGACCTCGAGCCAGCGGTCGGCCCCGGCCTTCTTCTTCGCGACGCGATCGCGCACGTCCTGCACCAGGATCTCGCCGCCGCCGCCGGGAATGGAGTCGAGCCCCGCCGCCACCAGCTCCTTCAGGACCTGCTCGATGCTCATCCCGAAGCGCCCGGCGAAGAAGTCCACCTCGGAGGGTGAGAAGGCGTGGATGTGGATCGGGTGGTTGCGCTTGATGTAGCGCAGCAGGTCGAGGTACCACTCGAACGGGATGTAGGGGTTGTGCCCACCCTGCATGAGGATCTGCACCCCGCCCAGCGCCTTCACTTCCTCGATCTTGCGGCCGATCTCCTCGAAGGAGAGGACGTACCCTTCGAGATGCTTGGGTCGGCGGTAGAACGCGCAGAACTTGCAGTCGGCGACGCAGACGTTGGTGTAGTTGATGTTGCGGTCGATGATGTAGGTGACGACCGGCTCGGGGTGCAGGCGCCAGCGCGCCTCGTCGGCCAGCCGGCCCAGCTCGAGCAGCGGGGCGCGCTGGTACAGCTCCAGATGGGAGCGGAACTCGGCGGAGGTCCGATCGATCCGGTCGGGTACGTCGGGCATGTCAGGCCACCTGCAGGAACTGGAGCGAGCCGTCGGGCACGAGTCCGGCCGCCGCCAGACGGCGGAAGAAATCGGTGAGCCCCGCGAGATGCTTGTAGGTGAGGGCGTAGTCGAGCCCGCCCAGATACGCACGGCACTCGGACTCGGGCACCTGCGTCGCGGCCGAAGCGGCCCGCGCCAGCTCGTCCTGGTGCGCCAGCCCCCAGCTGCGCGATTCGAGCAGCGCGCGATGGATGCGCCGCACGGCGCTCGAGTCGGCGCCGCGCCGCGCGGCCCAGACCGCGAAGACGAAGGGCAGCCCGGTCCAGCGTTTCCACTCCTCGCCCAGGTCGTAGCGGTACGGGTACACGTGCCGCGCGGCGAGGAGCAGCGCGGGATCCCCGATGACGAGCACGGCATCATGCGGCAGGCCGGCCAGCTGCTCCAGGTCGGCCGCCTCGGCGCGCGCTTCAGCGAAGCGGGGGCGGATCTTCCAGACGTCGCGGCACAGGAGGTCGAGCAGCGCCACGGAGGTGCGGGAGGAGGCGCTGCGCAGCACGGTCCGGCCGTCGAGCTTCTCGGCAGGCTGGCGGCTGAACAGGATGACGCTCTGAACCGGGCCGTCACACGAGATCGCCAGCTCGGGGAGCAGCACCAGGTCCTTCGCATGGCGCGCGTACGCGACGGCGCTGATCACCGAGACGTCGAGCTCGCCCGCCACGAGCAGATCGTTCAGCTCGGCCGGGGTCCCGGTCACCAGCTCGGCCGGAACGCTCACCAGCCCCCGGTCGATAGCGCCGTAGACCGGATAGCAGTTGATGTAGGGGATGCGGCCCAGTCTCATTCGGCCCCGTCCACGGCGGCGGCTACGACCGGCAGCTGGCGCTTGCCCTTGCCACGCGCCTGCGCCCGGTGCTCGATGTGGAAGGTCGGGCCTTCGGGACCATCGGCGCGCGGTTTGGCGGCCGTCCCGGGGATCCAGTCTTCGAACGTCCGGACCGTCTGATAGAGCGAGTCGCGCTCGACCGGCGCCTTCCCCGCCCCGCGGATCAGGCCGATGATCTCGTCGTAGGAAAGCCACATCGGCGTGCCCGCGCCCGCCTCGTGATAGACGCGCTCGAACACCACGGTGCCCTCGAGGTCGTCGCAGCCGAAGCTGAGCGAGACCTGCGAGATGTAGGGCGTCACCATGGGCCAGTGGGTCTTCACGTGCGGGATGTTGTCGAGCACGAGGCGGCCCACGGCGATGTTTTTCAGGTCGTCGAAGCCGGTGGTAGCGGTGCCGGTGCGGCCCAGCGCCTCCCCCAGCTCGTTGTGATCGGGGTGATAGGCGAGCGGGATGTAGGTCAGGAACCCGTTGGTCTCGTCCTGCAGCGCGCGCAGCGCCAGCAGGTGGTCCACGCGGTCTTCCAGCGTCTCGACGTGCCCGTAGAGCATGGTGCAGTTGGACGGGATCCCAAGTTGGTGCGCCTCGCGGTGCACGGCGAGCCACTCCTCGCCCGTGAGCTTTCTATCCGCAATGGTAGCGCGCGCCGCGGGGCTGAACACCTCGGCGCCGCCGCCGGGGAGGCTGGTGACGCCGGCGTCCTTCATGGCGACGAGCACGTCGCGCGTCGTCATCCCCTCGATACGCGCCAGGTGGGCGACCTCGACCGCGGTCAGCGCCTTGATCTGGACGTCGGGGTGACGCTGCTTCAGCCCCCGGAACATGTCGAGGTAGTACTGGAGCGACAGCTTGGGGTGCAGCCCTCCGACGATGTGGAATTCGCGGGTGGGGTTGTCGCGCGCCGCGTCGGCCTCGGCGAAGACCTCGTCCAGGGTGCGCGTGTAGCTCCCTTCCTCGTTCGGCATGCGCGCGAAGGAGCAGAACACGCAGGTGTTGCGGAGGATGCAGACGTTGGTCGGGTTGAGGTGCTGATTCGCGGCGAAGAAGACGCGGTCGCCGTTACGGCGACGCTTGGCTCCGTCGGCGAGCTCCCCGATGGTCAGGAGATCATGCGACGCGAAGAGGGCGAGCGCGTCCGCACGGCTCAGGCGCTCGCCGCGCTTGACCTTCTCGACGATCGGCGCTAGCGCCGGATCGCGCGCCCCGGCGGTCACGGCGCGCGGCGCACGGCGAGCGTGACGTTGTGCCCGCCGAAGCCGAAGGAATTGGAGAGCGCCACCTCGATCTGCCGTGTCACAGCCTGA
>DATGDT010000407.1:0-2761 GCA_035310725.1 Gemmatimonadales bacterium
CCAGGCGTAGAGCAGCTGCAGCGCGCGGGCGCGCGCCTTAGTCTCGGGCCGTTCCACGGCGCACCCGGTGCAGGACGTCCGCCGTCTGGAGCGCCGCCGCCGCGGCCTCGTAGCCCTTGTTGCCGGCGGCGCCGCCGGCCCGCGCTTCCGCCTGAACCTGATTCTCGGTGGTCAACACACCGAAGCCGAGGGCGACACGATGCGCCAGCGCGACGTTCCCGAGCCCGCGGGCCGCTTCCCCCGCCACGTACTCGAAGTGCGGCGTCTCGCCGCGGATCACGCATCCCAGCGCGACGATGGCCCGGAAGCGGCCGGAGACCGCCGCCTCCTCGGCCGCGACCGCCAGCTCGAAGGCGCCCGGGACCCAGAACTCCTCGACATGCGAGTCGGGGATCCCCGCTTCCCGCAACGCGTCCCGCGCCCCCTCGAGCAGACGGCGGGTGATCAGCTCGTTGTAGCGGCTGACGACGATGGCCACGCGCGGATGCTGCGCCACGGTGGTCAGTGGGTGAGCAGGTGGCCGAGCTTGTCGCGCTTGACGTCCAGGTAGGCGCGGTTCTCGTCGGAGGGCGGTGGGACGATGGGCACGCGCTCCACGATCTCCAACCCGTATCCCTCGAGACCGACCAGCTTCTTGGGGTTGTTGGTGAGCACCCGGATCGCGCTCAGCCCCAGATCCAACAGGATCTGCGCGCCGATGCCGTAGTTGCGCAGGTCGGGCTTGAAGCCCAGCTGCAGGTTCGCCGTGACCGTGTCGGCGCCGGCATCCTGCAGCTCGTACGCCTTGAGCTTGTTCAGCAGTCCGATACCCCGGCCTTCCTGGTCGAGGTAGACCACGACGCCGCGCCCCTCGGCGGCGATGGTACGCAGGGCGCTCTGCAGCTGCCAGCCGCAGTCGCAGCGCCCCGATCCGAACACGTCGCCGGTGAGACACTTGGAGTGCATCCGCACCAGCACGTTCTTCTGGCCGCGCACGTCGCCGAACACCAGCGCCACGTGCTCGGCCGCGTCCACGTCGTTGCTGTAGCCGACGATGCGGAACTCGCCGTAGGGCGTGGGCAGGCGCGCTTCGGCCACCGGATGCACCAGGCGCTCGTGCGCGAGACGGTACGCCACGAGCTGCGCGATCGTCACGAAGGTCAACTGGTGCTCGGCCGCGAACCGCTCCAGCTGCGGCCGCCGGGCCATGGTGCCGTCGGGATTCAGGATCTCGCAGATCACGCCCGCGGGATACAGCCCGGCCAGCCGGGCGAGATCGACGCTCGCCTCGGTCTGCCCCACCCGCTGCAACACGCCACCCGGCCGCGCCCGCAACGGGAACACGTGGCCGGGACGGCGCAGGTCCTGCGGCACCGTCGCGGGATCGATCGCCACACGGATCGTGGCCGCGCGGTCGGCCGCCGAGATGCCCGTGGTCACCCCGAAGCGGGCCGCGGCGTCCACGCTGACCGTGAACGCCGTTTCGTGCGCCTCGGTGTTGTGCTCGGCCATCTGCGGCAGGCCCAGGGCCTGACAGCGCTCCGGGAGGAGCGGCAGACAGATGAGCCCCCGCCCGTGCGTGGCCATGAAGTTGATCATCTCGGGCGTGATCTTCTCGGCCGCGCCCACCAGGTCGCCCTCGTTCTCGCGCGCCTCGTCATCCGCCACGATGACGAGTTTGCCCGCGCGAATGTCGGCGATCGCCTGCTCTATCATTCCGAACGGCATAGTTGCCTCACGTACTTGCCGATCACGTCGCCCTCCACGTGCACCCGGTCGCCCGACCGCAGCGCCCCGAGCGTCGTGTGCTCCCGCGTATACGGGATCAGCGACACCTGCACTACTCCTCCCTCGGGCAGCGCGTTCACCGTCAGGCTCACGCCGTCCACCGTGATCGAGCCCTGCGGGATACAGACCGCCCGCACCGCCTCGGGCACCCGCAGATCCACCAACGTCGCCTCGCCCTGCGGCACGACCCGGTCCACCGTGGCCACCCCATCGACGTGCCCCTGCACGAGGTGCCCGCCCAGCCGGTCGGCCGCGCGCACGGCACGCTCCAGATTCACCGAGCGACCCACCCGGTATTCCCCGAACAACGTCCGGCCGAGCGTCGTCTCCACCGCCCGCACCGTGAACCCGCCCCGGGTGACCTTCTCCACGGTGAGGCAGGCCCCATTGACGGCAATGCTCTCGCCGCGCTTCAAGTTCCGGTAAGCGGCACGGATCTCCAGCACCACACCACCGGATCCCGGGGCCCGGGACCCGGGACCCGGTCCCTTCCCGTCCCCCGTCCCTCGTCCCCCGTCCCTGACGGACTTCGCGACCTTCCCCACCGCGCTTACGATCCCGGTAAACATAGCCGGCGGTCCAATACCAATAATGTATCGGAGCCCAGAGGACGGCGCTCCACGGGAATCCAGCGCGGCGCTTCGGGCAGTTCTGCGTCGGCCACGCCCGGAAATGCGGGCACCCCGCCCGCCCCGAGCCACACCGGTGCCTGCAGCCAGTAGAGCCGGTCCACCAGCTGGTCGGCCAGGAGCCCGACGCCCAACGCCCCGCCCCCTTCACACAGCAGCGACTCGACGCCCGCGGCGCGCAGCTCGGAGAGCCCCTCGGCGAGCGAGCGCGGCCGGAATACGCGCACGCCCGACGCTTCGAGGCCCAGCACGTTCTCGGCGGGCGCCTCTTCCGACGCGACGACCCAGGTCGGCGGGTCGCCCGC
This sequence comes from Gemmatimonadales bacterium, assembly GCA_035310725.1. Taxonomy (GTDB): domain Bacteria; phylum Gemmatimonadota; class Gemmatimonadetes; order Gemmatimonadales; family GWC2-71-9; genus DASTHG01. Next base: position 2,702 of record DATGDT010000407.1, read on the forward strand.
GGTCCGCGCGAGCTTCGATGCGAGACTCAGGTTGGCGCGGCGGTCGAAGACGATCCGCAC
>DATGDT010000408.1:0-5774 GCA_035310725.1 Gemmatimonadales bacterium
CTCGAAGGGCTCGTAGGCCCAGCGATAGATGCCGTAGAGCAGAATGGCCGCACCGACGAACACGATCCAGACGGTGTGCGTCAGCGGCGCCAGGGCCATCACGGGAAGTCCGGCGGCGGCCACCATCGGCCACCACGACCCACCCGGGACGTGGATGTGCCCGGCCGGCGGTTGCGGCTTGGGCGGCGCATCCCAGAGGGGGAGGCGGCTCGTCACCGTCGGGATCACGTCGAAGTTGTGCACCGGCGGCGGCGAGGGAATGGACCATTCCAGCGTCGCCCCGCCCCACGGATTCGGTCCCGCGACGGCGCCGTGCCGGCGCGTGCGCCACATGTTGATCACGAACACGATCATCCCCAATCCCAGGATCGCGGCCCCGATCGATGACAGCAGATTCATCGAATCGACGCCCAGGTCGTGGGAGTAGGTGTAGATCCGCCGCGGCATGCCCAGCAGGCCGAGGAAGTGCATCGGGAAGAACGTGAGGTTCATGCCGATGAAAATCAGCCAGAAATGCACCATCCCCAGCCGCTCGGAGAGCAGGCGCCCCGTCATCTTGGGCCACCAGTAGTACATCCCCGCGAACAGCCCCATCATCGTGCCGCCGAACAGCACGTAGTGGAAGTGCGCCACGACGTAGTACGTATCCGTCTGCTGCAGGTCGGCGGGCGGGGAGGCGTGCGTGACGCCCGAGAGCCCCCCGATCGTGAACAGAGCGATGAAGCCCAGCGCGAAGCACATCGCCGTGGTGAGCCGGATCTGCCCGCCCCACAGCGTGGCGAGCCAGTTGAAGATCTTCACGCCGGTGGGGATCGCGATCAGCATGGTGGTGAGCGCGAACACCGAATCCGCGATCGGCCCGAGCCCCACCGAGAACATGTGGTGGCTCCACACGCCCCACCCCATGAACCCGATGAGCACGCCGGAGTAGACCACGACCGTGTAGCCGAACAGCGGCTTGCGCGCGAACGTGGGCAGCACTTCCGAGACGACGCCCATGGCCGGCAGGATGAGGATGTACACCTCGGGATGGCCGAACAGCCAGAACAGATGCTGCCACAGCAGCGGATCGCCACCCGCCTGGGGCAGGTAGAAATGGGTCCCGAACACCCGGTCGAACATCAGGAAGACGAGGGCCACGGTGATCACCGGGAAGGCGGTGATCATGAGGAACGACGTGACCAGCGTCATCCAGCTGAACACGGGGAGCCGCATCATCTTCATGCCCGGCGCCCGCAGGTTCAGGATCGTCACGATGAAGTTGAAGCCCGCCGCCAGCGAGGCGATCCCCAGGATCTGCAGCCCGAGCAGCCAGAAGTCGATGTTCGGGCCGGGATTGAATTGCCGTTCGGTGAGCGTGGCGTAGCCGAACCAGCCCCCGTCGGGGGCGGGATGGTGCGGCAGGAGCCAGCTGGCGTTCATGAACACGCCGCCCAGCAGGAACACCCAGTAACTGAAGGCGTTGAGCCGCGGAAACGCGACGTCCCGCGCCCCGATCTGGAGCGGCACGATGTAGTTGAAGAACGCGGCGGCGAGCGGCATCAACGCCATGAACACCATCGTCGTGCCGTGCATCGTGAACAGCTGATTGTAGGTATCGGCGCTGACGAGCGTCCCGTCGGGCTGGGCAAGCTGCGCGCGGATGAGCAGCGCCTCGAGGCCCCCGACGAGGAAGAAGACGAACGCCGTCCAGAAATACAGCTTTCCGATCCGCTTGTGATCGGTCGTGGTCAACCAGCTCTTCAGTCCCGTGGCTTCACTCATTTGAGACTCTGCAGGTAGGCGATCAGCGCCGGGAGGTCCGCGGCGCTCACGTGCATGTTGGGCATCATCGATCCCGGTTTCATGCCGGGGGGGTTGCCGATCCAGTCACGCAGGTGCTGCTCCGTGTTCATCATGCTGGCCCCGGCGATCGTGGTGCGGCTGCCGACGTGCGTGAGATTGGGTCCGAGCTGACCGGCCGAGAAGCCCGCCACCGTATGGCAGCCGATGCAGCCGTACTTCTGGAACGCCTGCTGGCCCGCGGCTGCCGTGCTGCCCGCGGCGGGCGGGGCCGGCTGGATGCGTTGCGCCGCCACCCAGGCTTCGAACCCCGAATCCGAATCGACGAAGGTCCGCAGCCGCATGTTGGCGTGCGAGGCGCCGCAGTACTCCACGCACTGTCCCATGTACTCACCGATCGAATCCGGCCGGAACATGATCCGGTTGTGGCGGCCGGGCACCGCGTCGCGCTTGCCGCCCAGCTTGGGGGTCCACCAGCTGTGGATCACGTCCGTAGACGTGATATCCACGACCACCGTCCGGCCGACCGGCACATGGAGCTCATTGGCGGTCACGAGACCGAGGTCGGGATAGCGGTATTCCCACCACCACTGGTGTCCGATCACTTCGACGCGCAGGGCGCCCGCCGGAGCCGGGCCGGAGGTGGTGAAGATGGCGCGCACCGTGGGCACCGCGATGAACACGAGGATCAGGGCCGGCGCCAGCGTCCAGGCGATCTCGAGCGTGGTGTGCCCGTGATGCTGCACGGGCGCGGGCGCCCCTTCCCGCTGCCGGAACCGCAGGATCGAGAACAACAGCAGTCCCTCGACCACCACGAAGACGCCGACCGCCCACCAGAAGATGCCGGTGAACAAGCGATCGATTTCTTGGCCGAAATCCGATGTGGGGGCGAGGGTTGACTGGGGAAAGGGCCCTCCGCAGGCGGCAATCAGCCCAAGGCCCAGGAGGGCGAGCGGGATCAGGTGTCGTCGATATCGCGGCACGGCGTCGAGCGTCCCCCGTAAAGTCGGTTCAAAAGGCACCAGAAGGTAATGCGCAGCCCCCTACCCTTCAACCGTTTGACCGGGCCGGGCTGCAGATGACCGGCGCGTGACTTTCCGCTCGTAGGTTGGTCCCGCGGCCTTCACGGTGAAGCACGACACGCGCGCGCCCTCTCGCGCGCTCGAGCGGGGTGGCGGGATGCTGTCCGGTCCCCCACCCCGTTTCGTCTAGGCGCTATCGAGCCGGCGGCGCAATTCCGCGAGGCGCGCTCGCGCGCCGGCGGCGTCGCCGACCGCCCGCTCGGCCGCCGCGACCGCGCGACGCCCGCTGCGTACCGCGCCCGTGTCGAGCGCCGCCTCGGCGACCGCGACCGCGTCCGCGAAGACCGACTCATCGGGGCCGACCTGGGATAGCAGCTCCACCCGGAGCACCTTGGCGTCCATTCCCTCCCTGTGAGCGAGCGCCTCCGCCGTTCGCAGGCGCAGGCTGCGCCGCTGGCCCGCCGTGAGGCACTCCCCCGAGACGACCTCCGCGATGAGGGGAGCGGCGAACGCGTAGCGACGTCCGTCGTTCACCACGAGGCCGGAGCGCTCCAGGCGGACGAGCCCCGCCTCGACGTCTTCCGGCGCGAGACCGGCCGTCCGGCTCAGCATGTCGGGATCGAGCGCCGAGCCGCTCACACTCGCCGCCCGCAGCAGCAGCAGGTCCGTCGAGTCGAGAACCGATACGCGGGCCACGACCGCCATCCGCACCAAATCGGGCACGCTGATGGGGAGCGGGCTGTCGATGGTGGATCCGCGGCGGGGCCACTCGAGCACGTCGCCCCGCATGGTGGACGCCCGCGCCAGCGCCTGCAGCAGTGTGACGGCGAGGAATGGGCTCCCCCCGGTCTCGAACCGCACGCGACGGGAGAGCCGGTCGCGCATCTCGGCGGTCGTGCACCAGGGGGCGAGCGCCGTGACGAGTCGCAGGACGTCGTCCTGCCCCAGCGGCTCCAGACGCACGCTGTCGCCGGGCAGCCGCCGTCCGACCTCGCCGCGCAGCCGCACGAGCGCCGCCGGCCCACGCTCCGGCTCCGGCAGGCAGGAAAAGACGAACGCCAGCGGGGCCTTGCGAACCGCCGGGATCGCGGCCCCGAGCCCCTCGAGGGTCACCCGGTCGGCGAAATGGGCATCGTCCACCGCCACGACGAGGGGGCGCTCCTCCGCCACTGCCTCGAACAGTCGCGCCAGCGCCGCGGCGACCTCTCCCTGATCGGCGGGCACGCGCTGCACCCGGCCGCCGAGCTCCGGGACGACGGCCGCCAGGACCGCGAGCGCCTCCGGCGCGGTGGCGGCAACGCCGGGCGCTGCGGCGAGTCCGGCGCGGGCCAGGGCGCGCAAGGTGCTCCACGGCGCGTCGTTGTCCTGCTCGAGCGGCGTCGCGAGGACGGTCAGCGCGCCGTCCAACGCCGCCCGGTTGAGGCATTCCAGGACGAGGCGGGTCTTGCCGAGTCCCTGTCCGGCGATGATGGCCAGCGTGCGCGGCACCCCCAGCATGGCCTCACCAATCACACGGAAGGCGCGGGATTGCAGCGCGGCATCACCGACCAGCGGCACCGACACCTCCACCGGCGGCGCCGCAGCGTGATGCCAGGAACGGGTCCGGATGCGGTCCGCCAGGGCCTCGAGCTCCTGACCGGGTCGCTCGCCCACTTCCGACAGGAGCTGCGCGGTGAACTGGTGGTACCAGGCCAGGGCGCCCGCCGCGTCACCCCGCAGCGCCATCGCCCGGAGGCGCAGCCGCGCGGCCGGCTCGCTGTGCGGCTCGAGGGCGAGCGCCTGCAACGCCGCCTGCACGGCTTCGTCCAGCCGTCCGGCCGACAGCGCGGCCTTGCCGTGCGTGACGAGCACCTCCTCGCCGCGGGCGCGCCACCGCGTGCGTTCCTGCGCGGCCCACTCCTCGAACGCCGGGGCGTCTTCCACCACGAAGCCCTCGAGGAAATCGCCGCGCAGGAGTGCGACGGCTTCCGCGGGGCGCTCCCCGGACAGCGCGGCGAAGCGCAGGACGTCGACCTGGAGGTCGGTGCCGTCCAGCGTGATGGTATCGCCGCGCGTGCGCAGGCGGTCGGTTCCCAGTCCGGCGCGCAGCCGCCGCACCGCCTCGTTCAGGGAGTGCCGCGCGTGCGGCTCCGCCTTCTCGGGCCAGAGCATGCCCAGCAGATGATCTCGCGACCTCGTGCGATCGGGGGAGAGCGCCAGGTAGATGAGCAGCCCGAGGTGCTTGCGCCACAGCACGTCGGGCGGCGGCTCACGGCCGCCGAGCCGGGCGGTGGGCGGCCCCAGACAGATCAGATCGAGCGAAGGAAGACCGGGTCCGGCCATCATGGTCGCTGGTGTCTGGGACGTATGGAGCATGAGCGCGCCAGAGGGAAAACAATACGGGTGCGACGCGGCTTCGGCTAGCGCAACGTGTATCTTAGGGACCGCTCTGGCCTCGCCCGCCTGAGCGCGGAACCCCAAGCCGCGAGACCCATCCTGCCGGAGCCCGGGATCATGCGAACCTCCCTCGTGCTGGCGCTGTGCACCACCGCCCTCCCCACGCCGGCAAGACCCCCGGCCGTCGCGCCTCCCCCCGCTCCGCGCGGCTACTACCGTTCGCCCGCGATCCACGGCGAGACGATCGTGTTTACGGCGGAAGGGGATCTCTGGACGGTCTCGATCCAGGGCGGTGAGGCGCGCCGCCTCACCACCCACGCGGCCGAGGAGTCGCATGCGGCGATTTCACCCGACGGCACGACGCTGGCCTTCTCCGCCGGCTACGAGGGACCCACGGAGGTGTACACGATGCCGCTCGGCGGCGGGCTGCCGCGGCGGCGCACGTGGGAGGGCGCCCCCGCGACCGTCGTCGGATGGACGTCCGACGGCCGGATCCTGTATGCCACGGCCGGGTCCTCCACACTGCCGTCCACCCAGCTCGCCACGCTCGACCCGCGTTCCGGCCGGCGCGAGCTCCTGCCGCTGGCCGAGGCC
>DATGDT010000409.1:0-21353 GCA_035310725.1 Gemmatimonadales bacterium
TCCAGCTCCGTCTGGCCCACCCCGACCGTCTCGATGAGAATGCGCTCGAACCCGAACGCCGTCAGCACCTCGCACACTTCTTCGGTCGTCGTGGCGAGGCCGCCAAGCGAGCCCCGGGTCGCCATGGACCGGATGAAGACCCCGGGATCGAGGCTGACGGCCTCCATGCGGATCCGGTCGCCCAACAGGGCGCCGCCGCTGAAGGGGCTGGTCGGGTCCACGGCCACGACTGCAACCTTCAGGCCCGCGCCACGAAACTGCTGGATCAGCAGCTGGGTGAGCGTGCTCTTGCCGGCCCCGGGAGGGCCGGTGATGCCGATGCGCCGGGCGCGCTCACCGAGACGGCCGGCCCGCTCGTGCACATGGCTGAGCACGCGCTCGAACCCGTCCCGCTGGTTCTCGACGAGGCTGATCGCCCGGGCGAGGGCGGCGGTCTCCCCCCGATCGAGGCCGTCGAGCACCGAGGCGACCGAAGCGGGATCCGTCACGTCTCGCCGCCTTCCAGCACCACGGTCCGCACGGGTGCGCGCCGCACCGCCACGCGCTCTACGCGCGACGCCGACGCAGCCAGGACGTCGAACTCCAGTCCACCGAGCACGAACCGCTCGCCGGTGCGCGGGATCCGCCCCAGCGCCTGGGTCAGGAGGCCGCCCACCGTCTGGGCCGCCCGGCTCGCCGGCCCCGTCCCCAACCGCTCGGCGAGCGTCGCGGCCGGCGCGGCTCCGTCGAGCTCGACCAGGGCGGGCACCGTGGCCTCGGGCGACGCGGCGGCCGGCGGGCCTTCCAGCACCTCGCTCACGAGGTCCCGCAGAATATCCTCGAAGGTCACGAGGCCCGCTGTGCCGCCGAATTCGTCGATCACCACGGCCAGGTGACTGCGGCCGCGCTGCATCTCCAGCATCAGGTCGGCGGCGCGCCTCGTCCCCGGCACCGTGAGGACGGGATGCACCCGGAGCGGCGCGTCGGGCGCCAGGGTGAGGAAATCGAAGGCGTGCGCCGCGCCCACGATCTCATCGAGCGAGCCGCGGTACACCGGATACCGGCTGTAGCCCGACTGCACGAAGACATGGGCGGCTTCGGCGGCGAGCATCCCCTCGGGCAGCGCCACGATCGACGTGCGCGGCGTCATCAGCTCCGCCACTGGCCGGTCGGAGAACGCGAGCACGCCCGAGACCACCTCCATCTCGTCCGACGCGGCGAGCACGCTCGAATCCCCGGTGAGCACCGCGGCGAGCGTGCCGCGCGCGGACGGGTCACGGTGCGGAATGAACGGGGCGAGCACGCGTGCCGATCGCTCCATCCACGGCACCGCGGGCGCGACGATGCGCTCCGGCCAGCGTCGCCCCACGGTACGCGGCAGCAGATACGCGGTCGTCACGAACAGCGGCACGATCAGCAGCACGCTCACCACGCCGAGGAACGTGGGGGTGAATCGCGCCAGCAACGCCGGGATCGCCGCGGCGGCGAGCAGCACGCCGAGCGTCGTCAGCACGTTGGCGGTCGCGAGGACGCGCGCCGGGTCGCGCAGGGCCTGGGCGGTCGCGGGTGCCCCCCGCAGCTTGTACGACACCCAGCGCGTGAGCTCCGCCTGGCTCACCGCCGCGGCCGACACGCCGATCGCGGCGGCGGTCGCGGCCAGTCCCAGGCCGAGGATCAGCAGCACCAAGGGGACGATCATCGGGGCTCGAAGTACACGCGCCGCACCCGGCGCCGTTCCACCCGCTCGACCACCACGCGGAACCCGTCCATCGTGAGCTCCTCCCCCGCACGCGGCACGCGGCCCAGCTCGGAGAAGATCAGACCGCCGACGGTGGAGACGTCCGGATGGGTGAAGGGACGTCCCAGCGCCTCCGAGAGCTCGTCCAACCCGACGCCGCCGTCCACCCACACCCGCTCGCCGTCGCGACGAATCTCCGGAGCGGCCTCGATGTCGTGCTCGTCCCGGATCTCGCCCACGATCTCCTCGAGCACGTCTTCGCGGGTGATCAGCCCCGCGGTGCCGCCGAACTCGTCCACCACCACGGCGAGGTGCGCGGGACCGCGCTGGAAGTCGCGCAGCTGCGCGTCGAGCGTCTTCGTTTCGGGGACGAAGGACGCCGGCCGCACCAGGTCCTGCCAGCGGACGACGCCCGGCCCGGTCGGCAGCCCCATCGCGAGGGGCACGAGGTCCTTGGCGTAGAGCACGCCGACCACGTTGTCGGGCGTGCCGTCGAAGACCGGAAGGCGGGTGTGCTCGCTCGTCCGAAACCGCTCCACCACGTCCTCCAGCCCGACGGCGAGATCCACGCCGATCATGTCGAGGCGCGGGGTCATGACTTCGTCCGCCGTGGTATCGGCCAGGGAGAAGACGCCGAGCAGCACGTCGCGCTGGGTGTCCCCCATCGCCGGCGCGGCCGGACCCGTGGCGCCGACCAGGGTATGGAGTCCGCGGTCCACCCGCGCCAGCAACCGGAGCAGCGGGGCGAAGGGTGGCAGGGTCCGCTTGCCGAGCGGGAACGCGAGCGTCGCGAGCTCGGGCGCCACGCGCGCCACGGCGCGGGGCAGCGCGTCTCCCAGGATGAACAGCAGCAGGGCGACCACGCCCACGGATCCGAGCGCGGTCACCCAGGGGCGCTCCCACCAGCGCACGGCGTCGGCGGCCGCGACCGCCCCGAGGACAAGCAGGGCGAGACGGGAAACGTGAAACGCGCGATGCAACGGCACCTGGGCGCGGGCCGCGACCGGGGGCGCGTCGCCCAGCGTGTGCCGCGCCTCACCGACGGCCGCCTCTTCGCCCAGCGCCAGCAGGCCGGCCCACAGAGCGGCGAGCACGGCCACCAGCGCCGCACCCCAGACGAGCGCGATCATCGGGCCCGACCTCCGCCTCCCGTGAGGCGGCGCACGTAGCGCTCCTGCCGACGCCACATCGCCGAGCGCGTGCGGCCCACCCCTTCCGGATGATCGTAACCGAGGACATGGAGCGTGCCGTGCACGGTCAGTCGCGTCAGCTCCTCGCCGACCGCTCCCCGCCCACGTCCTTTAGGGTCTCCGCTCCGGTGTGTGGCGACGTACCGCTCGGCCGCGGCGCGACACACGTACACATCGCCCAGCACCCGTCCGTCGGGTTGCGGCAATCCGAACGCGAGCACGTCGGTGAGCCCGCGGCGGCCGGTGACGCGCCGGTTCAACCGACGCATGGCAGCCGCATCCAGCAGGGTGACCTCGACCCTGGTGGTGCGGGCGCCTTCCCAGCGCAGCACTCGTGCTGCCACGCGCGCCAGGCGCTCAGCTGCCGGCAGCCGGGCGCGCCGGCTGCCAGGCCCTCGTGATGCCGCCACTGGACTCGGGGTAGTCGATGCGGTTGTGGTACATCCCGGTGAGCACGCGCACGAATTCGGCGCGTACCTGCTCGAGCTGCTGCAGGGTGAGCGGCGCCTCGTCCAGCTCGCCCGTCGTGAGACGTCCCTTCACGATCTGATCGATCGCCGCCTCCAGCTTGCCGGGCGTGAGCCCCTCGAGCACCCGCAGCGACGCCTCCACCGAGTCGGCCAGCATCGTGACGGCCGTCTCGATCGAGCGTGGTCGGGGACCCGGGTAGCGAAAGTCGTCACGCCGCACCCCCGGCTCGCCCTGCTTCTTGGCACGGTCGTAGAAATACGCGATCTCGCTCGTGCCATGGTGCTCGGGGATGAAGGCAGTCACGATCTCGGGAATCCCCGCTTCGCGCGCGAGTCGCAGCCCTTCGGTGACGTGCAGCCGGATGATCTCGGCCGACTGGGCCGCGGGGAGCCGGTCGTGGGGATTCCCGCCCAGCGACTGGTTCTCGACGAAGTACTGCGGGCTGGCGAGCTTGCCGACGTCGTGGTAGTAGCACCCGACGCGACCCAGCAGTCCGTTTGCGCCGATGCGGTTGCACGCCGCCTCCACCAGGTTCGCCATGGCCACGCTGTGGGCGTAGGTGCCGGGCGCTTCGAGCGACAGGCGGCGCAGCAGCGGGCGGGACGGATCCGACAGCTCGAGCAGCGTCAGATCGGTCGTGATCCCCGCGACCCGCTCGGCCACGGGCAGCAGCAGAATCGTCAGGGAGGCCGAGACGAGTCCGTTCGAAGTCCCGAGCAGCGCGCGCGTCCCGATCTCGCGGAGCGACCAGTCACTCGCCAGTCCCAGCGCCAATGCGCCGACGAGATACCCCAGGCCGACGACCAGCACGGCGAGGTACAAGTGCGTACGACGCCTTAGAGTTTTCACCGACAGCGCCGCGGTCACGCCCCCCGTGAAGCACAGAAACAGCACGGGTGTGTCCTGGAACGCCGGCTGCGTCCCGATGAGCGCCGCCAGGATCATGGCGGCGATCATCGAGACCCGGCCGTTGAACAGTACCGTCAGCATCATGGCGGTGAACGGCAGCAGGATCAGCTCGCCGTGGGCCGGCGCGGTCCGCGCCACGGTGGCCGCGGCGACGATGGCGCAGGCGAACAGCACGGCGACCGTCCCCACCTGTCGCAGCTTGACGTAGGTCTCGCGACGGTAGAAGAACATCAGGACCCAGAAGACGGAGAGGATCAGCAGATTGCGCAGCAGCACGCCGATCTTCCCACCCAGGGTGGCGCTCGTCGTCGCCCCCCGCCGGACCAGCTCGGCATGCAGCGCCGCCAGGCGCTCCTGCACCGGGCCGGTGACGATCTGTCCCGTCTCGACGATCAGGTCGCCCTGCCGGACCGCGTACTTGGCGCGCTCCACCCCGGCGGCGAGATCGCTGCGGCGCCGCGCGGTTTCCAGATCGTTGCGGATCAGGGTCGGCCGGAACATGCGCCGGGCCAGCTTCAGGAAGACCGCGCCCGCGGTGCTCGAACCGGGATCCGGCTGGGCGTTCTGCACGGCGTCGATGTAGGTATTGAAAGTGAAGACCCGCGCGCGCTCCACCGGGGTCTCCGACGCGCCGCGCCGCACGATGATCTGGAGCCCGGAATCGGGCTCCAGCGTCAGGGCGGCCCCCTGGGCGAGCGTCCGGTCGAGCAGCTCGCCGAGCGCCCGTTCCATCGCGTTTCGCTTGGATCCCCGGACCAGGTAATCGGCCTCGGCGCCCGCCAGCGGCACGCCGGCCCGTTGCGCGGCGAGGAGCACCGCTTCCCGGCCCCGCTTCGCGACGCTGTCCAGCGAGCTGAAGAACCCCCGTGCCCACGCCTGCGCGCTGTCGTAGGCCTCCGCGCGAAAGTCGTAGATCGGCCGGACGGAGGCCGCGACGGCGTCCGCTTCCCGGCGCAGCTCCTCGTCCGTCTTGGTCACCACGAAATCGAACGGGGCCACCACCTGCCGGTCGGCGCGGACGCCGATGGTGAGCAAGCGGGCCAGATTCGTGACGCCCGATGGAAACGCGAATAGCGCCAGGGCGGCGAGTCCCGCGACCCACACCCAGCGCACGAGGTGATAGCGCGCAATGGCCCCCCGCGTCGGCTTGGCGCCCATCAGCCCTGCGCATCCTCGGCGTAGGCGCGGATGATGTCCCGCACCAGACGATGCCGGACCACGTCCGTGTCGCTGAGGTAGCAGAAGCCGATGCCTTCGATGCCGGGCAGGATCCGCTCGATCTGCAACAGCCCCGACTCCTCGCGGTTCGCGAGATCGATCTGCGTCTTGTCGCCGGTGATCACGGCGCGCGAGTTCACGCCCAGGCGCGTGAGAAACATCTTCATCTGCATGCCGGTCGCGTTCTGCGCCTCGTCGAGGATGACAAAGGCATCCGACAGCGTGCGGCCGCGCATGTAGGCGAGCGGTGCGATCTCGATGGCGCGGGTCTCGAGCGCCTTCTGCACCCGGTCGCGCGGCATCATGTCCTCCAGCGCGTCGTACAGCGGGCGGAGATACGGATCCACTTTCTCCTGCAGGTCGCCGGGCAGGAAGCCGAGGCTCTCCCCCGCTTCCACCGCGGGCCGCGCCAGCACGATGCGCCGCACGCGCTTGCGGGCCAGGGCGTCGACGGCCGCCGCCACCGCGAGGTAGGTCTTGCCGGTGCCGGCCGGCCCGATGCCCACCACGATGTCGTGCTGCGCGATGAGCTGGAGATATTCCCGCTGGCCCGCCGTCTTGGGCTGGATCACCCGGCGCAGCCCGGGAAGGATGATCTTCATCTCCCCCGTTCCCACGCCCGCGTCGACCAGCGTGCCCGCCTCCCCTTCGAGCACCAGCCGCTCCACGTCGTGCACGTCGAGCGTCTCGCCCATGCGGGCGAGGTCCACCATCGCCTGGGCCACCGGGGCGGCGCGCTCCACCGCCGCCGCCGGGCCCTGCACCGTGAGCGCGTCGCCCCGCAGCGACACCCGCACCCCCAGCCGGCGCGTGAGCTCGACGAGATTGCCGTCGTTCACACCGGCCAGCGACAGGAGGTCGACCCCTTCCACCGAGAGACGCCGTACCGCGTCGTCGCTCACGGGACCGTCCGGATGTGCAGGGTCGCGAGATCCTCGGCACGCGCCGGCGAGGGCGCTCCTTCGAACAGCGCACGCGCCGCGGTGGTCTTGGGGAAGGCGATCACGTCACGCAGGCTGCCCGCCCCGGCCAGCAGCATGGTCGTGCGGTCGAACCCGATGGCGAACCCGCCGTGCGGCGGCGCTCCGGCCGCCAGGGCGCCGAGCAGGAATCCGAAGCGCGCCTCGGCATCCTCGCGGGTGAGTCCCAGGTGATCGAACACCCGGCGCTGCACCGCCGGATCGGTGATGCGGATGGAGCCCGAGCCGAGCTCGTTGCCGTTGTACACGGCGTCGTAGTGCAGCGCGCGACACGCGAACGGCTCGTGGTCGAGTTTGGCCACGTCGTCGGGATGCGGCGACGTGAACGGATGGTGCGCGAACACCGGAGCGCCCGTCTCCGGATCCGGCTCGAACAGCGGGAAGTCCACCACCCAGCAGAACGCGTGCGCCGTGCGCGGAGCGACCCCGAGGCGCCGCAGCACGTCCTGCCGCACCCGGTCGAGCACCGGCGATGTGACGTGATCGGGACCGACCGTCATCAACGCCGCATCGCCGTCGCCGACGCCCAAGCGCCCCAGGGCCTCGACCGTGAATTGCTTCGCGACCGACCCCGACAGCTCCTCGCCCTGGCGCTTGACCCAGGCGAGCCCCGCCCCGCCCAGCTGCTTGGCCGCCGCGGCGAGCTGGTCCACGTCCTTGCGCGACAGGGCGCCGCCGCCCCGCACGGCGAGGCCCCGCACGCGTCCGCCGTTCTTCCCCCCACTCGCGCTCAGCGCGGAGGTGAAGAACGGGACCGCCAGCGGCTGCACCGCCGCCGTCCAGTCGGCGATCTCCAGCTCGTAGCGCAGATCGGGCTTGTCCGATCCGTAGCGCTCCATCGCGTCCGTCCATTTGAGACGCGGGAACGGACGCGGAATGCTGTGCCCGCATTCCTCCCACAGCGCCACCAGCACCGCCTCCACGAACCCGATCACGTCCTCCTGCCCGACGAAGGACGCCTCGATGTCGATCTGCGTGAACTCCGGTTGCCGGTCGTTGCGCAGATCCTCGTCGCGGAAGCAGCGCGCCAGCTGGAAGTACCGGTCGAACCCCGACACCATGAGGAGCTGCTTGTAGATCTGCGGAGATTGCGGCAGCGCGTAGAACTCCCCGGCGTGCACCCGCGACGGCACGAGATAATCGCGGGCGCCCTCGGGCGTCGGTTTCGTGAGAATCGGGGTCTCGATTTCGAGAAACCCGAGATCGGAGAGTGTGCGCCGCGCCCGCTGCAGCAGACGGTGGCGCAGCATGAGGTTCGCCTGGAGCTCGGGCCGGCGCAGGTCGAGATGGCGGTACTTGAGCCGCAGCTCCTCCGCCGGAAGCTCCTCGCCCTTGCCGCGCGCCACCGGGATCGCCGGCGTCTCGGCGGGCCCCACGACCTGCAGCGACCGCGCATGCACCTCGATCTCGCCGGTCGCGAGCTCGACGTTCTGCATGTTCGCGGGACGCGCCACGACCTCGCCCTCGACCACGACCACCGACTCGACGCCGACCGCTTGCGCCGTCGCGACCGCTTCGGCAGCCGCCCACGCGGGCCCGATCGCCACCTGCACCAGGCCGTCGCGGTCCCGCAGATCGAGAAACACGATTCCGCCCAGGTCCCGGCGCCGGTGTACCCAGCCGCCCACCCGCACCGTCTGCCCGACCTCCGTCCGGCGCAGCGCGCCGCACCGGTGCGTTCGCCACATCGTCCCGCTCACCCCTAGGCTCCCTCCGCTTCGAGAATGGCGTGGTAGAACTCCTGCGGGGTGCGGGCGGCCAGCAGCCGCGCCCGAACCCCCTCCTGCCGCACCAGGCGGGAGATCCGGCTCAGCGCCTTCACGTGCGCTCCCGCCAGCGCCTCCGGACCCGCGACCATGAAGAAGACGCGGACCGGCTGGCCGTCGATGGTCTCATAGCGCACCGGGGTCGGACTCGTTCCCGCCACGATCGCCAATGCCGCCATCGCCGGCGTGCGTCCGTGCGGGACCGCCACGCCGTGGCCGATCCCGGTCGGGAACTGTCGTTCCCGCTCCAGGATGGCCGCCAGCACCTCGTCACTCTGTGCCCCGTCTCCCGGAAGCAGCAACCCCACCAGCTCGCGCAGTACCCCTTCCTTGTCGCTAGCCCGGAGGGGGATCCGGATCCGGTCGGGACTCAGCAGGTCGGTCAGGCGCACGGCGTTCCGTAAGTGGTGTAAACTGTTGAATGTAGTTAAGTTGGGCGAACAACGCTACGCCATATAGAGCACGCCCCGATGCCGCCATTGCGCCGCCTGTTGCCGCCGCTTGCCTGCGTCCTCTCTGCCCCGACGCTCGCGGGCCAGGCAGGTGCGGGGAGCGAGTTGTGGCGTCTGGCGGCAGCCACGATTCCCGTCCCGGCCGCCCTCGCGACGGGGGTGGTCGCCTCCTACTGGAACCCCGCCCAGGACCCCGCGGGTCGCGGCCAGATCGGCCTGGACCTGATCCAGACTCCGGTCGCGGTGGGGGCCACGGGTCTGATCGGCGGCGTCCGGGCGCCCCTGCACCACGTGGGCACACTGGGATTCGTCTACGGACGGATGGGATTGGGAAACCTCGTGCGAACGATCGACAGTCCCGACCCTGCCGGGACGACGATTCCCTTCTATACGCAGACCGCCGGCATCACCTGGGCGCGCGCGATCGCGGCCACCACGGTGGGAGCGGCGATCACCTACCACGATACCCGCCTCGACGACACCCGGGCGCATCACTGGACCCTGGACCTCGGTGTTTCCCGATCGCTGTGGCAGGACCGCATCCGCATCGCGGCAGGGACGAGAGGGCTGCGTCGCCTGGGGAGCGACCCGGCGCAGGACGTGAACGTCGGCCTGCAGGTCCGCGCCTGGCGCGGCACGCTCTGGGGCACCACCGGCGGCACGCTGGTGGCGCGGTACGGGTTCGCGTTCGGGCACCCCGGCGGGGCCGATCACCAGATCGGCGCCGGCCTCGACGTGGGCACAGCGGTCTCCTGCGACGCGATCGTCGCCCGTGAGGCGAGTAACGGGAACACTGCCTGGCGCAGCGCGGCCGGAATCCGCATTGCCGTCGGTCGGTACCGCCTGTCGCTGGCACGGGACGGCGGCGTCTCCGATCTGGGCTCCACCTTCCGTGTCGGACTCGAGGCGCGGCGCAAGTGACGGATCTGCTCTCGCTCACCCCCGCCCGCGCCGCGGAGACGCTCGCGGAGTGGCTGAAGGAACGCGGTGAGCCCGCCTACCGCGTGCGGCAAATCGTGCCGCGGTTATGGCGGCGTCCGGTCGCCTCCTGGCGCGACGCGAGCGACCTGCCGGCGCCGCTGCGCGCCGCACTGGAGGACGCGTTCCCCCTGCCGCGGCTGTCGCTCGCCGCGCACCAGGTGTCCCGGGACGGGACCGAGAAGTTCCTGTGGCGGCTGGCCGATGGCGAAGCGATCGAGTCGGTGCTCATCCCGGAGGGGAAGCGCCGCACGCTGTGCATCTCCTCGCAGGTCGGCTGCGCGCTGGGCTGTGTGTTCTGCGCCACGGGACGCATGGGATGGCGCCGCGACCTCACCGCGGGCGAGATCGCGGGTCAAGTGCGGGAAGTGGTGCTGCTGGGCGAGGACAAGTGCCCCACCAATGTGGTCTTCATGGGCATGGGCGAGCCGCTGCTCAATTGGGATGCGGTGGATACGGCGCTCACGACCCTGAACCAGCCTGACGGGTGCGGGATCGGGGCGCGGCACATCACACTCTCCACCGTCGGCATCCTGCCCAACCTGGCGCGCTTCGCGGCGCGACCGGAGCAATTTCGTCTGGCCCTGTCGCTGCACGCGGCGACCCACCCGGCGCGGCTGGCGTTGATGCCGATCGAGAAGAAGTATCCGCTCCCCGAGGTGCTCCAGGCGCTGCGGCAGTTCCGGCGGCGGGTGACCCTGGAATACGTGCTGATCGGCGGAAAGAACGATTCGTTGGAGGCCGCGGATGCGCTCGCGAAGATCGCGGGCCCGCTCGCCGCGCACGTGAATCTGCTGCCGCTGCATCCGGGCGGGGCGCCCGATCTCACGCCCAGCCCGCACGCGCAGATGCTGGCGTTCGAGCGGCGGTTGCGCGAGCGGGGGATCGAAGCCGTGTTGCGTCGCAGTCGCGGGCTGGACATCAGCGCCGCCTGCGGGCAGCTACGGGTGGAAGTCGAGGGGCGCCCGCGCGGCAAAGTCCGCGCCCAACAGCACGCTCACGTCGACTAGCCGAGTCGAATCGGGCCGCATTACCACCGTTCCCACCTGCAGCGCGCGACGGACGCGCTCTCCCGCCGCCCGATCGCCCCGCCGCACCAGGATACGCGTGGAATCAGAGCGCTCGGGGATCGGTAGGGCGTTGCCGTAGCTGACGACGTCGATCCCCGCCTGGCGCAACACGCGGGTCCCGGTCCGGGCCAGCCCCAGTCGCCTGGTGACGTTGAGGACCTCGACGACGGTGCGCTGGCCCTCCTGGCCCGGCACCGCGAAGGCCGGCCGCGCGTCATCGTGCCCGCAGGCCGCGCAGAGCAGCAGCCCGACGATCAGGCCGAGACGAGTGCGTTCCAGAAGGCCACCGTTTCCGGTTTCAGTCCCCAGGATGATCGCAGGATCCATTCGATCCGGCGCCGAGCCACTTCGCGCAGCACCGCGCCGTGTTCCCCCGGCATCCGCTCCCGCAGCGCGGTCCGCAGCGCGGCGTCGAAGCGGCGGCCCGGCTCGAGATAGTCGGCGAGATACAGCATGCGTCCCACGCTGTCCCACCCGGCATAGCCCAGCGAGTGGTAGCGCACCGCGTCGAGCACTCCCTGGTCCCGCTCCCCGTCCCGGGCCAGTCGGTCGGCGCACATCGGTCCGTGGTCGAGCTCCGTGGCGGCCGGAGCGTCGCGCAACGCATCGTGCAGCCAGGCCGCGCGCCGCCAGCGTTCGGCCTCGATGGCGGGGACGGCCAGGGCGGTTGCCCACTGCGCGAGCAGCCCGGCCACGCGCGCGATATGGGCCCGACGGTCGGCGCTGACGACGGCCCAGTCCGGCAGCATCGCTACCCGCGCACGGTGGGATCGGCGCCGACGCCCTCGCCGAGCACCACGTTGTCGATGAGCCGAGTAGTGCCGACGCGCGCGGCCACGAGCGCGACCGTCGTCTGGGTGACCCGGTCGACCGGCGTCAGTCCGACGTCGACCAGCGCGAAGTACTCGGGGTGGACGTCCGGCGCGGCCAGCGTCTCCAGCCCCTTGCGCTGAAGGGCATTCGGGGCCGCCTCGCCCACGCGCCAGGCGCGCTCGGCTTCGCGGAGCGAGCGGAACAGCACGATGGCCGAGCGCCGCTGGTCCGGAGTCAGGTACGCGTTGCGGGAGGAGAGCGCCAGCCCGTCGAGCTCGCGCACGGTCGGAGCGACCTCGATCTCGAGCGGAAAGTCCAGATCGCGCACCATCTGGCGCACCAGCGCCGCCTGCTGGAAGTCCTTGCGGCCGAACACCGCGACGTCCGGCTCCACCTGGTGAAACAGCTTGGCGACGACGGTGAGGACGCCCGCGAAGTGTCCCGGCCGCGCAGCGCCCTCGAGCGATTCCGCCATGGGGCCGGGCGCGATTCGCACCAGCGGCTCGACCGGGTACATCTCCTGCGCCGTGGGGATGAACAGGCAGTCCACTCCGCGTCCCTCGGCCAGCGCGCGGTCGCGCTCGAGGTCGCGGGGGTATCGCGCGAAATCCTCCGCGGGGCCGAACTGGAGCGGGTTGACGAACACACTGAGGACGACCGCGTCGGCCAGTTCGTGGGCGCGATCGACGAGCCGCAGGTGTCCTTCGTGCAAGAACCCCATGGTCGGGACGAACGCGATGCGGCGGGCCCGGGAGCGCTCCCGCCGCGACCACGCCTGCATCTCCGTCCGACTGGTGACGTCGTGCACGGGAGAAAGGAAATGGGGGACCCGCCACAACGGTAGGTCCCCGGCCCATGAGCCCGCTCCGGTGCGAGGCGTTCTTTCCGGTGATAGGATTGGTACCGACCCCTATCAGCGGCTGACATGATGCGAGCGGCAACGATTCCGTCATGGCGTGGCGCGATCCTCGTGGCCGGCCTCGGCGCCCTCACCCCCCTCGGCGCGCAACGCCCCCCGAAGCTCGATGACCTGCGCGATCAGCACCGCCCACGACTCGCTGCCCAGGCCGACACCAACGACTGGGAGGCCTATTTCGATTACGCCGTGTCGTGGCTCCGCACCAAGCCGGACCGCGCCCGCCTGGGATTCTTCTGGGCCCAGCGGCTGGACCCCAGCCGCGCCGAGCCGCTGTACGGCCGCTGGGTGGCATACTGGATGGGCCGCTCGAGCTGGTGGGAGGGTTATCTCAGGGAGTCGAAGTCCATCGTGAACTCGCCACAGATCCTGCAAGTGGACTCGCTGTACACGCAGGCCCTGCTCCGCAACCCGTTCGTGGCGCAAACCCTGACCATCCTGCTGTACGACCAGCTCCCTGGGAGGTGGGGGAACGACGTCCTGACACAGGCGTTCCTCGAGTACTCGGCTGCGAAACTATCGGATGCCGCGAACGACTTCGCCTATGTGATCCGGAGCGACCCGCGTCGCTATGCCTGGGTGCGCTACAACCGCGCGCTCGCTTTCGTCGGGCTGGAGCGATGGGACAGCGCGGCTGTCGAATTGAACCAGCTGTTGGACGAATTGCGTCTGCACGACACGACCAGCATTACGTCCACCTACCAGTCACAGGAGCTGCTCTTGTACGGCCTGGGACTGCTGAAGCTGGCACGGGGAGACCGGGCAGGGGGAATGGCGGCGCTCGAGAATGCGCTCGTGGAGAATCTCTCCTTCTTCCCTGCCCACGCGATGCTGGCGCAGCAGGCGATGCAGGCTCGCGATACAGCCCGAGGGCTTCGGGAGTTCTCCCAGGCGCTCGAGCTGAGTCGCGGGGACCCCTGGATACGGTTTCGGTACGGGCAGGCACTGGGCCAAGCCGGCAGACATCTGGAGGCGGCCGCCCAACTGGACACTGTCACCCGGGCAGAGCCGTTCTTCGCCGAGCCTTATCTCGTACTGGGAGCGGCCCGCGAGGCGGCGGGCAAGCCGGACAGCGCGGCGCTCGCATATGACGCCTTCGTGCGCCTCGCCCCGCGCCGCGCCGCTCAGGGACTCGCCTACGCGAGACGTCGTCTCGCGGCGCTGGCGGCTCGCCGGCCCTAGCGCTCGAACGCGTGCGCGGCGTCCGGGTACCGCTTTTCCCGGACCTCGGCGCTGAATGCGGCCACCGCCGCGCGCACCTCGTCGGCAAGCGACGCGTAGCGCTTGACGAACTTGGCGCTGAACCGGTCGTTCAACCCCAGCATGTCGTGCAGCACCAGCACCTGCCCGTCGCACGACGGCCCGGCGCCGATCCCGATCGTGGGGATCGTGAGCGATGTCGTGATCTCGCCGGCGAGCGGACTGGGCAGGAGCTCGAGCACGACCGCGAACGCCCCGGCCTCCTCGAGCGCCTTGGCGTCGTCCCTGAGCCGCTGCGCGGCCACGTCGTCGCGGCCCTGCACGCGGTAGCCCCCCAGCGCGTGCACCGATTGGGGGGTGAGCCCGATGTGCCCCATCACCGGAATGCCGACCTCGACCAAAGCCCGCACCGTGGGCGCGAGCGACGCGCCGCCTTCGAGCTTCACCGCCTGGCACATCGTTTCCGCCATGACCCGGCCGGCGTTCCGGATCGCCTCTTCCCGGCTGACTTGATAGGTCAGAAACGGCATGTCGCACACGACCATGGCGCGCTGCGCGCCGCGCCGGACGATGCGCGTGTGGTAGATCATCTGCTCCAGCGTGGCCGAGAGCGTGGTTTCGGCGCCGGCGAGCACCTGGTTCACCGAGTCGCCCACGAGCAGGATGTCCACTCCGGCGCCGTCCAGCAGCCGGGCGAACAGCGCGTCGTAGCAGGTCAGCATGACGATCGGGACGTGCTGCGCCTTCAGGCGCAGCAGCTCGTGCGTCGTCACGGGGCGCGCGGCGGCGTCGGTCACGCGCGCTGCGGAGCGAGCAGGTCGAGCTCGGCCAGCTCGCGGCGCCAGAAGTCGCGGTTGGGCAGCTCGGGATGGGGGACCGTGAGATCGGGGGTCTCGATCGTCCGCTCGCCGAAGCGCACGATGTCCAGATCGAGCGTGCGCGCGCTCCACCGCTCGCGTCGCTCCCGTCCGCGCTGACTTTCGATCTCCCGGCAATGCTCCAGCAGCTCCTGCGGCTCGAGCGCCGTGACGAGCAGGACCATCTGGTTGAGGTAGGCCTCCTGCCCGGCTGGTCCGATGGGCGCGGTCTCCTCGATTTGGGAAGCCGCCACGAGATGGGTGTGCGGCAGCGTGGACAGCCGCAGCCGGGCGTAGGCCAGGTGGGCTTCGCGAGCCCCCATGTTGGAGCCCAGCGCCACATACACCCGCTCGAGTTGTCGCATGGTCACGGAATGCTAGTGGGACTAGTCGAGGCTGGCAAAGCCGCGGGTCAGATCACGCAGACGCGAGGCCACCTCCTCCAGCTCGCGCGCCGCCGCCTCCAGGTTTCCCAGCCCCTGCGCCGCTTCGCCCGCACGTGCCGTCACGCCCTCGGCCTCCGCCCGGTTCTGCAGCGAGATGGCCGCCACCGCGCTGATCCGCTGTCGCAGCTTGCCGAACGCGTCATCCTGCTCGCCGGCGGCGGCTGCGATCCGCTGCGCGTGCGCCGTCGCCTCGGCCGTCGCCCGCACGATCGCCTCGAGCGCCTCGAGCGCGTCCGACGACAGGTCCTCGACGCCCGCCACATTCACCTGCCCGCGCCGCATCTGCTCGACGACTTCCCCCACCTGGCGGTGGATGTCGCCGACCAGCTCTCCGGCCTCGGCCGCGGCCTCGGCGCTCTGCTCGGCCAGACGCCGGACTTCCTCCGCCACGACGGCGAACCCTCTGCCGTGCCGCCCCGCACGCGCCGCCTCGATGGCCGCGTTGAGCGCCAGCAGGTTGGTCATATCGGAAAACTCGCGGATCGACGCGATGAACCCGGTGATACGCCGGCTCATGGCGCCGAGCTGCTGCACCTTCCCGGAGCTCTCCCCCACGAACGTCTTGAGAGCCACGAGCCGTTCCAGCGCGTCCTTGACCCGTTCGCGGTTGCGGCTCGCCGCGTCGCTCGCCGCGGTCGAGGCCTGCGCCGCCTCCGTCCCATCCTCCACAACACGGCGCGACACCTGCGCCAGCGTATCGGTCGCCTCGAGCCCGCCCGAGACTTCGGCCTCCTCGACGGTGGCGGCGTTTCGGATCGCCTCGGTCGACGTCACCACCGCGCGCGAGACGTCGCGCAGAGAAGCCGCGGCTTTCCCGATGGTGCCGAGCTGCTGCGTCATGCGATCGAGCGTCTCCACGATCGGGCGCCGCAGATCGTTGATGTGGATCGCCGTGGCCAGCTGATTGGCGAACGTGGCGATCGTGACGATGTCCTTGCGCCGGTAGGCGTGGCGCTTGTGGTGCTCGAGCTCCAGCGTCCCGATCACCGCATCCCCGAACCGGAGCGGCACCAGCACCAGGCTCTGGACGTCCTCCGGCAGGTCGGCGACCCGCTGGTCGCGCATGACGTCGTTGATCACCTGCGTCTCTCCGTTGGCGACGACCTGGCCGCGCAGCGCCGCTACGTCGGCCGTCGGCTCGCCCCGGTCGGGCCGGCCGATCGCGCTGCGATACGCGAGCCGCAAGCCCTCGTCGGCGCGCCGGTAAATGCGCAGATCGCCCCAGTCCACCAGACGGTGTGCCAGGCGCTCGATGCGCTGGAAGGAGTCGTGCAGGCTGATGTTGCTCGTGATCACCGATTCGATCGCGTGAATCTTGTTCAGCTCCTCCGCCGAGATGGCCTCTTCGAGCATCTGTTTCAACAGCTGCCCCAGCGCCCCGAGCCCGGCGGCCACGAACAGCCACGTCACGGGCGGCCAGTTGAGCACGGCGCCGACCACGGTCGCCAACGCGGCCATGGTGGCGAAATACCAGATCACCTCGTAGCGGATGATGAGCAGCCGCTCGCTCTCCTCGAGCTTGCCGCGTACCAGCAGACTGAGATAGAACAGCAACCGGCTGAACATGAAGTAGGCGAGCACGAGGAAGAACCCGGCCGGAATGGTGGCCACGTGGAAGCCGGGATCCGCGACACCCGAGATCGAGAGAATGCCGGCGTAGATGCCGTAGGAAGCGGTCAGGGCGGTGGCCTCCCGTCCGAAATTGACCGCCGCCGCCCACACGGTCTTGCGATGCCACACCCAGTCCGACAGCAGGATCCCGCCCGCCAGCGCGAGCAGCGTCGCCGGAAGGCCCACGAGCAGGCTGCCCGCGAGGCTCACCAGGGCGGTCTGATTGAGGTAGGAGAACTTGGACAGTCGCACCGTCTGGGCGCGCAACACCAGACAGGCCGCGAGCAGCACCAGGATCTCGATCCACTGCTGCGGCCAGCGCCGGTCGGCGAGCAGCACCCCGACCGGGATCACCACCCCCATCCCCGCGAGCAGGCGGCCGTACATGACGAGGAAGCGCTGGTAGCTCATGCCGCCCCGCGCTGCCGCAACGCGCTCACCAGCCCGCCCAGCAGCCGCTCCACACCCGGCAGCCCCCCGCTCCCCAGCGCCTCGACCAGGGCGCTGCCCACGACGACCCCATCCGCCCAGCGCGCCGCCTGGGCCGCCTGCGCCGGGGTGCCGATGCCGAACCCGACCGCCACGGGGAGACGCGTCGCCGCGCGCAGCCGACGCAGGTGACGCTCGAGGTCGGGCGGCGCATCGGGCCGCGCACCGGTCACGCCGAGCCGCGAAATGAAGTAGACGAAGCCGCCGCCGCCGGCGAGGGCGCCCGCCAACCGTTCGTCGGACGTCGTAGGAGCCGCGAGCCGGATGAGATCGAGCGGGCTCATCGCGACAGCGCGATCGAACGCCGGATCCGCGCCGCCCGGCAGGTCGGTGCACAGCAGTCCGGCCACTCCCGCGGCCGCGGCGTCCGTGAGGAAGCGTTCCACGCCGTAGGCGAGCACCGGGTTGAGGTAGGTCATCAGCACGACGGGGACGCCGAGCCCCGCCGTGCGAACCAGCTCGAGGACCCCCGCCACGGTCATTCCCTGCTCCAGCGCCGCCTGGGTGGAGCGCTGAATGGTGGGACCGTCCGCGAGCGGATCGCTGAACGGGATGCCGACTTCCACGATGTCGGCGCCCGATCGCTCGGCTGCCCGCAGCGCTTCGCGGCAGACCTGGGATGTGGGGTAACCGGCGGTGAAGTAGGTGATCAACGCCGCCCGCCCCTGGGCGCGTGCCGCGCCGAATGCCCGGGCGATCGGCCGATCAGACAAAGTAGTCGCTGACGTTGATGCCGTACTTCTGGGGGTCGGTGACCTTGATGATGGTGCGCGGGAAGTTTCCCTGCGCGTCGCGCTCGGCCAGGTCGGCGAGCTCGCCCGGTCGCTGGATGGCGCCGTCGGCCGTCGCCACGATGCGCACCACCGGCCGGTGAATGAACGTCGTGTCCGGGTTGGCCGAGTGCACCAGCGCCACCTCGTAGGTATCGAGGATGACGCACGTGCCCACGGGGTAGACGCCGATGAGGTTGATGAATGCCTTGACGACGACCGGGTCGTAGCCGCGCCGCGGGTTCTCCCACATCTCCTTCAACACCTGGTCGGGCTGGATCGGCACGGTCTGGTACACGCGCCGGCTGGTGGCCGCATCGAAGCCGTCCGCGACGGCCACGATTTTCGAGAAGATGGACGGCGTGCGCGGCCGGATCGACTTGGGGTAGCCCGTGAGATCGATCTTCATGTGGTGCTCGAAGGCCACGATCATGCCCCGGTAGGGGATCTCACCATAGCCCCGCAGCCCGAACAGCGTGAGCACGCCCAGCCAGGGATGGGCCTGCAGGATGCGCCACTCGTCCTCGCTCAAGCCGCCTTCCTTGTTGAGCACCTCGAGCGGGACCCGGGACTTGCCCACGTCGTGAAACAACGCCGTCATGCCGAGATCATAGAGCTGCAGCTTGGTGAGCCCGAGCTTGCGACCGAGCGCGACCGAGAAGATGCAGACGTTGACGGAGTGGACGAAGGTGTACTCGTCGTAGTCTCGCAGCGTCGTGAGGCCCAGCAGCGACGACTCGTTGTTGAGCACCTGGTCGACGATCGCCTGCACCGCCCGCTTGACGCGCTTCACGTTCGCCGTCCGGCCGAGCCGCAGGCTGTTGATCACTTCGCGCGTCACCGCGACCGACCGCGCGTAGGTCCGCTTGGCCGCCTCCTTCGCCCGCTCCGAATCCGCGAGGTTCTCATCGGTCTCAATCGGCGGCTCGACCGAGATGTGGGTCGCCCCCGCTTCCGTCAGCTTGCCCGCGATCTGGTGCACCTTGTCGGGACTCGCTTCTCGGGCTGCGTAGGCAAGGAGCAGGGAGACCAGGATCTGCATCTCCCGACGGTCCACCTGGTCTTCGATGCGGATCCCGCCGACGTTGCAGCTGCGCATGACCGACAGCACGTGCGAGAAGGAGGCGTAGTTCTCGAGCGCCATGCGCAGGCGGGTGGAGTTCACGAAGATGAACTCGCCGTGGAGCCGCACCTCCAACTCCTGCTCCACGTCCAGCAGGTGGCGCGTGGCGGTCAACAGGTCGTCCAGCGCCTTCTGCACCTGCGCGTTTTCGAGCGGGTACAGCTTCAGCGACCGCAGGGCGGCGTAAAACAGCACCAGGAATTCCCGGCCGGCATGCCTCAGGAAGCTGTCGGTCGAGGCCACCGTCTCGGCGATGGTGGAGCGGCGTGGGGCCGGTGCGCCGGTCTCGGGGGTGGAGTCGCTCATGCCGGCATCTCCCGCAACGCGCGGCTCACCGCGTTGCGCACGAGCGCTTCCCTGTCCTGCGCCGCGCGCTCCAGCACGGTCCGCGCTTCCGGCGTGCGGATCTTCCCGAGCGCCATCGCGGCGCAGGCCCGGATGCCGGCGTCCTCGCGGCGCGCCAGCAGCCCCCGCGGCACCAGGATGCGCTCCAGCGCGCCCACTCCCGACCCGCCGGCCAGCGCTCCGAACGCTTCGAAGAAGGCGATCTTCTCGGTGAGATCCACGTGACGCAGCTTGCCGCCGAGCACCGCCGCTTCGATGCGCTGGAACGCCCCGCGATGGCCGCGACTGCTGAGAAACCGCACGGCCGCGATGCGCACGTCCCGCTCCGGATCCTCCACGGCCCCTTCCAGCAGCCGCAGCGCGATGGGACTGGCGATCGAGGTGAGCGCATCCACCACCGCCAGCTTCATCTCGCGGTTCCCCCGCTCGAGCAACGGTCCCATGCCCTCGGGCGCGGTCGCCAGCCGCAGCCGGCCCGCCAGCCGAACCATCTCGAGGGCCGTCGCCGAGTCGGAGCTCGCGAGCGCCTTCAAGACCTCCGCCGGATTCTGAGCCGCGAGCCGCTCGGCCGAGCGTTTGACCAGCGTCCGCACCTGCTCGCTGCCGAGCCGGGAGACCCAGCCCGCCAGGGTCACGATCGCCTCCGGCTTCAGCTCCCGGAACAGCTCGCCCAGCTCCTCTTCGGACGGATGCGCGGTCGCTTCGTCCAGCGCCTGCAACAGCTGCGAAAGCGCCTCGGGCTGCGACAGGCGCGTCGGAATCGCGAGCAGCGCCTCCCGGTGCTCGGGAATGAGGTCCTTGGCCCGCTGCACCACCTCGCGCAGCTGACGCAGCACGAACGCCACCGAATGAAAGTCCCCCGACCCGAGCAGGTACGGAATGAAGTTCTCGACGATGGCGATCAGCTCGGCCCGCACCGACCCGTAGGACTGGAGCTCCAGCAGGTCGAACAGGAGCGAGAGCACGTTGTGGCGGAGGTCCTGCGCGTACTCCCGCTCCACTTCGTCCTGCAGGTACCCGATCTCCTGGTCCTCGAGGAAGTACAGGGTGGTGTCGAACTCGTCCGCCGACACCACTTCCCGCTGGGGCGGCGCCTCCTGCTGCACCTGCTGCTGCACTTCGACCGGCGCCGGCGTGGAGGCGGGCTCTTCCGCTTCGATCGCCGCGGGTTGGTCGACCTGGACTTCCTGGAAGGTGTAGGCGAGAAACTGGAAATCCTCCTGCCACAGCAGCGTCAGCAGGTCGTCGGCCGCATCGGCCTGCAGGGTGCGTGCCTGATGCAGGACCTGCATGAAACGCACGATCTCGTTCTCCTCCACGCCCGGCCGCAAGGTGACCGTCCGCACCCCGTCCTTGAACAGGGTCCACGCGATGCTCTCGTTCTTCTGCTCGTTGTGGTAGACGACGTTCCCTTCCCAGCGGAGGTCGCTCTCCTGGACATCGAGCACCAGGTCGCCGGTCGCCTCCCAGATCTTGCGGCAGGCCACCCGGACGTTCTCGATGGCACGCTGGTAGACCGGGTTGTTGGGGAGGTACAGCTGGACGGCGCGCAGCGCTTTGCCGATGAGTGACAGCAGCTCCTCGACCTGCGTCGGCGGGAGCGCGAGCTCGGTGCCGGAGACGTCGGTCATGGCCCCCCCTCCCCCGGCAGATCGGCAACCATCGCGACGTCCTTGTCGCCGCGGCCGCTCAGGTTGATGAGCACGAGATCCCCGGCCTGCCAGTGGCCCTTCGCCTGCGCGACCCAGGCCACCGCGTGCGCGCTTTCCAGGGCCGGCACGATCCCCTCGAGCCGGGCCAGGGAGGTAAACGCGTCCAGCGCTTCACGATCCGTCACGGTCTGATACAATACGCGTCCCTGGTCCTTCAGAAAAGCGTGCTCCGGCCCGACCCCGGGATAATCCAGCCCCGCGGAGATGGAATGGGCGGGACGGATCTGCCCATCTGCGTCCTGCAACAGGTAGCTCCGGCTGCCATGGAACACCCCGGGCCGCCCCACCGACAGCGACGCCGCGTGCCGCCCCGTCTCGAT
>DATGDT010000410.1:0-2373 GCA_035310725.1 Gemmatimonadales bacterium
GCCGCCGCAGGCCGCGCCGGCCACGAGCGCCGCCAGGGTCATCCCGATCCCGGTCCAGCGAATCGCGTTCATGGCTGCTCCTTTCCGGCCACCGCCGTTGCAGGGAGCTGGCCGTTGGCCCGCAGGTAAGCCCGGAAATCACCGACGTCGAACCGCCCGTTCTTGTTGCCCTGCAGGTCGAGATACCGCTGCGTCGTGAGATCGAGCGGCGTGCCCCCCAACAGGTGCTGGGAGGCGGCGTCCACGCTCACCGTCGGAGCGGTGATGGTCACGGTGTAACCCCTCACACCGAATTGCCCTGCCGCATCCACCCGGACCGCGAACGGGAACGCACCGGCCTGGGAGGGAATCCCCGTGAGCTGGCCATCCGCCGCCAGCACGAGACCCGGCGGCAGCACCCCGGAGTACAAACTCCATGTCGCCGCGCCGGGCGCCGAGGCGAGGCGCAGGGTGTCGGCGTAATCCCCGCCGGCCGTGCCGTTCTTCAGGATCGCATTGACGATGCGCAGCAAGTCGATCCCGACGCGGAACCCCACGGCGCGCATCCCCGCGGGATTCATCTCGACGAGCCCGCCGACGTAGGGGGGCACGAGGTTGAACCCGACATTGTCCGCGAGCAGCCGGGAGGTCATAGCGCCACCCGCGTCGCGCAGGAAGGCGATCTGGGTGGGTCCGCCGAGGTGGGTGCGGGCGAACGGGTCGTTCACCACCTGGAGGTTCGGGTCCAGCAGAATCACGCGGCCCAGAAACCCGTTGCTCACGTACAGGTACCCGTCCTTGTCGAACGCGATGCCCTCGAGGAACGGATCACCCTGATAGACGATCTGTGGAAGGCCGTTCACGATCTTGTAGATCGCGTCAAAGGCGCTCGAGACATACAGGTCGCCCGCCGGGGAGAAGGCGAGGCCCATATCGAAGTCCACGTTGTTCAGCGCGGCAAGACTGACGGTTCCCTTCGATCCGCCGACCGGATCGTAGTGACGCAGCAGTGCGGCGACCGGATCGATCACCCACACGTCACCGTTGGGCCCGACGGTCATCACCCCGCCCGACTGCAGGTCGGAGGCGAACGTCGAGCGTACGCCGCCGCTGATCCGCACGATCCTCCCCGCGACGAAGTTAGTGTCGACCGTCGAGACCAGGATGTCGCCCTGGCCGTCGACGACGACCCCGATGGGGAAGTCACCGGGGAATGGAGCGAACACCGTGACCTGCCCGTTGGGTGCGACCTTCAGCACACGCAACGAATCCACGTCGGCGACGTACAGCTCGCCCGCGGGACCCGCGGCGACTTGGTACGGCGCGCCCAGACCGGTGGCATACAGGGTGGTGAGATCCCCGGGGCCCGGGGGGAGCGTCCCGAACGCCAGCGTGTAGGTGAAGCCCGGGCCGCCACCGGAGTCGAAGTCCCCGATCAGGACGAAATAGCGACCGGTGGCGTCGACGGTGTACTCGATGTGACTGTCCAGGCCGTTGAAATCGTCGTTGAAGGAGACCGCGGTGACGCTGTCGGGGCCGACGAGCACCAGCACCGGGTCAAGTTGTGAGCCGCCCTGGGCCGCGAAGACGTCGAGCGAGACGATGGTGCCCGCGCTGAGGTCCACGGCATAGACATCCACGTCGGCGGCGGGATCGATCGTCCCCGCCGCCGTATCCCCCAGCGTCACCAGATCGGCCTGCGTGGTGGTGTCGTTCGGCTCCGACTCGGTCACCGTCGCGGTGGGGGCAGCCACAATGTTGGGGGCGACACGGAGCGATCGCATCCGCAGACGCCCTGCAAGCCGCAGCCTTGACGGGGCCGCCGGATAGGCGGCCGCGCCCTTCGGTGGCTTAGGGGTGCGTTGGGGAACCTGGGCGTTCCCGCGTTGCGGGATCGCGAGGAGTGCCGCCGCAAGCAGAGTGCGTACAGCATGCGCGGCGACGCGAGTGGATGACATGGGCCCTCCCACCGAGCGCGGGGAGCCGAACACTCGCAGGGCGCCGTCATGCGGCGGTCAAGTGGCCGGCAGGGCGAAAGATGCCCCCCCGCGGCCGCCGCGCCAGCAGCCTGCCTACTGATCCAGGCTGGTCACGTCCAGGATGATCAGCGCGGCGCCGCTCGGATCCCTCGCCCCGAAGGCGTACAGCTTGCCGTTGATGCGGGAGAACGTCGCGGTGTGGATGCCGTTGGTGGTGGTGCTGACCAGGTGTTTCCCCACAAGGGTCGGGTGGGCGGGATCGGTGAGCCGGTAGAACCAGAACCCGGAATTGGGTCCGTTCTCGGCGCTGAACATCAGCAGCTTGTTGTCATCGGAGACCTCTACGTCACTGACCGTGGTGATGCCGGTCGTCACGATCGAGTCCACCAGGGTCGGCGCCCCGGTGGCCCCGAGC
>DATGDT010000411.1:0-11639 GCA_035310725.1 Gemmatimonadales bacterium
ACCGCCCCGAAGGACGTGCCGACGTAATGCACCGGGGTGATCCCGGCTTCGGCCAGGGCGCGCCGGGCGCCGACGTGAGCCACGGACTTGGCACCGCCGCCCCCGAAGACCGCCACCACCCTCATCCCCGCCGCCCCTCACCCATTGAGGATTGTGGATTGCCGATTGCGGATTGATAAACGACCACCGGCAGGGATCCTTGCATTGACAATCCGCAATCCGAAATCCGCAATCCACAATCGATCATTCGCCCTGCCCCTGGTCATATCGCCTGTCCATTACCCTGCTGGCGCGTCGTTGGGCCGCCCGCTCATAGCGCCGCTTCTCCTCCGGCGTCTGCGGCACGATCGGCGGCACGGGCGTCGGCTGCCCGTTCTCGTCCAGCGCCACGTAGGTCACGTAGCACGAGTTGGTGTGCCGCTTCTCGCCCGTGAGCACGTTCTCCGAGATGAGCTTCACCCCCACCTCCATCGACGTGTGGCCCGCGAAGTTCACACGGCCGTACGCCGTCACCAGCTCCCCCACGTGGATCGGCTCCTTGAAGTCCACCTTGTCCACCGACACCGTGACGCACTGGTGGCGTGAGTGGCGGATGGCGCACACCGCCGCAACCCGGTCCACCAGCGACAGGATCACGCCGCCGAATACGTTCCCCATGAGGTTGGCGTGGTGCGGCATCATCAGCTCCGCCATCACCGCCTCGGATTCACTCGGGTGTCGTCCGTCCATCGATCGTCCACCGGTTCGCGGGAAGGGAATAATGGGGGCAGAAGCCGCAATGCGGAATGAGCGCGCCGGCCGTATCTTTCGGCGCGCCGGCCCACGTCACCGATCCGCGATCCAGGACCCGATGCCTCCTCATTCCGACGCCCTGCTCGGCGCGCAGCTTCCGCTCGTCAGCCTGCTGCCCTTCGCCGCCTTGCTCGCGGGGATCGCAGTGACCCCGCTCATCGCTCCCCGGTGGTGGCACTCGAATCGCAACAAGGCGATCGTGGCGCTGCTGGCCTCGCTCCCCATCCTGTGGCTGATGGGGATCCACCTGGGCGAGCCGGGCCGCACGGTGCTGGCGGACAAGCTCGCCGACTACTTCGCGTTCATCGTGGTGATCGGCGCACTGTTCGCCATCACGGGGGGCATCCACATCCAGGGATCCTTCTCCGGAACGCCGCTCGTGAACACGGCGATGCTGGGCATCGGCGCCGTGCTCGCGAACCTGCTGGGCACCACGGGCGCGTCGGTGCTACTCATCCGGCCGCTGCTGCGCGCCAACCGGTCCCGGCAGCGCACGGCGCACATCGTGGTGTTCTTCATTTTCGTGGTGGCGAACTGTGGCGGGTTGCTGACCCCCATCGGCGACCCACCCCTGCTGCTCGGCTTCCTGAGAGGCGTCCCCTTCGAGTGGACGCTCCGGCTGTGGCCGCAGTGGCTCATCGCGACGCTCGCGCTGCTCTTCGTCTTCAACGTGTGGGACCAGTGGGCGCTCGATCGTGAAGAGCGGGAGCGGCCCGGGTCGCAGCTCGAGCAAGTACTGAAACACGAGCGGCTGCGGGTGAGCGGCGCGAGCTCCGTGGCCGCACTGGTGGGCGTGCTCGTCACGATCATCACGGCCGGCCGCGCCGCCGCCGCGGGTCACCCCTGGGCACCGGGCGCGCGGGAGGCGCTCGTCGCCGTCCTCGCCGGAGTCGCCTACCTGGGGTCGCGCGAGCACCGGCAGCGCAACGAGTTCGGCTTCGCGCCGATGATCGAGGTGGCCGTGTTGTTCGCGGGGATCTTCATCACCATGGCCCCGGCGCTGGAGCTGCTGAACGCGTGGAGCGAGGGGGCGCGGACCGTGGCCGGAGCGCGCTTCACCATCTCGCACCCGTGGCAGTTCTTCTGGGCCACCGGAGCGCTGTCGAGCGTACTCGACAACGCGCCGACCTATCTCGTCTTCACGGCCAGTGCGGCCGGTCTCCATGGCATCCCTGTGGAGGGGCCGTTCATCGGCGCACTGGCGCAGATTCCGGAGGCCGGCCGGCTCCTGGCCGCGATCGCCACGGGGGCGGTGTTCATGGGCGCGAATACCTACATCGGAAACGCGCCCAACTTCATGGTGAAAGCCATCGCCGAGGAGAACGGCGTCACGATGCCGTCGTTCTTCGGCTACATGGCCTACAGCGGCGGGATCCTGCTGCCGATCTTCGTGGGACTGACGCTTCTGTTCTTTCGGTGATGCAGGCGCCTCAGTAGTCCACCGGTCTCAGGTAGAACTCGCCGATCGCCGTCTGCGACAACACCGCGACCGTGGGCAGCCGGCGCTTCCAGTGCGTGGACTCGAGTCGCCGGTGCACGAGGTCCACGACTTTCGCGTCGAACCCACGGGCCACCAGCTCCTCCGGGCCGTAGCCGCGGATCAGGTAGTAGAGAATCGGATCCGCCTGCTGATACGTGAAGCCGTAGTCACGCTCGGTCATCTGCCCCGGCACGAGGTCGGGCGTGGCGGGCTTGCCGAGTATCTCCTCGGGCACCCCCACGTGGCGCGCCAGCGCCCATACCTGCGTCTTGAACAGATCGCCCAGCGGATTCACCGGGGGTGAATCGTCTGCGTGCCAGGTGAAGTAGCCGAGCAGCCGCTCGGACTTGTTCCCGGTACCGAGCGGAAGGGCGTCGTGTTTCGCCGACAGATCGAACAGCACGATCATCCGCTCCCGCGCCATCACATTGCCCGCCCGAGTCGGCGTGGTGTCCGCGACCGCCGACAGATAACCGTCTACCGCTTTTGTGATGTCCACGGTGACCGACGGAATGCCGAGCTTGTCGATCACGAGCTGGGCGTGCGACAGGCTCTCGGGGCTCGACGTGCGGTACGGCATGCGGACGCCGATCACGTTCTCCGTGCCGAGCGCTTCGGCCGCGAGGAACGCCGTGAGCGACGAATCCACGCCCCCCGAGATCCCCACGATCCCCTTCTTGAAGCCGCGGCGGCGGACGACTTCGTCTTTCAGGAAGCTGACGAGCCATTTCTTCGCCAGGGCGCAATCGATCGCGAGGGGATCGTCCTCGCCTGCCGCGCGACGGAAGACGTGGACGGCAGGGGACGAGGGACGGGGGACGGGGGACGGGTGGGTCTTGGCGGGCCGCGCTGCATCGAACTTCACCTTCGTCAGACTACTCGTCCTCCGTCCCCCGTCCCTCGTCCCCAGTCCTTTCACCAGGATCGGCAGCGCGCTCTGGAGGTCGGCCAGCAGCGGCGCATCCGCCCGCGCGTGGGTGAGCTGGTCCAGATCGAGCTCGGCCACGACCAGCCCTTCCTCGAACAGCGGCCCGCGCACCACGAGGTTGCCCATCGGATCGAAGACGACCGAGGCGCCGGGGAACCCCTTCCCTCCCTCGAATCCCACCAGGTTGGCGAGCACGACGTAGACACCGTGCTCCTCGGCCAGCCCGCGCACCACGCGCTCCCACCGCACCATGCTCGCGGGCAGCCGCGTCCCCTCTTCGTCCACTCCCGTGCCGCGCGCCGGCGAGGCACTCGGCACGAGGATCACCTGCGCGCCCTCCAGCGCCGCGATCGTGCCGGCGAGGGAATGCCAGGCGTCTTCGCAGATCAGGATCGCCGCCCGTCCTCCCCAGCCGGTCTCGAACGCCCGCACGCCGTCCTGCCCGCGATCCACGAAGCGCTCCTCGTCGAACACCCCGTAGGTGGGGAGGAAGACCTTGCGGTGCACGTGGCGGACTTCCGGGGCCTTGCCCCCGAGCGTGGCGTAGAGACAGGAATTGTAGAAGTGATTCTGGAAGCGCTCGTAGAAGCCGACCGACACGTCGATGGACGGGCGGTCCGGCGCCTGATAGACGCGGTCCAGGTCGCGCAGCAGCGTCCCTGCCGTCACCGCGACCTCCTTCACCCCGCCTTCGACGAAGTATCCCGACGTCGCCGTCTCGGGGAAGACCACCAGCGCGGGCCGCGGGTCGAGCGACGCCGCTTCCCCGAGCACCGCACCGATACGCTCGAGATTAGCGGCGTACTCGCCCTTCGCGGGGCGGAATTGGGAAATGGCGATGGTCGGCATTGGCGGAAAGATATGCTATCGGCTATCGGCCATCAGCTATCAGCTATCAGCTATCGGAGCTCGCCGACCGATAGCCGATAGCCGATAGCGCCTTTAGGTTCTCAGCATGCTCCACCCCTGGCACGATCTTCCCGCCGGTCCGCATCCGCCGGATGAGGTCACGGCCATCATCGAAATCCCGAGCGGCAGCCGCAACAAGTACGAGCTCGACAAGGACACCGGCCTCTTCCGCCTCGACCGCGTGCTCTACTCGGCGGTGCACTACCCGGGCGATTACGGCTTCATCCCCCGCACCCTGTCCGAGGACGGCGATCCGTGCGACGTGCTGGTGCTGATCAAGGAGCCCACCTTCGTGGGCTGCGAGATTCGCGCGCGCCCCATCGGCCTGCTGCGCATGGTGGACCGCGGCGATCCCGACGAGAAGATCCTGGCCGTGCCGGCGCAGGACCCCTTCCAGAACGAGTTCTTCGACATCGCCGACATCCCGCAGCATCAGCTGAAGGAGATCGAGCACTTCTTCCTCATCTACAAGGACCTCGAGGGAAAGCGGACCCAGATGGAGGGATGGCGCAAGAGCGATGTCGCGATGGCGGCGATCTCGGCGGCGATGCAGCGCTACACCGAGCGGTACCCCGGGCGATGAGCGCGGGCCTGCTGACCCACAACCAGGAGCGACGACTCGCTACGCACCTGCGCTTGCTGCTGGACGACCTCGACGCGTTGGCCACGCTTTCCGAGTTGAGCCGCTCCGGAGAAGTCGGGCGGCGGGTGCTCGGACTCCTCGACGAGACGCGCGCCGCTGCGCGCGAGCTGCGCAGCGCGTTGGGCCTCCCCGAGGAACAGGGGACCCAGCCGGCGCGCCGTGTCGTCGCGACGGCCGAGGTCTGGGCGGTGCGCGTGGAAGACCTGCGCGCCCGGCGTCTTGGGGCGTATGGCGAAGTCCATCCCGATCTCGGCGCCACTCTCGACCCGCGGCTCGACCACCTGCGCCGCGCCCTGGTGGCGCTGGCCGAGGCGGCGACCGGACTTCCCGAACGGTGACGATGCTGCTCTACATCGCCGCGGGCGGTCTGCTCGGCACGCTCGGCCGCTACGTCCTGCAGGGATGGATCCAGACGCGTGCCGGCGCGGGGGCGTTTCCGCTGGGCACCCTCGTCATCAACCTCGCCGGCTCGTTCGTCCTCGGGTTCCTGATCCGCTTCGCCACTGGATCGACCGTCGTGTCTCCCGAGATGCGGGCCGGACTCACAATCGGGTTCTGCGGCGCCTTCACCACCATGAGCACCTTCAGCTACGAGGCCGTCCGCCTGCTGGGCGACGGCGAGTACTGGCCGGCCGCGCTGTACATGGCAGGCACGATTCTGGGCTGTATGGGGGCCGTGATCGCGGGGACCGCGCTGGCGGAGAGAATACTATGACGGGGTGTCAGGTGCCGGGTGTCACGTGCCGGAAGCGCCCAGCCGTACCTGAAACCCGACACCAGGCCCCTGACACCTGGAGATTCTCATGACGCACCACCGCTTCAAAGGCGAGCGCACCCTGATGCGCATCTTCATCGGGGAAAGCGACAGGTTCCACGGGAGACCGCTGTACCAGGCGCTGCTCGAGCGCCTGCGCGAGAAGGGGTTCGCGGGAGCCACGGTG
Organism: Gemmatimonadales bacterium; assembly: GCA_035310725.1. Lineage (GTDB taxonomy): Bacteria > Gemmatimonadota > Gemmatimonadetes > Gemmatimonadales > GWC2-71-9 > DASTHG01. Next base: position 5,694 of record DATGDT010000411.1, read on the forward strand.
TTGCGCGGCGTGGCCGGCTTCGGCGCATCGAGTACGGTGCACACCGACAAGGTGCTCCGTCTCTCGCTCGATCTCCCGATCATCATCGAGGTCGTGGAGACCGAGGAGGCCATCCAGCGGGTGCTGCCGGATCTGGACGAGATGATCGGGGGAGGCCTGATCACCCTCGAACGTGCGCGGGTGATCATGTACCGCCCGGGCGACACTCGCTCCAGTGAACGTGAGCTGCACCGAATCGAAGGACTCGAACCGGAGGGCTAGGAGGCTAGATTGAACGCCGTGAAACCGGCCGTCGGGCTCCTGGCCTGTCTCGTCGTCCTCACCGCGGTCGTCGCGGCAGGGTGGACCGCACCGCTCGATCAGGCCACCGCGGTGGCCGCCGCCGTTCACCGGACGGCGTTCCAGAGTGCCGTGGCGATCAACGTGACGGCCCTGGGCAGCGCACCCGTGATCATCATCGTCGCCGTGATCGCGGCGGCCTATGCCGTCGCAGCCGGCCGGCCGCGCATGGTGTTGGCGCTCGCCTGGACTCCGCTCGCTTTCCTCCTGGACAGCGCGATAAAGGTCCTGGTGCACCATCCGCGCCCCACCGAAGCGATGATCGCCTTGCCGCCGGACTTCAGCTTTCCGAGCGGTCACGCCGTCGCCGCCAGCGCCCTGTACGTCACGCTCGCCCTCCTCGCCGCCGGCATGGAGCGGCGCGCCGGCCCGCGCCGCCTGCTCATCACATCCAGCGTCCTCGTGGCGGTGTTGGTAGCCTGGAGCAGGGTGTACCTGGGGGTGCACTACCTCACGGATGTGTTGGGAGGACTCATGTTGGGGACGGCGGGCGCGATCGTAGCGGCGCGGACGGTACAGGATAGGGAGCAGACGGACAGACAGGCGTTGAGGCGTACAGACGCGTAGCGGTTTGGCAGGCGCCAGCGGTCAGGCCTTCCTACTCCCTCGCGACTATGAACCACTATGCGCCTGTACGCCTGAGCGCCTGTCTGCCCGTCTCTATCCTCACGAACATGCGGCTCAACAGGTATGCCCCTCCCAGAACTCCCCCCGACACCAACACCACTTTCGGTTGCGCGACCACCGTTCCCACGAACAGGGCACCGTACACCCCCACGAACGCGAGCGGCAGCGCCGGATACACCGGCGTCCGAAACGGAGCGTCCGGCGTGCGCCGCCGCAGCACCAGCAATGCCAGCACCGCGATCGAGTCCACCACCAGGATCAGCGTGATCGAGAGCGCGAGCAGCGAGTTGAAGGTCCCGCCGAGCGCCAGCGCCATCGCCGTCACACCGACGAACGCCATCGCCACCCACGGCGTGCCACCCCGGTTCACGCGCGCCAGCACACCGGGGGCGAGTCCCTCACGCGCCAGGCCGAAGATGACCCGCGGCGTCACGAAGATGTTGCCGTTGAGCGAGGCGAGCACGACGAGCAGGGCGACGCCCGCGAATAGCACGCCTGCCCCGCTGCCGAAGAGGACCGCCATCACATCCGCTGCCACGAGGTTCGAAGACGCAATGCGGTCGAACGGCAGCACCTGCAGGTAGGCCACGTTGAGCAACAGGTAGAGCGTGGTGACGGCCGCGATCGCACCCAGGTAGATCCGCGGCAGGCTGCGCGACGGCTCGACCACTTCCTCGGCGATCTTCCCCGCGTCCAGATAACCGTAGTAGGTCCAGATCACCGCCTGGAATGCCACGGCCAGTGCCGCCCCGTGCGGGGCACCGGGCACTCCCGTGCGCCACCCGGCTCCGTCGCCCCGGGCGAGCGCGGCGGCGATCACGGCAAGCAACGCCAGCAGCTTCGCCGCAGTCGAGATGTTCTGTACCCAGCGTCCCGAGGACACGCCGGTGAGGTTGATCAGCGTGAAGAGTCCCACCAGGGTCACCCCCAGCAGGCTCGTGGCCCGCTCGGGAGCGCCCACGAGGCGCCCCAGGTACTCGCCGCACACCACACCGATCGCGGCGATCGCCGCCGTGTAGATCGCGATCCCCTCCACCCATCCCACCACGAACCCCACACGCGGGCCGAACGCATCCCGAGCGTACACGTACTTGCCACCGGCCCGCGGGTAGCGGGTTGCGAGCTCGGCGAAGATGAGGCTGCCCGCAAATGCGACGGCGCCGCCCACGACCCACGCGACCAGTGTCAAGCCGGGGCCGCCGAGCTGGCCCGCGACCAAGCCCGGCGTCCGGAAGATCCCCGACCCCACCATGATGCCGATGACCATGGCGAGGCCGTCTCCAACGCGAAGCGACCGTCTGAGCTCGAGCATCGAGCCCAAACGGTCGCTCCGATGATTACCGCCGGCTAGTGGCGCCGGCCGCCGCCGGAATTGGAGGGTCGCGAGCCGGACCCGCGGGACGACGATGAGCCGCGGGAGGGTGATGCACCACGGGACGGTGACGCACCCCGGGAAGGCGACGCACCGCGTGAGGGCGATGACCCACGCGACGGCGAGGCCGAGCGCGGAGCATCCCGCCGGCCGTCGGAACCGCGCGACGGTGAGGCCGAGCGCGGAGCGTCCCGTCGGCCGTCGGAACCATCCGAGCGCGGCCGCGACGACCAGTCGTCACCACCGCTGCGGGGGCGCGGCTCGGCAGCAGGTGCGTCGCGCCGTCCCGCATCACCACGGTTGGGCTCGGTGACCGGGCGGCGACGCGGCTCGACGGGCAGGTCCGGCCGTCCGTCGAAGCCGGTGACGACCGGTGGACGCTCGATGATCCCCGCGGTTCTCACAGGGGTGCGGTCGCGGGGCAGCACGAACGGCGGCGGGGGCGCGGGCCGCTTGAAGACGAATCCCCCACCACCGGCGCGCCCGTAGGGGTAGGCACGGCCATAGCCATAGCAGAACGGGTTACCGAAGCAGGAGTAGCCGTACGGTCCGTAGAAGCCGCGGCGGTACCCGTAGTAGTCGTAGAAATAGGGATCGTAGAAGAATGAATCGCAGTAGAACGGATCGTACAGAAACGGATCGCAGTATCGGTACGGCCGCCCGAACGCCAGGCCGATATGGAAGCCGGACCCGTAGCGCCAGCAGTCGTAGCAGGACCCATAGTAGCCGACATAGGGCCGCCGTCCGTCATTCCCTACCGTGTAGCTGACGACGTCATAGTCGAAGTGCGAGGAGTCGGCCATCTCGGTCACCAGGTCCAGCAGCCCGGCTTCCTGGTCGTCCCGAATCCGCTCACTCGACAGCACCCGGTAGTCCCAGTGGTCTCCCCGGACGAAGCGATCGTAGCGGAATGGGGACGTGGAACGGGCGGCCAGGACCGTGCCGGTGCCGTCCCGATCGTCGACATAGAAGGTCTCGCGATCACCCCGACCGCGCAGCTCGTAGTCCTTGTCGCCGCGCACGAAATCGTCGTCGCCGGGATCGAGCGGAAACAGCACACGCACATGCCCGTCCACGTCGGCACGGAGCACCAGCAGGTACCCGTCCTCGGCCAGTCGCACCCGAACCTTGGCGCGATCGCCCCGGTCGTAGTAGCCGTCGGAGCTGAGTGTGACGCGGACCGGAGTGTCGGGCGACCGCAGAGTCGCGGGGACGACGGCAGCCGAGTCGGGTGAAGCGACGATGAAGGCGAGCGCGTTGATCCAGGCGGTGACCATAGACCCTCCCTCGCTATACTACCCTGAACGAGCCCAAAGCCACTAGTGTCTGTACAAGAAATGGGCCGGAGACGGGCGGCCATGGCCGGGCGGCCGGACCGTCTCATCCTGTGGACAGATGTTCGGTCCCGGTGGACCACAAACCCGGAGTGAAGCGACGACCCCGTCCAAGTCGCCCTGAGACACAAGGGGCCGGTCGATTCGACCGGCCCGTCCCAGGCAGGAAGCACGCCCTGTGGGCGCGTTCAATGCTCCGGCGCGTTCTCGTGCTGCCGCATCATCGGCATCATCTGCCCCATCTGGCCCTGCATCATGTCGGCCCAACCGTCGACCCGTCCGCGTTGGGCATCGGTGAGGATGGCCCGCGCCTGTGCCGCGGCGGAGAGCATCGACCAGTGCGCACGACCCATCGCCGCCTGCGCGGCCTGGAAGTGCGTTTTCACCTGGACCGTATCGGGCGCAGCGGCCTCCATGGCCTTGGCCATCTCGCCCATGTGCATCTGCATGTCCGATTGGGCCGCTTCGTGCGTCTTCTGGGCGGCGTCACGCAGTGCGGTGAGGCGAGTGACCTGTTGCGGGGTCAGGGCAAGGGCATCCTTGCGGGCGAGCAGGTGGTCGGGCGCGAAGGCCATGGACCGCATCATCGGGCCCATCATGTCCATCATGTGGCCCATCATCCCCGCCATGTGATCCTGGCCCTGCATCGCCCCCATCTCGCCATGCATCATCCCCTGGCCCATCCGGCCCGGCCCCATGGGCATCGGGCGCTTCGCGGTATCGGGCTGCTGCGCGGCGAGCGGTGCGGCGATCGCCAGCGCCAACAACAATCGCATGCTCTTCATCTGGTACTCCTTCGTATGGGTATCCCTCGCCGGACGATGCTGCGTCCGGTCTGCCGGGCGAATCTACCTATCGGGAAGCCGTGGGCGTCGTGAGCTCCACATGAGGGATCGCTTACTCACCACCGGTCCCGCTTTCCAGCGTCCGGCACGAACAGGCTCTGTCCAAACCGCGACGTGCCGAAGGCACCGATCAGTCGCTGCGTCGCGGGAGCGACGAACCAGTCCGCCAGGAGGCGCGCGCCGCGCGCGTTCACGCGGGGCGCATTGCGCGGGTTCACCTCCATCACGTGATAGACATTGTAGAGCACGGGGTCGCCCTCGGCCAGCGGGACGAGCTGCACCCGGTCGCGCCAGGCGAGGTAAGTCGCCCGGTCGGTGATCGCGTAGGCGCGCTTCTCGTCGGCCATCTGCAGTGTCGCCGCCATCCCCTGACCGGCATCCACGTACCACCCGCCCTCACCGGCGGCAGGAGGCTCGATTCCCGCCAGTTGCCACAGTTTCAGCTCGAGCAGGTTCGTTCCCGAGCGGTCACCGCGGGACACGAAGAGCGCCCTGGCCGCCGCGACGCGTCGCATCGCGGCCACGGCATCGCTCAGCCCGCGCAGCCCGGCCGGATCGGCCGCCGGCCCCACGACGAGAAAGTCGTTGTGCATCACGAGCCGGCGCCGCAGCAGGTAGCCGGAGTCGGCCAGCGCCCGCTCGGCTTCGGGAGCGTGCGACAGCACCACGTCCGCGTCGCCGCGGCGTCCCAGGGCGAGCGCCTGCCCGCTGCCCACGGCGATCACCTTGACGTGGTATCCTGTCTCCTGCTCGAACAACGGCAGGAGGGAGTCGAGCAGCCCCGCGTCACGCGTCGAGGTGGTCGTGGCGAGGAGGATTTCGCGGGACTGGAGGTCGGTGGAGGTCGGTGGCGGACGGTAGAGGTCGGTGGAGGTGGCGAGCCACAGGGCCGCGGCCGCCTTCCAGAACTGATGGGACACGCTCATATATTGATGCAACCTAACCTTCCCGGCTTACGCATGAGCGAGTTGCTCGACGCAATCACCGGGGTTCCGAACGCGAGCGAGCCGATCCCCGGTCTCGTCACCGGCGGCCAACCTCAGTCCCGGCACCTGACGGCCCTGAAGCAGGCGGGCTGCGAGCTCGTCCTCGACTGCAGGGACCCGATGGAGCCCCGGCCCATCTCCGAGCCGGAGGACGCCGCAGCGGCGGGACTCGAGTATGTGTGCATCCCGATGGGCCACTCGCGCGGTGAGGACGCGACGTTGTCGAAGATCCGCGAGGTCCTGCGGGCCAACGTCGGCAAACGAAAGATGTTCTACCACTGCGCCAGCGGGAACCGAGTGGGCGCTTCGGTCATCCCCTACCTGATGCTCGATCAGGGATTCGGCGAAGAGGATGCGGTCAATGCGGCGTTGAGGATGGGGATGCGGAATGCGGAGTTGATGGAATGGGCGATAGACTACGTTCGTAATGCCAGTCGGTAGAT
>DATGDT010000412.1:0-4681 GCA_035310725.1 Gemmatimonadales bacterium
TGGGGCGACGCCGCGGGTGGGGGGCGAGGACGCGAGGAATCGAATGCGATCCTGGCACGGGCGTTTCGCGAACAGGGGGCTCGTCTGACGCCGGGAGCCAAGCTGGGCCTGGCCCTCTCGGGAGGCGGGTTTCGGGCCTCCTTCTTCCATCTCGGCGTCCTGCGACGCCTCGCCGAGCTCGACGTCCTCCGTCACGTCAGCGTGCTGTCGACTGTGTCGGGCGGCTCGATTCTGGGCGGCTGCTATATCCTCAATCTGAAGCACCGCTACGAATCGAACTGGGGCGCCCTCACCCGCCGCGACTACGAAGAGGTCGTCGCCGCCACGGAGGCGGCGCTGCGCCGCGGCGTCCGCAAGAATCTGCGCACGCGCCTGCTCATGACGCCGTGGTGGAACCTGCGCATGCTGTGCAGCGACTTCTCCTGGGGCCGCCGCATGGCGCGCCTCTACCAGCGATACCTGTTCCGCGACGCCGCCCAGCGCATCAACCCCGCGTGGAAGAGCGCCGTGCCGTTGCAGGATCTGAAGTTCCGACCGCCCGGTAGAGGCATGGGGTTCGACGTGGAGCTGCACAACCGCGAGGCCGCGCGCCAGGCCGAGCCGACGCTCGTCCCCAAGTGGGTGATCAACGCCACTTCCCTCAACACCGGGCGCGACTTCCGCTTCACCATGGCGGAGATCGGAGATCCCGAGCTCGGGGCGATCCGCTTCGACGAAACGGCGACCGTGCTGGCCTACAAGCGGCTGCTCGCCACGGCCCAGCGCCGCGCTTCCGACGGCCCCGAGTGGTTCCCCGATATGGTCACCGAGGCCCGCGACGCGTTCCTGAACAGAGACGAGCCCTGGCTGCGGCAACAGGCCGTGGCGGGCGGTGGAACGGGCGCCGGCCGGCCGGCGGTCGCCGCGTCGGAACATCACCCGTTTCGAGAGTTCACCGCCGCCCATCTCTACTGGTGGGTCGCGGCGCGCGACGGGGCCGCATGGAAGGACGTGTCCGGGCGCGCGGCCATCCCGGACACCGTGTTCGCGCTGGCCGGAGACGGGCGGGCGGTGCTGGACGCGCTGGCGAAGGTGGAGTTCGGCCAGCTGCGGAACGCGAAGCTCGCGGCCTGGTACCTGCGTGACGGCCTGCGCCGCGATCCGCCGGTCACCGGCGGCTACACGCGGGAGCAGCACATCGACCACCTGTGGAACGCGTTGCGCGCCGCGCTGCCGGGGCGCGACGATCTGCGGCAGCGTCTCCACGGAAACATCTTCGACCAGTTCGTCGAGCTGGTCATCGACGTCTACTACTTCCGCAGCGCCGAGCGGCTGAGCTGGGCGATGGCGCGAGAGCTCGAGCGCCTCACGCTGGCGGATGCCGTGGCGGCGTCGGCCAATTTTCCGCCCGTCTTCAATCCTTACATGGTGTCCGGGCTGTACGACCCGACCACGACACACCGCCTGGCACTGACCGACGGCGGCGTGTACGACAACCAGGGCCTGTCGGCGCTGGTCGAGGAGGAGTGCACCCACATCGTCGCGAGCGACGCGGGTGGCTCGCTGCCGCTGGAGCGCCGGCCGAGCGCCGGCCGGATCCCGATGCTGGCGCGCATCGGCGCCGTCCTCATGGCCGACGTGCGCGATCGCCAGCTCCACGAGCTGCGCGAGCGACTGCGGGCAAGCGAGGCGGGCGGCGGCGCTCGCCAAGGCTCGCGTCTCGAAGCCGTGGCGTTCTTCGAAATGGCTTCGGACGCGCTCGCGGCTGTCCCGGCAGGTCCCAAACCGCCGGAACCCCACCCGGACGCCGATGCCATCGCGGCGCTGCGCACCGATCTCGACGCCTTCTCCCCGGTCGAGATCGATGCCCTCATCTACCAGGGATACCAGCTCGCGGATCGCTTCGTGCGGACCCATCTCGGATCGACCTTCCTCGGCGATCCGAAGGACGCGCCGCCGCCGCTGGTCGTCGTGGCTCCCGACAGCGCGACGTCGCCTCGCCTCGCGGCCATCCTCCAGGCCGGCGGGCGGCGGCTGTTCCGCTCGGTCGCCCTGTCACGGCCGCTGCGCTGGGCGCTCTATGCAGTGGGCGTCGCCCTGCTCGTGCTGCTCGGTCTCCGGGACCTGTCGGTCGGGCAGTTGGGGGAGCGGCTCGTAAAGGGGTTGCGCTGGCTCGGGACCCATCCATTTCTCGATCCCCGCTGGGAAATCGAGTGGTCCACGCCGAAGGGCGTGCTGCTGCTGGTGATCGTCGCCTTCCTCGTGGGAATCCTGTGGTTCCGCTGGCCGAGGATCGAGGCGGGACTCGCGAACATCCTGGCCGGCCGCCGGGGCGATAGCCTCCCTGCCCACGTGCGGGCCTCCCGGATCGCGCGCGTGGTGGGGCAGTGGCGCCGCAACATCTGGTGGCCGCTCGGGCTCGCGCCGCTGTGGGCGGCTCTGGTGCTGGCTGCGGCGGCTGCGGTGGTCTTCGCGTTCGATTTGATCCCGGCCCGCCGCAAGTAGCGGCCCCCTTCCACGGGGCCGCGGGTATGAAGGTTCTCGCTGTATACTCCAACTTTCCGCACGGACTTCGACCTATGAACGAGCGCGATCACGAAACCATCGTCACCGTCGCCTACCTCGCGGCGCTGGCCGACGGCCGCACGGCGCCGGCGGAGCACGACGAGCTGCGCGCGGCGCTGGGACGTCTGGGCGTCGCGGATGTCGACGCCGTCGCCCAGCGTGGCAGCGCCGCCCGGGCGCCCCTGGTGGACCTCGCCCGGCAGTTATCCGGCGACGACGCCCGCCGGCTCGCCTTCGAGACCGCCCTGGTGGTGTGTCACGCCGATGGACCCCTCAACCGACAGGAGGCGGATTTCCTGGGAGCGCTGCGCAGCGCCCTGGGGCTCGCCCCGGCCACGCTCGGGGAGCTGGAGCAAAGCGCCGCGGGCCTCGCCGCGGCCCGCACCGCCGGTCCCGTCGAAGTCCGCTCGGGGAAGCCCCCTTCCGACGACGCGCTCGATCAGATGATCCTCCGGCAGGCGATGATCGCCAGCGCGGTCGAGCTCCTGCCCGATAAACTCGCCAACGTCGTGATCCTGCCGCTGCAGCTGCGCCTGGTCTATCAGATCGGCCAGCAGTACGGGCAGAAACTCGATGCGAACCAGATCAAGGACCTGGCGGGCACCCTGGGGCTCGGGGCCGCGGCGCAGGTCATGGAAGGCGTGGTGCGGAAACTCGTGGGAGGCGTGACGGGTGGGCTGTTCGGTGGTCTGGTAGGTGGCGCGGGTGGGATGGCGGCGGGCGTCGCCGTGACGTTCGCCGCGACCTACGCGCTGGGCCACGTCGCAAAGCAGTACTACGCCCAGGGGCGGCGGCTCAGCACCCAGGACCTGCGCGATCTCTTCCAGCGCTTTCAGGGAGATGCAAAGGAGATCTTCCCCAAGGTCCAGGAGGAGATCAAGACGCGCGCGAAATCGCTCAACCTGAAGAGCCTGCTCGAAGGGATATGACGGACGCCAGGATCGCCCGCATGCCGAGCCCCGTCGGCGAGCTGCTGCTGCTCGCGAACAGCGACGGGCTGGCGGGGGTGTGGTTCGAAACCTCCCGGCACGGCCGGCCGGAGGGCACGGAGTGGCCCGCCGCCGACGGGCATGGACGGGCAGGGGCGATCCTGGCGCGCGCCAGGGAACAGCTCGAGGAGTACTTCGCCCGGCGACGCACGGTCTTCGATCTGCCCCTCGCGCCCCGGGGGACGCCGTTCCAGCTCCGGGTCTGGCACGCCCTGCGCGCCATCCCATTCGGGACGACAGAGAGCTACGGGGGGCTGGCTCGACGGATCGGGACGCCCACGTCCGCGGCGCGGGCCGTGGGCGCCGCCAACGGGCAGAATCCGATTCCCATCATCGTGCCGTGTCATCGCGTGATCGGAGCGAACGGCGATCTCACAGGATTCGGGGGAGGCCTGGGTCGCAAACGCTGGTTGCTGGCCCACGAAGGGGCGATTTCCGCCCCTCTTGACGTATCAACGTTTGTTGATGTATAATTGATCCCATGACGACGGCCTCCCTCCCGGACAGTGCGCGTGCCGCACGCTGGTTCCACGCCCTCTCGGATCCGACACGGCTCGAGATCGTGCGCATGCTGTCGCACGGTGAGCGATGCGTCTGTGAGCTCCAGGACGCGTTGAGTGCCCAGCAGTCGCGGCTCTCGTTCCACCTCCGCGTGCTCAAGGAGTCGGGGTTCGTCACCGACCGCAAGGACGGCCGCTGGGTGCACTATTCCCTGAATCGCGAAGCGCTGGATGAGATCGCCGCATTCGCCTCGGCGGTGCAGCCTGGGAAGCACGCTGGGAGCTGCCGTTCCGGGTGCTGCGCGTGAGGGTTTTTTTGACCGAACACATCAACATTTCTTGATAGGCGAGGACAGTCATGAGCGACACGATCAAGCAGACGGTGCGACAGAAGTACAGCCAGGCCGCGCTCCGCGTGCTGGCCGGGAGTGGATCGAGCTGCTGCGGCGCGAGCGCGGCCGGGGAGAGCTGCGACCCTGTGACGTCCAACATCTATGCGCCCGGGGAAACGGCCGGACTGCCGGAGACCGCCGTCCTCGCTTCCCTTGGCTGCGGCAACCCCACGGCGCTGGCGGCGCTGAAGCCGGGCGACGTGGTGCTCGACCTGGGTTCGGGTGGCGGGATCGACGTGCTCCTCTCGGCGCGCCT
>DATGDT010000413.1:0-7792 GCA_035310725.1 Gemmatimonadales bacterium
CGTCGCCGATTCCGGAGCCGCGGTGCGGGTCCGGATTCCCTGGCGCCGGCGCGACGAGCAACCCGAAGCCAAGCGCATCGTCATCGTGGCCGCCGCGACCGGCGTGCGGGTCGCGAACGTCATGGCGGTCGCGGTCAACCGCGAGTACGGCGATCTCGTCTTCGAGCCGACGGCCGGGCCGGGCGACTACTACGTCTATTACATGCCGTACCAGGGGACCTTCCGCTCCAATTATCCGCGCATCACCTATCGGCCGCCGGATTCGACCGCTGCGCCGGCGTGGCTGGCGCGGTGGCGCGGCGCCTGGGCCGCGCTGCCGCCGGCGACGGTCAGCGCGTTCCAGGCGGTGGACTCGATGAGCGGCGTCTGGCCGATGGAGGTGATCGCCACGCGCGCCGAGAGCGAGTCGCTCGCCGCGCGACATCAGGGCATGCACTTCCTGCTTTTCCCCGAAGACCGCACGCGACCGATCAGGATGTCGGCGGACCTTCCCTACTGGTGGATCGAAGCGGGAGCGAACGGTCCCGTCACGGGCTCGGCGCTGCGGGGGGAGTTCTACGCCTTCCAGATCGGCGTCTGGGCCGTGGATCGCGCGCTGGACAGCCTCACCGCTCGCTTCGGCGATCTTGCCGGACCCGGCGCGGAGCGCATCCCGGCCACGGCGTTCTCGTCGTTCAACACCGGCGGCGTAGACTGGCAGGGCCGGACGTTCACGCGATGGGTGCAGGTTGGAGCGGGCAAGGTGCAGGCGCTGTGGTGCGGCGTCATGGTCCCGGACGATCAGGCCCCCGGGGACTACGAAGGAAGGGTGACCGTATCGGCGGCCGGCCTGCCGCCCGAGACACTTCTCGTGCGCCTCACGGTTTCGCCGCACGCGATCGCCCACCATGGCGATGACGAGCCGTGGCGGCTGTCGCGGCTGCGCTGGCTCGACTCCCGGCTCGCCCTGGATACCGGGCTGGTGCGGCCGTACACCCCCGTCGAGGTAGACGGTATTCGGTTGTCGGTTCTCGGTCGCGAGGTGCGGTTGGCGCCTTCGGGGCTGCCCGCCCGGATCACGAGCTACTTCACCGAGGAGATGACGGCGATCGGCAGCCGAGGGCGAGAGGTGCTCGCGGCGCCGGTTGCACTTGTGGTCGAGGACTCGAGCGGGCGGGTGCTGTCGTGGAAGTCGTCCGGACTGCAGGTCACGCACCAGCAGCCCGGCGCCGCGGTCTGGACCGCGGGAAGCACGGCCGGGCCGCTCTCACTCGCGGTCACCGGGGAGCTCGAGTTCGACGGCAACGTCGAGTACACGCTGGCGCTCGTGGCCCGGACGCCCACAGTGGTGCGCGACATCCGGCTCGAAATCCCCTTCGCGCGGGACGTGGCCCGCTACCTGATGGGGATGAACCGGCCGGGCGGCGCGGCGCCCGGGAGCTACGACTGGACCTGGGACGTGAAGCGGAACCAGGACGCGGCCTGGGTGGGAGATGTGAACGCCGGACTGCAGTTCACCCTCAAGGACGACCACTACGTCCGCCCGCTGAACACGAACTTCTACCAGCTGCGCCCGCTGGTACTGCCGCGGAGCTGGTCGAACGGCGGGGTGGGCGGGTGCCGGTTCCGTGCCGAGCGTGCTGCCTACGTGGCGCGCTGTTACAGCGGGGCGCGCACCTTGGCGGCCGGGGACACGCTCTATTTCAATCTCCGCCTGCTGTTGACGCCGTTCCATCCGATCGACCCGCGGGCGCAGTTCACGACCCGCTACTTCCACGCCTACAAGCCGATTCAGGACGTCCTGGCGACGGGGGCCAACGTCATCAACGTGCACCACGCGACAGCGGTCAACCCGTACCTGAACTACCCCTTTCTGCGACCGGCCGAGATGCGCGCGTACGTCGATTCGGCGCATGCGGCGGGGATGCGGGTGAAGATCTACTACACGGTGCGCGAGCTCACGAATCGTGCGCCGGAGCTGTGGGCGTTGCGCAGGCTGGGCGGCGAGGTGTTCGCCGACGGACCGGGCGGGGGACATTCCTGGCTGCAGGAGCACTTCGGGTCGCACTACATCACGGGTTGGGTGGTCCCCGAGCTGAAGGACATCGCCATCGTCACGAGCGGCATCTCACGCTGGCACAACTACTACGTGGAAGGGATGGACTGGCTCGCCCGCAACGCCGCGATCGACGGCATCTACCTGGACGACGTCGCGTTCGACCGCATCACGATGCAACGCATCCGGCGGGTGCTGGAGCGCAACCGGCCGCACCCGCTGATCGACCTCCATTCAGCCAATCAATACAACCCGAACGACGGCTTCGCCTCGAGCGCCAACCTCTACCTCGAGCACTTCCCATACCTCGACCGGTTGTGGTTCGGCGAGTACTTCCACTATGACTCGACGCCGCCCGACTACTGGCTGGTGGAGCTGTCCGGGATCCCCTACGGGCTGATGGGGGAGATGCTCGAGGGCGGGGGCAATCCGTGGCGGGGGGCGGTGTTCGGCATGACGAACCGGCTGCCTTGGACGGGCGGTGACCCCAGGGCGATCTGGAAGGCGTGGGACGAGTTCGGGATCGCCGACGCGCGGATGATCGGCTGGTGGGTGCGCGGCGGTCCGGTGCGGACGGACCGCCCCGACGTGCTGGCCACGACCTATCTGAAGAAAGGCCGGGCGCTGGTCGCGGTGGCCTCGTGGGCTCGCGATACGGTGAATGTGACCCTGCAATTCGACTGGCGAGCGTTGGGGATCGATGCGCGGCGGGCGAGGATCACCGCGCCAGCGATCGACAAGTTCCAGCCGGCAGCCAACTTCCGTCCCGGTGAGCCGATCCGGCTGGCGCCGGGGAGAGGGGTGCAGCTGATCGTCGACACCGGTCCACCGTGATTCCTTCATGAAAACATCTGCCTCGTTTCACGGCCTCGCCGACAGCATACTGGGCGAACCGTCCGCCCCCAGGAGTGGCCGCCGCCGGGAACCGTGTTGACAGAATTCCCGCCGCGCGTTACCAGAAACACTGGGTTAAAGTCGCCTTCACAGATCGAGGAGACGCGTATGAAACGGGTACGGTGTTTGCTCGGTGCCATCCTGGCCGTCCTGTGGGTGGTACCACTTGGCGCTCAACAGCCGACCGGCACGATTCGCGGTCGCGTGACCGACGCCGGCTCGCAGCAGCCGGTCCACGGCGTCACCGTGACGTTCGGGACCCGCGGCGCGCTGTCGCAGGCCGACGGCCGTTACGTCATCAGCGGGGTTCCCGCGAGCAGCGACAGTCTGCGCGCGAGAATGATTGGGTATGCGCCGACCGCGCAGATGGTCACGGTCGCGGGGGGCGACACGGTGACGGTGGACTTCGCCCTGACCGCCCAGGCGGTCGCCCTGTCGGAGCTGGTGGTGGTCGGCTACGGCGAGCAGCGGGCGGGGAACCTCCCGACGGCGGTGAAACAGGTGACGTCGGCGGAGTTCAATACCGGCCGCATCGTGACCCCGCAACAGCTGATCCAGAGCAAGGTGGCGGGCGTCCAGGTGGTGGACAACAACGAGCCGGGGGGCGGGATCTCCATCCGGATCCGCGGCGCGACCTCGATCAACGCCAGCAGCGAGCCCTTGTACGTGGTGGACGGCGTGCCCGTGGGCACCGGCGCCGGCGGCGGGATCTCGGCCGGCCGGGATGCGCTGAACTTTCTGAATCCGAACGATATCGAGAGCATGACGGTGCTGAAGGACGCGTCGGCCGCGGCCATCTACGGCGCGAACGCCGCCGCGGGCGTGGTGCTCATCACCACGAAATCCGGGCGCGGTCGGCCGCAGATCGAGTACAGCGGCAGCGCGTCCGCGTCGTCGGTTACCCGGTTGCCCGACATGCTGGACGCCGCGCAGTTCCGGACGGCGGTGCAGCAATACGCGCCGACGAAGGTCAGTCAGCTCGGTACGGCGAACACCAACTGGTTCGACCTGGTCGACCGGACCGGCGTCGGCCAGCAGCATGACTTCGCCGTCACGGGGGCCGGCCAGAACAACACCTACCGTTTTTCGGTCGGCTATCTCAACCAGGACGGCATCATCAAGGGGACCACGGCCGAGCGGGTGTCGCTCGGGTTCAACTACTCGCAGCGTCTCTTCGACGATCGCCTCAATCTGCGCACCAGCCTGAAGGGATCGCGCGCGTTCGACCAGTTCACCCCGGGTGGGGTGCTGTCCAACGCCGCGCAGATGGGCCCGTCGCAGCCGGTGCTCGATCCCACGAGCCCGACGGGCTACTACAACTGGCCCGGGAACACGCTGCAGTCGGCGGATAACCCCGTCGAGGTCCTCAACCTGGCGAAGGCACAGGGCACGACCTTCCGCAGCGTCGGCAATCTGCAGGCGGACTACAGCCTGCCGTTCCTCGAGGGACTGAGCGCCAACCTCAACCTCGACTACGACGTCACCAAGGTCACGCAGGAGACGTTCAACGCGAACGCCCTGCACGCCGAGCAAAAGACCGGGCAGCACGGCTACGATTATCAAACGCAGCCGAGCCAGCTCAATACCGTGATGGACATGTTCCTGCGCTATAGCGCGCCGGCGCGCGTCGTTCCCGGGAACATCGAGCTGGTCGGCGGCTACTCCTATTCGCAGTCCCACGCCGAGTTTCCGTCCCTCACGCTCACCGGTCTCAGCACCGATCTCCTCACCACCAATGGCGTGCCCTCGGCGCAGAACGTCTCGCCCTTCCTGGACATCGAGGACAGCAAGCTGATTTCCTTCTTCGGTCGGGCGAACTACAACCTCAACGACCGTTGGATCGCGTCGCTGAGCCTGCGCCGTGACGGCTCGTCGCGCTTCGGCCCGAACAACGCCTGGGGGACCTTCCCCTCCGTGGCGCTGGCGTGGCGTCTCTCGGCAGAGCCGTTCATGCGGAACGTCACGGCCGTATCGGACCTGAAGCTGCGGGCCTCGTGGGCCAAGACCGGCAACCAGGCCTTCAGCAACTACCAGCAGTATTCCACCTACCTGGTGGGCAATTCCCAGGCGCAGGTGCAGTTCGGGAACTTCTTCGTCAACACGATTCGGCCCAGCGCCGTTGATCCGAACATCAAGTGGGAAGCCACGAGCTCGGTCAACATCGGCCTCGATTACGGCTTCTCGAGCCAGCGATTCAGCGGCTCGATCGACTGGTACTCAAAGAAGACCGAGGACCTGATCTTCACGGTGCCGATCGCCGCGGGGACGAACTTCTCGAACTTCCTCACGACCAACATCGGCAGCATGAAGAACCACGGGATCGAGCTGAGCCTCAGCGCGCTGGTGCTCAATCCCGGCGCGGGCGGCCTGCACTGGACCGCGGACTTCAACGCCGCCCGCAACACGAACGAGCTGACGAGCATCAACCCGGTCGCGGGCGGCGCGCAACAGATCCTGGTCGGCGGCGTCGCCGGCGGCGTCGGCACCACGATCCAGGTGCTCGAGCCGGGCGTGCCGGTCAACTCGTTCTTCGTCTGCCAGCAGGCGTACGCGAACGGGAAGCCCGTGGAGAACAGCTACATCGACGCGAGCGGGGCCACGGTCACCGGCTGCCTCAACACCAACCGCCGCGCGTTCCATGACCCCGCGCCGAAGTGGATTCTGGGTCATTCGTCCTACCTGACCTTCCACAGCTTCGATTTCAGCTTCACGCTGCGGGCGTACCTGGGGAACTACGTCTACAACAACGTCGCGTCGAACCTGGGCACCTACCAGGAGCTGAATCGCGCGTCGCCCTACAACCTGCATGCGTCGGTCCTGGAAACGGGCTTCCTGAGCCCGCAGTATCTTTCGGACTTCTATGTGGAGGACGGGTCCTTCCTGCGCATGGACAACCTGACCGCCGGCTACTCATTCGCATACCGGGGCCAGCAACTGCGGGTGTACGGCTCGTTGCAGAACGTGTTCACGATCACCGGGTACAGCGGGGTCGACCCGACCGCTGGGCTCATCGGGATCGACAACAACATCTATCCGCGCTCGCGCACCTTCACGGGTGGGCTGAGCGTCCGCTTCTAACGAGGGGGACCGAGACATGAACACCCGTACTTGGCAAGCGCTCTCCGTCGCGGCCGCCCTCTTCACGCTGGGCCTGGCCGCCTGTACCGACACGACGGTGGAGCCGAAGAGCACCATCACGGACGCCAACATCTTCAACGATCCGAACTCCTACCGGGCGTTCCTCGCGAAGATCTACGGCGGGCTGGCCCTGAGCGGCCAGCAGGGACCCGCCGGGCAGGCGGACATCCAGGGGATCGACGAGGGATTCTCGCAGTACCTGCGGCTCTATTGGGAGACCGAGGAGCTGCCGACCGACGAGGCCGTGATCGCCTGGAACGACATCGGCCTCCCCGAGATGAACACGCAGCTCTGGACGTCGCAGTCCAACATGGTCGTAGCGATGTACTACCGGATCTACTTCCAGGTCGCCCTGGCAAACGAGTTCCTGCGCCAGACGACGGATGCCAAGCTGGCCTCGCGGGGCGTCGGCGCCACGCTCAAGGCCGACATCCAGACCTACCGGGCGGAGGCCCGGTTCCTGCGCGCCCTGAGCCTGTGGCACGCGATCGATCTGTTCGGCGACGTGCCGCTCGTGACCGAAGCCGATCCGGTGGGGTCGACCCCGCCGAAGCAGGCCACGCGCGCGGACGTCTACAACTTCATCGTCACCGAGCTGAACGACATCAAGGGGAGTCTGCCGGCGGCCGGCGCGAACACCTACGGCCGGGCGACCCCGGGGGCGGCGGACATGCTGCTCGCCGAGCTGTATTTGAACGCGGCCGTCTACACCGGCACGCCGAACTATGCCGGCGCACTGGCGGCGGCGACGTCGGTCATCGGGTCGGGCGCCTACAGCCTGGATCCCAACTATCACGACATGTTCCTGGCCGACAACGGCACCTCGCCGGAGATCATCTTCGCCATCACGCAGGACGGGTTGAAGACACAGACGTGGGGTGGCGTGACGTTCCTGGTGCACGCCTCCTGTGGCGGCAGCATGAGCAACAGCACCTACGGCATCGACGGCTGCTGGTGGGGACTGCGGCTGAAGCCGGAGGCGTACAACCGCTTCAGCGCCGGCGACAGCCGGGCCTCGTACTTCTACACGACCGGGCAGACGCTGACCTTCTCCAGCGTCGACGACCGCTCCAACTTCACCGTCGGGGCCGCCGCGCCCAAGTTCCAGAACGTGACCTCGGGCGGAGCGGCCGGCTCGAACGCGACCTTTGTGGACGCGGACTTCCCCGTGTTCCGGCTGGCGGAGGCGTATCTGATCTACGCCGAGGCCTGGCGGCGCGGTGGCGGTGGCGACTCCGCGACGGCGTACGGCTACTTCAACCAGATCCGGGAGCGGGCGTTCGGTAACACGAGCGCCGACATCGCGCCGGGAGCGCTCACGTTGAACCTCATCCTGGACGAGCGCGGGCGCGAGCTGCTGTGGGAGGCGCACCGCCGCACCGACCTGGTGCGCTATGGGCTGTTCACGGGCGCGACCTACGTCTGGACGCTCAAGGGCAACACCGTGGCCGGGACCTCGACCGACGCGTTCCGCGATCTCTATCCGCTGCCCGCGTCCGAGCTCATCGCCAACCCGAACCTGAAGCAGAATCCGGGTTACTGAGCACGGGACGGTCGTCCGCAGTGATGAATCCCCAGCTCCGCCAGGTCGCACGGCGGGGCTGGGGATTCTTGATCACGACGCTTGCGCTGGCGTGCGGCGGCGACTCCGGCCCGCCGATCACCGGTAATCCGCCTCCCGATCGCCCGTCGCTGGCGTCCACCTACCGCCCCAGCGGCCACATG
>DATGDT010000414.1:0-1588 GCA_035310725.1 Gemmatimonadales bacterium
CGGGAGCCGCGCGCCGCATCACTGCTGCCGGCGCAACCGGGCCAGCGTCTGCAGGTAGTCGGCGCGCGAACCCGGCGTGAGCTCGAAGCGGCCGAACCCGGTCAGGTCCTGGAACAGGAGAACGAGACGGAGCGTGGTGTAGCTCCACCTGATGCTCTGCGCGCCGGCGCGGGTGGCGCCGGGGCTGGACAGATCCATCACCTCGTCGGGTTCTCCGAGCGTGATGAACACCTCGCCGCGGTCGGTGAGCCACCCGGGGCGGCCCGCTTCCTGGAAGCGGAAGTTCGCGATCTGTACCTGATGCAGGTAGTTGTCCAGCGCCTCGTTTTCCGGAGTGAGCGGGGCCGGGTCGGTCGCGGTCCAGAACTCGCGCCACGCCGCCGCCCGCTGTTCGGGCGGCGCGTTGCGCAGTTTCGCGACGAGGTCCTGGCGGTCGAAGTACCGCAGCAGATTCATCATCTCGGCGTAGTTCGTGATCACCCACTGGCTGGAAAAGCTCACCAGGAACGGCGTCCGGCTCTGTTGCGTGCTGCCCACCGTGCCGAGGACGAATTCCTGCTCGCCGACCGGCAGGTCGCTGCCCGCCACCCGCACGACGGCGCGGGAGAACCCGGCCGAGTCCTGGAGCGACAGCGTATCCTGCCACAGCACGTTGTCGTTGCGGTCCACCGCTCGTGCGGCAAGCCGCGTGCCGGCGGGCAATCCGTACGCCTCGATGTAGAAGCGCAGGGTATCGACCCCGTACGGCAGCGTGGCGCGCGGATTCAGCAGCAGCTGGGGCGGCTCCTTCGTGGAGTTGCGACCGCTTCCCTCGTAGAAGGGCAGCGGCGCGGTCAGCGTGGGAGCGACCAGTCGCGGCACCGTGTCGGGTCGCTCGCGGCGCGCGTATGCCGGACTGTTGCGGTCACGAATCGTGACGCTCGCGTTGTACACGCCGGGACGCAGGGAGAGCATGCCCTGGAACAGCACGCTTTCGTCGGCCCGCAGCGTTTCCTGGAAGCCGCGCACCCGGACCTGCTGGTCGGAGGCGAGCATGACCGGGGCACCGGAATCGGAACGGAAGGCCAGCTCGACGTGATACTCGGCGATGAACTCGTTACCCTCGCGACGGAAGCTCAGCGAGTGATTGGCGAGGGACAGCGCGAACAGCGCCAGGGTGGAGTCGGGCGAGGGCCCCGCGAGGAATCGGATGGTCCCCACGGTCGGCAGCGGGGCGCCAGTGACGAACAGCCCCATGCGGTCGTAAATCGTGCCGGCGTCGAACAGCCGGGCGACTTCGACGCCGGGCTGCGGCGTGTTGGGAGAGCCGACGCGCTGCCAGGTTCCGCAGGCGGAGCATGAAGCGATCGTCATTACGGCCACAACCGAGCGTCGTGTCACTTGCTGAACCTCAAAGCCGCACGTTAGTTTCGCCCGATCCCATGGCCAGTGAGAATCTCGCCGGTCGCACCATCGCCGGCTATCGCCTCCTGGAACGCGTCGGAGAGGGAGGCACGGCGGAAGTCTACCGCGCCGAGCACGCCGAGCATGGGGCCTGTGCGTTCAAGGTATTGCGCCCCCGCTTGCGGGGCGACCCCACCGCCGTCAA
>DATGDT010000415.1:0-12957 GCA_035310725.1 Gemmatimonadales bacterium
CACGAAGATCAGCGTGCCGAGCAGGGCGCCGGCGAAGATCGTCAGCAGCACGCCTTTCCATCCGACGAAGCTCCCCACCATCGCCATCATCTTGATGTCGCCGCCGCCCATCGCCTCCTCGCGGAACAGCCACCGGCCGCCGACTCCCACCACGTAGAGCAGTGCGAACCCCGCCGCCGCGCCGATCAACGCCTGGAGAAACCCCTGCCACCCCCCCGTCAGGGAGGCGGCAAGCCCGATCGCCAGGCCAGCCCAGTTGTATTCGTCGGGAATCAGGTAATGACGGGCATCGGTGATCCCGATCCCCAGGAGGATGGTGCCGAACAGCGCGCCGGCGAGGGCGTGCACGCTCACTCCCCAGTGCAGAACCGCGGCCACCCACAACAGGCCGACCAGCGCCTCGATCACCGGGTACTGCACCGAGATGGGATTGCCGCAGTTGCGGCATTTGCCGCGCAGCAGCAACCACGACACCACCGGGATGTTGTCGCGCCAGGCGATGGGCTGCTTGCAGCTCGGGCAGGTGGACGGCGGCCGCAGCAGGGACTGCTCGCCGGGCAGCCGGAGAATGCAGACGTTCAGGAAGCTGCCGAAGCACAGCCCGAGAATTCCGGCGGCGACGGCGAAGAACGGATCAACGGGCACGCGCGACCTCGTAGAGCAGGATTCCCGCCGCCACGGCGACGTTGAGCGATTCGGCGCCCTGCGCCAGCGGAATCGCCACGCGCCGCGCCGCGACGGCGTTCAGGTGCGGCCGGATGCCGGCGCCCTCGTTTCCCACGATCACGGCGATGACCCCCTGGTGCGGCCCCTCCACCTTTCCCAGTGCGCGCGACAGCGGCTCGCCGTCCGCCGCGCTGGCCCACAGCGTCACGTCGTGCCGCCGCGCCCACGCGATGAACGCCTCATCGTCGAACGTCAGGACCGGGTGGCGGAACGTGGCGCCCATCGCGGCGCGCAGCGCCTTCGGGCCCCACACGTCCGCCGTGCCCCGCAGGGCGACCGAGCCGCGCGCGCCCAGCGCGTGGGCGGTGCGCACGAGGGTGCCGACGTTCCCCGGGTCCTGCACACCGTCGATGACGAGCAGCACGGGCGGCGGGGCGGACGGGGAGCCGTCGAGGGACACGTCGTCGGGTGTCCAGTGCCGCGGCTCCACGACCGCGATGATTCCCTGCGGCGTCTCGGTGTCCGCCAGCTCGGTGAAGGTGCGCGCCGGCACCTCCTCCACCGGGACCGCGTGGTTCTCCAACGCGATGCGCAGCGCGGTGCCGCGCGAGGATCGCGCGAGATCGGGACCCACCACCGCCCCGGCGATGCGCAGTCGCGCCGTGACGGCCTCCTCCACCAGCCGGATACCTTCCACGATCGCGAGGCCGCGCCGCCCGCGCGCCTTGCGTCGTTTGAGATCACGGATCGTGGATGTCAGATTACTGGTGATGCGCGCCCCTCCCGGTCCCCGAGCCTCGTCGTCTCTCACGGCCCACCCCTGTAAGTTCGCCCCACAGGCCTCCGGCGCCAAGCGCTCATGCGGATCGCTCTGACCATCGCGGGCTCCGACTCCGGCGGCGGAGCCGGGATCCAGGCCGACCTGAAGACCTTTCATCAGTTCGGGGTCTTCGGCACCAGCGTCATCTGTGCGGTGACCGCGCAGAACACCCTCGGCGTGCGGGCCTGGGAGCCGATCCCGGTGTCGCTGGTCACCGCCCAGCTCGACGCCCTGGCCGAGGATCTCCCACCGGTGGCGGTGAAGTCGGGCATGCTCGGAACGGCCGAAGTGGTCGAAGCGGTCGCCGATGCCATCACGCGCCTGCGCCTCCCCAATTACGTGCTCGACCCGGTGATGGTGGCATCCTCGGGTGACCGGTTGCTCGCGCCGGACGCCGAGGCGGTGATCGCCCGTCGCCTCGTGCCGCTGGCGACCCTGGTCACCCCGAATCTCGACGAAGCGCAGATCCTCACCGCGCAGGAGGTCCGGACCCCGGAGCAGATGGAGCGCGCCGGCCAGACCCTGCTCCGTCAGGGGGCCCAGGTCGTGCTCGTAAAAGGAGGACACCTGGACGGCGACACGATCGTGGATGTCCTGGTGAGCGCGCGCGGAGTCCATCGCTTCACCCATCCGCGCATCGACACGACCGCGACGCACGGCACGGGCTGCACACTCTCGGCCGCCGTCGCCGCCGGCCTGGCGCTGGATCGCCCGCTCACCCGCGCCGTCGAAGACGCCCTCGATTTCGTGCAGCGCGCCATCGCGGCGGCGCCCGGGCTGGGCCGGGGACGCGGGCCGCTGAACCATTTCGTGCCGGCGCCGCCCCGGCCGCCGTCGGAAGGGTTGTGACGCATCCGTTTCTGCGCGCGCACTGGCGCGACCTGCTGCTGCTGACCTATCCCGTTCCCGACGATCTCGCGCTGCCGCTCGTTCCCTCTGGCTGCGACGCCGACCGCTGGGGCGGCCGCTGCCACGTGAGTCTCGTCGCCCTCCGGATGGAACGCGTGCGCATCCGCGGGATCGCGGTGCCCGGACTCACCGCGTACCCGCAGGTCAACCTGCGGCTGTACCTGCGCCATGCCGGCCGGGCAGCCGTTCGCTTCGTGCAGGAGATGGTGCCGAGCCGGCTGCTGGCGGCTGCGGCGCGCCGGCTCTACGGGGAGCCGTTCCGCGCCGGCCCCATCCGGGCGCGGATGGATGAGCGGAACGGTGAGTATCTGGCCGAATACACCTTCGGCCTCGATCAGCCGCGCTGGCGCGTCGCCGTCCGGGCCGATCTCCACGCCGAAGTCCCCGGCACCGGCACGTTCGACCACTGGGTGAAGGAGCGGGTGCGCGGCTGCCGTCCCGATCGATCCGGACGGCTCCACACCTTCGACGTCGCGCACCCGCCCTGGGCAATCCGGCCCGTGACGGCGGTGGAGCTGCAGGTGGACTTCGCGGCCTTGTACGGCGCCGCCTGGGCGTCCCTCAACGAGGTTCAGCCCGACTCGATCATCTCGGCGGTCGGCTCGGACGTGACGGTCTCGGCTGCTACGGTGTCCACCAGTAGGTGAATTTCACCATGAAGATGTTGTCCGGCCGCGAACGGGTGAGGCGCGAGAGCGAGGGTCCGAAGCGGAACGCCCCCGTGTTCTCCACGTCCTGGCGGCTCTGCGTCCAGACGAGATAAAGCGTCGAGCCCGGCAGGTACTCCCACCGCAGGACCGCGTTGCCCCGCAGCGACTTGAAGTTGAAGTCGTTGGCTGGCGGCGTGAACGTGGTGCTGTCGAACGTCGAGGTCCCGTCGTTCCAGCGATCGAACGCGAAGCTCTTGGGACGGGCCAGCGCCTTGTAGTCCGAGTACGCCCCCGCCGAGATCAATGGCTGCCCGTAGAATTGCAGCGACAGCTTCGGCGTGAAGGTCCAGTTGAGCCGCAGCGAAGCGGACAATTCGTTGGCCACGAGCCCTGCGAAGACGTACCGGTTGCCGAATGTCTGGGTGGCGGTCGGATCGGCATACTGGGTGACATACTGGACCGGCGTCCGCTCCCAGGAATACTGCGGGCCGATGCTCACGGACACGTTCGACGCAGGCCGGAGTTGCAGACTGGCGCCGACGTAGGTGGAGCGGTCCTGCTCCGACTGGTAGGTGCCGGTCGACAGGCTCACGACGACCGATTTCCGGCCGTCACTGTTGGCGTAGACGTCCACCTGGTAGCCCGGCCGGTTGATCGACAGCGGCCCGCCTCGGGTGCGGCGGTCGTTGAGGGTCTGCGGGTTGTAGGCGACATTCCAGCCCATCTGGTAATAGTTGAGCAGCGTGAGGTTGCCGTACTGGAACACCCCCGTCCAGGTGACATCGCCGTCCCAGTCCCAGCTGCGGAATAGGGCGCCGCCGGTGTTGGCGGAGCGGAACACCTTCCCGGGCTGACTCCAGCGATAGCCGGCCTGCACGTGCGCGTTGACGAGGCCGGCTCGCCACAGGAATCCGAGATCGTTCACGTCGAATCCGGGCGAGATGGCGCCGATCGCGGAATTCGAGGACCAGTTGCCCTTCTGCTTGTTGAGATACACGCGCGCCCCCCAGCCCTGGAGCGAGGTCGCTGCGGGATCAACGTGGAAGTTGCGCGCATCGGGCCGCTGCATGTAGCGCTGCGAGTTCTCCTGCAGCGCTGTGATCCGGGTCGCGGTCCCGCGCACGTCGCTCGCGCCGAACCAGCCCGTCACGACCCACGTCTTGTTGCGATCGAGGAACGTCCATCCGTCCAACCCCACCGCGGTCGACCCGCTCGAGATCTCATCACGCAGGCGCGGGTCGTCGAAGCGGCGCGCGGAGAGCGTCGTCATCAGGCCGAGCCCCTGCCGGCCATCGGGGAATTCCTTCTGGACCCGCGCCACCGTGTAGGAGGCGAGCGGCTCCACTTCGGCGCGGAAGCGGGCGTTCCCGGTATCGAGCTGCGCGAACTCGCGTGAGGTCAGGGCGGACAGGGCGCCGACGTTCCAGCTCGAGCCCGCCTTTCCGGTCAGCTTGAGCGCGCCGAGGATGTGCGAGCCCGACGGCACGTCGGCGAAGTCCGCCGCCGGGAGGCTGCCCTGCGGGGCGCGCCCGATGCGCCGCGTGTAGAAGAAGTCCGGGTCGCCCCAATTGAAGCCCCAGTAGTTGTTCGACCCGCCGCGCCCAAAATTGAAGATCGACGAGCCCTCGATGAAGAACGGCCGTTTTTCCTGGAAGAACGTCTCCACATCGCTCAGATTCACCACCGCCGGATCGACCTCGACCTGGCCGAAATCGGGATTGACGGTGGCATTGAGAGTCAGGTTCGAGCCGATGCCGAGCTTCACGTCCACCCCCGCATCGGGCGACATGGCCGAGCCGTCGTGGAACGGATCTCCCGCCGCATGCGGCGAGAACTCGGCGCGGGCGCGCGTGTAGGGCAGCACCTCGAGGCGCGGCGGCGGCGTGACGGCCGTGATGCCCACGAGCTCCGGGAACCGCGACACGAAGCCGCTGCCGTTCTTCGGCGTGTACACCAGGTAGTCCCGCTCGTGGCGGCGCGCGATATCGCGGCTGAAGTTCACGCCCCATACGTACTGTGGCGCCGCGTGGAAGCGGAGCTGGGAATAGGGAATCCGCAGCTCGGCCGTCCAGCCGAGCGAGTCGATCTGGACGTGCCCGTCCCACACCCCGTCCCAGGAATCGTCGTCCCAGTCGTCGTTCAGCAGCACGCCGTCGTACAGCGTCCCGGCGGCGTCCACGCCGAAGTACACGCCGCTGCGGCGGTCGTGATAGGGGTCCAGGAACACGTTGAAGCGGTCCGAGTTGGCGTAGTCGTCGCGGCGGCCCAGCCGCCCCACGATCGAATCGGGGTGCGCGTCGTACATCCGCGCGCCGATGTAGATCGCCGCGTCGTCGTAGGCGACGTACACCACCGTGCTCTCCGACGCGGCCTTCCCTTCGAGCGGGTCGCGCTGCAGGAACCCGCTCACCCGCTCCGCCGTGCGCCACACCGGATCGTCCAGCCGTCCGTCCACGACCAGCGGCTGAAGGGCCCGCATCGCGCGGACCTGCGGAGCCATGATGTAGGGGGAATCGACCGTCACGGGGGGGACGGGGGCTGCCGCTGCGAGACAGACCAGGAAACACGAGATCGTCGTCATACGCCCGACCGGCTGCAGGGTTGGACAGCGCGACTCGAGGCGCGTGACGGCGCGCGCGGATCGAACCCTTGGACGTCGGTCGGGAAGAAAAGGTTGCAGCGGCCGGGCGTCGCCCGGTCAGGCGCGTCAGGCGCCGGGGAGCAGCCGCACTACGCCGCGCACGATCGCGGCCAGGGACTGGCCCATCTGGCGGCCGACGTCGAGCACTTCGGCGTGGGACAGCTTGGTGGGGGAGATGCCCGCCGCCAGATTCGTGATGGTGGAGAACCCGAGACACCGGATGCCGCGCGCGCGGGCCACGATCACTTCGGGCACGGTGGACATGCCCACGGCGTCGATCCCAAGTCGCTGCAGCATACGGATTTCCGCTGGCGTCTCGTACGACGGGCCGAGCAGCCCGACGTAGACCCCCTCCTCCAGGGCGATGCCGGCCTCCCGGGCCGCTTGCCGCGCCAGCGCGCGCAGGCCCGCGTCGTACGGTTCGCTCATGTCCGGGAAGCGCTCTTCACCCTGCAGCACCGGGCCAATCAGCGGATTGCGGAACATCAGGTTCACGTGATCCGCGATGAGCATCAGCGTGCCCGCGCGGAACGTGGGCCGCACCCCTCCGGCCGCGTTGGTGACGATCAGCGTGCGGACGCCGAGCCGGGCGAATACCCGGACCGGGAGCGCGGCGACGTCCACGGAATGACCTTCGTAGAGATGGAACCGGCCGCTCTGCACGAGGACCGGCATGTCCTCGAGCGTCCCGGCCACGAGCTCACCTCTGTGCCCGGCCACGCTCGGCTGCGGGAATCCCGGGATCTGCGCGTAGGGGACGCGCACCGCCTGTTGGACTTCGTCGGCCAGGTGCCCGAGCCCCGAGCCCAGCACGATCGCGACCGTCGGCGCGCGACCCTCGAGCCGCTTCCGCACCGCCCCGGCGGCCTCCTCGATCATCGCATCACGGGCACCCGATGTGTCGCTCACGCGAGTTTCTCCAGTTCGCTTTGGACCCGTGACACCAGCGCCACTCGCTCGAACTCCGGCAGGAAGGCGCTCTCACAGGCGTTGAGGGTGACCCGCGCCAGCTCTTCCCGGGTGAGACCGAGGACGGCGTGCGCGGTGAAATACTCGTCGGTGAGGGTGATGCCGTCCACCAGCCGGCCGTCGGTATTCAGCGTGACCACGATGCCCTGCTGCAGGTAGGTCCGGAACGGATGCTCGCGCAGCGACGCCACCGTGTGCGTGTGGACGTTGCTCGTCAGACACATCTCCAGCGGAATCCGGCGGGCGACGACCTCCTCGAGCAACGCCGGATCCTCGCCCAGCCGCGTGCCGTGGCCGATGCGCTGCGCCCCGCACACGTGCAGCGCGTCGCCGATCGAATGGGGGCCGTCGCCCTCGCCCGCGTGACAGGTGCACGCCAGGCCGTGCTGCGCGGCGAATTCGAAGGCGGCGCGGAAGTCCCGCGCGGAGTGCCCGCGTTCGGCGCCGGCCAGATCGAAGGCGACCACACCCTCGCCGCGGTAGTCGGCGGCCGCCCGGGCCAGGTCCAGCGAACGCGCCGGCGGCAGCGTGCGGATGCCGCACATGATGAGCCCCACCTTCGTCCCCGTCTCCGCCGATGCGCGCCGCACGCCCGCCAGCGGCGCCTCGATCGCCTGGCTGAGCGTGAGCGCCGGCTGGTGCAGCAGCGGGGAGTAGCGCACCTCCACGTAGCGCACGTTCTCCTTGGCGACGTCCACCACGAACTCGTACGCGATCCGCTCCAGGGCTTCGGCCGTCTGCATCACCGACAGGTTCACGGCGTATTTCTCGAGATACTCCTCGAGGCTCTGCGCGGCGGTGATCATCAGCGCGCGCCCCAGATCCTCGGGCGTGTCGGCCGGGAGGCGCACGCCCTGGGCGCGCGCCAGCTCCAGCATCGTGCGCGGCCGCAGGCAACCGTCCAGATGCACGTGCAGCTCGGCCTTGGGCCAGGCGCGCAGCGCGTCCTTCGTCAGGCGCGGCGGTCCGCGACGCGCCGTCACGACGACCCGCAGCACCGCGCCCGCTTCGGGGATCGGATCCCCTGCATCCACCGTCCGCCCCACACCGTCGGTGACGTACGCGCCCGCCCCTCCGCCGTCCGCGGAGAGCAGGTCTGCAAGCGATCGGTCCAGCGCCGCGACCGCGTCGCGCACGGTCGCGCCCCGCGCCACATCCACCGGCCGCTCGTTGACGAACACCCGTACGCTGTCGGCGGTCACCGCGTCTTCCTCTCGTCCCCATGGAATCGCACGTCGCCGGGGGCGCTCACCGGCTGTGGCACCACGCCCAGATACGTGATGACGGCATCGATGTCCACCACCCCGGCGTCGACGCGCGGGGCGGCCGTGAGCATCGCGAAGCCGTCGCCGCCGGCCGCCAGAAAATCGGGGACCGCCAGGGTGTAGTGACGCTTCAGGTCGAGCGACCGGCCGTTCAGCAACCGCACCCTGCGGATGCGATGGCCCTCGGACCGAGTCGGGCTGTACCAGACCTGCAGTCCGGACACGTGGACCTGGGGCCTGCCCCCGGCGAGCGCATGCTCCAGCGTCTCGCGCAGCTCGGCGCCCGTCAGCGTGACCCGGACCAGCCGGTTCTGGAACGGTTGCATGTCGAACAGCGCGCCGTAGCTGACCGCCCCCGCGGGCAGGTCGGCGCGAATTCCGCCGTTGTTGATGAGGGCGACATCGGCCTTCCCGATGTTCCGGTAGGCGTCCGCCACGAGTCGCCCCAGCGGGTACTCGTCCCCGGTTCGACCCAGCGCGGTGCGCAGCCTGGCCACCGTGCGGGCGGTGATGCTGTCCACCACGTGCTGTTCGCGGAACAGCGCGGTCGTGATGTCGCGATCCGGGGTGACCGAGTCCGCCCACGGCGTCTCGAGCCGCGTCCGGACCACACGTCCCCCGCCGGCTGCGCGGACGAAATCCACCACCGCGACATCCCGTCCCGAGCTCCCCGCCTGCACGATCGGGATGCCGTGCACCACCGTATCCACCCGCTCGTGCGTGTGCCCAGCGACGATCAGGTCCACCGAGGCCGAATCGAGCCGGTCGGCGAGCGTCAGGATCTCCCCCCGGCAGCCGGTCGAATCGCATACCGCGCCGTCGTGCGCGAGCACGATGACGAAGTCCGCCGCGGCACGCGCCGCGGGAAGCACCCGGCGCACCGCGCCCGCGAGGTCGCCGAAGACCAGCCCGGCCACATTGCCCGGACGGATCGTTTCGGGCGTGCTGCGGGTGGTCAGGCCGATGACCGCCACCTTCGCGCTGCCGCGCGTCAGCACGGTCCACGGCGTCACCCAGTCCGGCACGCGCCCCGCGGAGTCGCTGATGTTGGCGGACACGAACGGATACCGGGCCTCGCGCACGCGCGTCTGCAGCGTATCCACACCCCACTCGAAGTCGCGGTTGCCGATCGCGGCCGCGTCGATCGCCAGGGAGTTGAAGGCCGCAATCACCGGCCGGCCGAACTGGAAGTTCGCGAGCGGTGTACCCTGGATCTCGTCGCCGCCGTCGAGGCGGATGCTCGTGCATCCGCAGTCCTTCGCGAGGTTGTCGAGCCAGGTCTTGATCGCCGCGGCGCCCCCGACCGGCCGCCCCTGCGACCAGGCCCACACGCGCGGCTGCAGGGCACCGTGGAAGTCCGTGATCGCCAGCACGCGCAGCAGAGTGCTGTCGGTCTGGGGAACGGGCGGTGGCGGCGGCGCGAACGCGGCCCGGGCCGCGGAATCGCCGGGAGGCAGGATGGCCCAGCTCGGCGTGTAGTAGGCGGCGGCCGTGACCGTGTCGACCCGGCGGACTTCCTCGGCGAGCAGCTCGCCGACATCCTCGCCGCGATCGTACACGATCGGGGCGCCGAGCAGCATCGTGTACCCGCCTCCGCCGGCGGCCCGGTAGCTGTTGGTGGCGAAGGTGAAACTGTCGGCGGCGGACACGGAACGGCCGTTCACCGTGAGGCTCACAATGCGCTGCCCCGCGGGTCGCGCCAGGTCGATCCGGTAGCTCGCCCCGCTCACTGCGTCGAAGTTGTAGCCCTGCACGGCATCGTTCACGATGCGGCGTCCCGGCTCGAGGGTCCGGTAGTACTCAGCCGAATGTTCCAGGAAGTCCCTGAGCTGCTGCCCCGAGATCCGCAGGGCGACGAGAGTGTTCTCGTACGGATAGATCCCGGCGACGTCGCGCCGGTGGATCGTCCCGTCGGGCAGGCCGCTCGACGGATCGAAGTCCGCCGTCGCCGCGAGCTGGGCACCCGACCGGCGTCGCTGCACGGCGTTGACGAAATCGAGCAGCGGCGTATCCCCGGCGCGGCCGTATCGCCCGTCGAAGCCGGGCCCCCCGGTGCCGAGCGCCTCATCGGCCCAGGCCCGCACCCGCTCATGCGCATCCGCAAAACGGCGCGCGAACTGGGGAACCTCGCCGACGTCCCCGAGCGGGATGAGGTCGCCCCGCACCTGGGCGACCCGCCAACGCCCCGGTGCGGCGCTGTCCCGGGCGAGCCAGACGTGCACCACCGACAGGCTCAGCGCCCAGTTTCTCGGCTGTACGAAATGGACGCCGTTGATCACGGAGTCGCGTATTTCGCGGTGGGTGTGTCCCACCACGACCACGTCCGGCCGGGGCGTCATGCGCGCCAGCGCCGCGGCGTCGTTCTCGGGGCCCACGTGCGTCGTATCGTAGGACGACGCCTCCCCCATGCCGCTGTGAATCAGCACGACCTTGAGGTCCACCCCCTCCCGCTCCAGCGCCGCCAGGGCGGCCGGGGCGGCGGCGGCGATCGACCGCACGTGAACCCGCCCGCCCAGCTGTCGCCGGTCCCACACGTTCACCCCCGGCGTCGTGAGTCCCGTGATCCCCACGCGCACCGGACCGCGCTGAATCACCACCGTCGCCGGGAACAGCAGCGAGTCCCGCGACCCACCTCTGCCCCCGACGGTCGTCACCACGTTCGCGCTGACGTAGCGGAACGTGGCGTCGCTGTCCGCGCTCGCCAGCAAATCCAGGCCGAAATCGAAGTCGTGGTTGCCGGGCGTCGCCACGTCGTACTGCAGGGCGTTGAGAGCGTCCACGACCGGATCGGGACGCCGCCGCTCGACGCGCCCGAAGTACTTGGCGAACGGGTTCCCCTCCAGCAGGTCGCCCGCGTCCACCAGGAGCACCTCGCCGGGATACTGGGCGCGCAGCGTCGTCAGGATCGCCGCCGCGCGCGACAGGCCGCCGCGCGCCGCACGGTCGCGCACGTAATCCCAGCCCAGCACTCGGCCGTGGACGTCGGTGGTGGCGACGATCACGACGTGAGCGGTGTCGGGACTGGGAAGCGGCGTCTGCTGGACTGCAAACACGAGACTCAGAAGGAAGCGCATGATGAGCCGAAAATTGCCAAGGCTCGGGTCGCGGCGCTACCTTCGACGCCCATGTCGCCGGCCGACTATCTCACGACCCTCGCCGAGCCGACGCGATTGCGCGTGCTCAACTGCCTCGCGGCCACCACGCTCTACGTGTCGGACCTCGTCGGCATCCTCGAGCTGCCCCAACCCACCGTGTCGCGGCACCTCCGGGTGCTCCGGACCATGGGACTGGTCCAGAATCGGCGCTTCGCCACACGCGTGGCGTATCACCTCACTCTGCCGGCCGGGGCGCAGGGTCGCATGGTGCGGGGCGTGCTCCATGCGCTCAAGACCGATCCCGCATTTCGCGCCGACGCCGCGGCGGCGCGGGCCCGGGCGGCCGCACCGCGCCATCCGCAGCACCCGGCCCATGTCTCCTGAAGCGGGCGCCTCCCCTCCGCAACGCGTGCTCGTGGTGGACGACGAGCCGGATATCGCCGGCCTGGTCGCCTACCATCTGGCGAAAGCGGGCTACCGGGTGACGACCGCCGGCGACGGCGCGGAGGCCCTGGCGCGGGCGCGCGTCGAGCGCCCCGATCTCGTGGTCCTCGACCTGATGTTGCCCGGCCGCTCCGGCCTCGACATCCTCGCCGACCTGCGGCGTGGGGAGGAGACCCGGCACATGGGCGTCATCCTGCTCACGGCCCGCAAGGAAGAGCCGGACCGCATCGCCGGCCTCGAGCGAGGAGCCGACGATTATCTCGCCAAGCCGTTCTCGCCGCAGGAGCTGGTCCTGCGAGTAGGCGCGGTGCTGCGCCGCCTCGCGGCGGTGCCGGTCGCGGCCGGCGGGATTCTCAGCGCCGGCGGCGTGCGGCTCGATCCCGGGGCCCACCGCGTCACGGTGAACGACGTCGAGATCGAGCTCACCGCGACCGAGTTCAAGCTGCTGCGGCTGCTCATGGAGCGCTCCGGGCGCGTGCAATCCCGTACCGACCTCCTGGAGACGGTCTGGCAGGCCCAGCCCGACATTCAGACGCGAACCGTGGATATGCACGTGCAGCGGCTGCGCACCAAACTCGGCGCGGCCGGCGACTGCGTCGAGACGGTACGCGGCGTGGGATATCGGTTCCGGGTCCCCCCCGCGCGCGACCGCTGAGTGCGCCTCTCCACCCGGTTCTTCCTCTCGGCCAGCCTGCTGGCCGCCGCCACGGTCCTGGGACTCACCATCGCCGCCGATCGCATTCTCCGCGACCGGCTCGAGCTGCAGACGGCTGAAGGGCTCGAGCGGGAGGCGCGGCTGGTTTCGCGGCTGATCCCGGCCGACTCGACCGCCTGGCCCACGATCGCGATTCAGCTCGGCACACTCATCGGCCACCGCGTGACGTTGATCGACTCCACGGGGCGCGTGCGGGGTGACACCGAGTTTCCGGCCGACGCGTTGCCGCAGCTCGAGAACCACGCACACCGCCCCGAGGTCATGGCCGCGCTCGCGAGCGGCGTCGGCGAATCGAAGCGCTACAGCGTTTCGACCGACGTCAACCGCATGTACCTCGCGATTCGTGGGGGGCCACCGGGGCTCGCCGTTGTTCGTGTGTCGGCGACCCTGGCCGCCGTGGACGCACCGATCAACGCCATCCAGCGCGCGATCTGGCTCGCTGGAGCGGTGGCGATCGCCCTCGCAGCCGTTTTCGCCTGGGTGGGCAGCCGGTACTACGCGCAACGGCTCCTCGCACTCACCAACGCGGCCAGGGCCATCGCCGAAGAGCGAAGCCCCGTGTTTCCGGACAGCCGCGTCCCCGAAATCGCGCAGCACGTCCGGGCGCTGCGGGCGATGCACGACGAGCTCGACGCCCGCTTCGCCGCGCTGCGCCGGGAGCGTGAGGAGACCGCCGCGCTGGTCGAGGCGATGAGCGACGGCGTCATCGCCACGGACGCCGGTGGAGTGATTCGCACGGTGAATGCCGCCGCCCGCCGCCTGCTGCGCGTGGAGCCGGCGGTC
>DATGDT010000416.1:0-7979 GCA_035310725.1 Gemmatimonadales bacterium
TCGAGCGGCGCTCTGTCGCCGACCGTCGGGGCCAGCCCCAGAAAGCGCAATTGCCCGTCGCCACTCCCGAAGGTGGTGCGCAGCAGGTGGCGAACGCCTTCCTCTCCGCTGCCGCCGGCGGCGGGCAGGGACAGGGTTCCGCGGTCGTGTCGCAGGGCGATCGTGGATTCCTCGAGGGCGATCAGTACGATCTCGCGCTGGCCCCGCGTGGATCGCGCCACGGTCTCCGCCTCGAGCTCCTGCCGGAGCTTCTCGGCCCGTTCGAACTTGCCGACCAGCAGGGGTCGCAGACCGTAGCTGTCGCGCAGGGCGTTCACCACCAGCTCGAAGGCCGGCCGGCCGGCACGCACACGCCGCAGCGTCACTTCCTGCAGGGTCTGCGACACATCCTGGCTGCGCACCGTCACGACGTCGTACAGGAACTCGAATCGGGCGCGGGCGAACCATCCCGCGCGCGAGCGTCGCAGCCGCCGGTCGGTCTCGAACTCGAGGCGTGGCTGGAGCCGGGAGGGTTCGATCAGGGCACGCAGACGTCGTGCGGGCTCGGAGTTCCCCGCGACCGCCTGGTCGCCCGTGAGCTCCTCGACCTCGGCCTCGAAGGTCTGGGGGATGACCACCATCGCGGCGTCCTCCGTCCGCCCCAGGCTCCGCACCGTCAGGAAGCGGCGGTCATCGAGGCGCACCCGGAACCGGCACGACACACCGCGGCGCCGCAGCGTCCAGTCCGCCGCATCGAAATACACATCGCGGTGGAAGGTCCGTTCGGTGGATTCGGCCCGCAGCCCCAGGGGCAGGGGCTCGCGCACCATCCGGTCCAGGAGCTCGAGGCTGGGGACTTCCCCGCGCCATTCGAGGGACGGCGCCGCGCCCATCGGCCTAGTACGCGAAGCCGGCGCGCACGTAGATGCCCGTGCCCTCGGGCGAGCGCGCGGCCGCCAGGGTCAGCGTATTCACGCGGCTGAGGACGGCGAGCCAGAGTCCGCCACCGGCGGCGCCGTGCCACACGTCCGACGTTTCCCCGGACCGAAACACCCGCCCGGCGTCGGCCAGCCCGAACACGCCGAATTCGATCGGCAGGAACGCGTAGAACCGACCCACCCGCGCGCGCAGCTCCACGTTGCCGGCCAGCGACGCGTCGCCTGCGAAGCGATGCTCGGCATATCCGCGGACGGTCGTGCCGCCACCGACGAAGGCCGCTTCGTGGAAGGGGTAGGGGCCGAAGACCCGCGTACCGGCGGCACGCAGCGCGAGGGTCGGCCCGTGCGGGATGGTCAGGTAGGTCGCGGCCTGGGCCGTGACCTCCCCGAAGGCGCGGATCACGTCGAGCGTCGCCGGATAGGCGCTGCCCGAGATCGCGAGCAGCGCGCCGCGCGTCGCCCAGGCCGGGAGGTCGCGGGTGTCGATGCGCAGCTCCCCCATGGCGCCGGCCTGCTGGAACGAACCGATCCCGTAGGGCCGCAGCACGCCGATCAGGCGGGTGGAATCCGGCGTCGATTCCGCATCCTTCAAGACGAGGCCAAGCGAGACGAGCGTCGCGGCGGAGACGGGCCAGGTGACCGTCGGGGCGATCAGATACTGCTGCTGGGGGACCTTGTGGAACCGCGTGGATCCGGTGTCGGGCGTCTCGTTGCCCAACCCGTAGAACCGCACCACGTCGATCCCGGAGGCGCGCAGCCGCAGGCTCGTGGTCGCCCGGCCGGGGAAATCCCGGATCTCGTCGACGAGCTCGGCCCGGTAGCTCGCCGCCCCGCTCGCGTATCCGCCCCGGATCCTGAGGCGCGTGTGGTATAGAGTGTGCCGGAACCCATACCCGGTGCGCACGATCCCGCCGCCGGCGAACAGGCCGATGTCGGACCCGAAGGAGACCCACGTGAACGGGACCACGCGGGCGCCCCAGTCGCGGGGCCGCCCCAGCGTACTGGTGTCCACCGGAGGGGCTGTATAGGGTCGCGTGTCGACGACGGTGTGACGGCCGCGCACCATCCGATTCACGCCGCCATCGTCGTAGAACCGCACCGACCCGCCCGTGGTGGAGTCGACGAGCGTATCGTCACCCCCGCCACCGATGACGCGCACGAGCGGGCCGGTTTCGGAGCCGAGCACGACCACCCGGTCGTTGCCGCCGTGGAGGTAGAGCCGGATTTCGTTCGTCTCCCGCGGATCGAACGAGCGTGAGAAATAGGTCATGCCATGCGAGGTCAGCCGGAGCGTGCTGCGTTCCCGCTGCCGCTGCAGCTCGGCGCCATCCACCTCATCGGTCGCGTGGACGTCGACGTAGCCGGCGAGGAGGCGGTAGAAGCGGCGGGCCGCCTCCGGGAGGTGGTCGCGACGACGGCGCAGCGCCGATGCGAGATTCCTCCCGCTGCCGCGACGGTATTCGGCGGGCAGCCGAAGGACGGCGGCGTCGATGACGGAGTCGCTGAGCCGCAGCTGCAGCGCGGTCGCGATGGAATCCCACACCGGACGTTCGAGCTGGGTCAGCAACCGGCGGTCGAGCACCTGGCCGGCGAAGGTGAGCCGGAACAGATCCGGGTAGTCGTCGTCGAATCCGACGAGCTGCGGGAAGTACACGCCCGCCAGCTGCACGAGCAATCCGTCGAGGCGGGCGAAGGCCTGGTCGCGATCGCGGGGGATCGGTCGCCACCAGTGGAGCTCGCCCTCGTCGTAGCGCGCCCAGCGCCACTGATCCTGATGGCGGTCCCAGTCACCGATGTAGACGTCGAGCAGGCGGGCGGCCAGGAACGCGCGGGCGTCGACCCGGTCGGTTGCGCTGCGCTCGAGCCGGTTGAACAGCTTCTGCGTGCTCACCACGTCGGCTGCCCCCGCGAATCCTGGCTCCTCGTCCGTGGCGCCTGCCGGGCGTACCTCGATCATGCCGAGCGTTCCGGCAGGAACGCACGCGAGGGCGGCGAGCCGGGGATCGTCGGGGAGCACGTAGAGCGAAGGGGTCGCGTGGAGGACGCCGGTCGCCTCGAGCAACGGAGCGACGACGAGCGGCGCGCCCGGGTGCCCGGAGCTGATTTGGTCCTGCAGCACGTCGCGCGCGAAAGTGCGGCGCAGCTCCGGCGGGAGGGCCAGGGTCGGGTCCTTGTCCACCGACCGGAACACGTACTCCTGCCGGTCGGCGCCGCGCAGCCGGACGGACTTGGTCTGACGCCGCCCCCCGCACGTGTCCGGCGTCAAACCGCCGGCGAACGTCGCCAGATCGAGCACGTCGACGCTCAGGGGCGTGGCCCACAGGTCGCGGTAGTGGGCACCGAGCAGCAGACGATGCAGCCAGCCGGCGCGGTATCGCTCGCCCGCGGCCAGCCGGACGCGCGCCGGAGGCGGGAGGGGATCGGCGTGTTGCGCGTGCAGCGGCACCGGCGTCACCGGGAACGCCCAGGCGAGCGTGATCCACGGCACCCACCGCGCCGGGCTCACTGCTCGGCCGGCTTGAGCCCTCGCAGCGAGCGGTACTCCGCCGCCACGACGCTCGGCGCGCCACGGCGCTGGAGGTGCTCGAGCAGGGCGCTGGACTCCGAGTCTTCCTTCACCCGCACCATGTATTCGAGCGTCGTGGTCCCCTCCACGCTGGGCAGGATCTCGGCGAGTCGCCAGCGCTTCGTCTGTTCCTCCAGCACGCTCTCGACCAGCGGCTGCGCCGCCTTCGCATCGGTGGTGTGCACCAGCACCACGGCGGTGAAGCGTTTCTTCTTCGTGTCCCCGGAGCGTCCGGCGATATACGCCTGCAGCCGAGCCGCCCGGTCCGCCACCTCGTCCAGCTCGGCGGGGGTCAGGGCCGCCAGGAGCTGGGGATCCCCGAGCGAGAGGAACTCGCCGGTCTTCCCGGGGCCCAGCAGGGCTTCGCCGGGGCGCAGCGGTTCGACCCGCCCGCGCTGGTCCACGTAGATGTTCCCGATATTGAAGTACCACAGCGCCAGCACGACGAGGTTGAAGACGACGGACATCGTCGCCGCCACCGCAGGGGCGAACACGCCGGCCGCGACGCCGACCGCGAGCGCCAGAAAGATGTAGACCGCGTCTTTCGTGTCCTTGAGCGTATTGCGGAACCGCACGGCGGCCATCACGGCCCCGAGCGCGAACGCCAGCGCGATGCTGTTCTGGACCAGGATCACGGTGCCGGCGACCGCCATGGGCAGAATGATCACGGTCTGGACCACCGACTGGTCGTACCCACGGCGTCGTTTGGTGATCATGTACACGTAGGCGACGGGCACCACGAGCGCGAGGGCCGCGAGGCTGGCGAGAAGTGTGACCAGCACCAGGTCGCCCTGCGACAGGGTCTCCAGACCGGTGCTCACGTCGGTGAAGCTGCGCCCGCGGCTCCCGGCGCTCAGGGCCGATATGTCCCGGAACCGCTGCTCCAGCCCGGGAATGCCGGGGAACAGCGACAGCACGGCCCAGACCGCACCCGCCAGAAGCACGTAGTAGGCGAGGAGCCGCACGATCGGCGAGCCGCGGGGCAGGGTCATCATGCTCATACTATCGCGCACAGTGGATTCGGCCAGAGGGCGACGGCTTCACCCGATCACACTCGCCCGCCTGTCGGCGGTCCGCTAAGTTCACGCCATGGTTTCGGTGATCGAGCAGTTGCGTGAGCATCTCGCTCCCCGCTACCAGGTGGAACGGCAGATCGGGGCCGGGGGCATGGCGCGGGTGTATCTGGCCACCGAGCAGCATCCACGCCGCTCCGTGGCCATCAAGGTCCTGGAGCCGGACATCGCCAGCCGCCTGATGTACGACCGTTTCATCCGGGAGGTGGAGTTGTCCTCCCGGCTCACCCACCCCCACATCGTTCCGATCTTCGCGGCCGGCGAGGCCGGCGGGCTGTTGTACTACATCATGCCGTACATCGAGGGCGAATCGCTCCGGCACCGCCTCGTCAAGCAGGGGCGGGTGCCGCTCGAGGACGCGGTCCACATCGTGCTCGACATCGCGGACGCACTCGCCTATGCCCACGCGCAGGGGGTGGTGCACCGCGACATCAAGCCCGAGAACGTCCTGATGTCGGGCGGCCATCCCGTGGTAGCCGACTTCGGCGTCGCCCGCGCCATCAGCGCCGCCGGCGGCCAGACCCTCACGCAGACGGGGCACGCCGTCGGCTCGCCGGGCTACATGAGCCCGGAGCAGGCGATGGGTGGCGAAGTGGACGCGCGCTCGGACATCTACAGCCTGGGCTGCCTGATGTTCGAGCTGCTCACCGGCGAGCTGCCCGCGCGGGCCGGGGTCGGAGACGTGGCCAATTGGGAGGCCCTGGGAACGAGCGGTGCGCTGCGCGGTGCCAGTACCGGCGAGGGGCGCGCCGTGAAACACGCGATCTCCCGGGCGCTCGCGCCGCTGCCTGCGGATCGCTTCGCCACGGTCACCGAATTCGCCGATGCACTCGGCGGATCGGCGCACCGTCCCAGTCTGCCGAGCAGGAGCAGGTTCGCGAGTCGCAGGAGCTGGAGGGCCGCCGTCGTTGCACTGGTCCTGATCGTGGTCGCAGTCGGACTCGTGCTGATCGGGCGACCCCGCTCGGTGCTCGTTCCTGGACGGGTGGTCGTCGACGTCATCGAGAACCGCACGGGGGATACGGCACTCGATCCCCTCGGTCACATGGCAGCGGATTGGGTGACGCAGGGACTGACCGAGACCGGGCTCGTCGAGGTTGTCCCCTCGGTGACCGTGATAGCCACGACCGCGACGCCGACCCCCCCGGTTCCCGGAGCCGGCGGTGCCGCCGGGATCCGTGCGCTGGGGCGTGAGACGCAGGCCCGGACCGTCGTATCGGGGGCGTATTACCGGCAGGGCGACAGCCTCCGGTTTCAGATCGACATCGCGGACGCCCGGGACGGCAAGGTGATGCGGGCTCTCGATCCGGTGGTCGGGCCGGTTGCCAATCCCCTCGTCGCGGTCGAGAAGCTGCGTGAGCGCGTGATGATCGCGTTGGGAACCCTCTTCAACCCGAAGCTGGCCGGCTGGGCGGCCGCGGCGAGTCAGCCGCCCGATTACGCGGCCTATCAGGAGTTCGTCGAGGGACTGGATCGCTTCGCCCGGTTCGACTATCCGGGTGCCCGCGATCATTTCGACCGGGCCGCCGCTGGAGATTCGACGTTCAGTGTGGCGTTGATCTGGTCGGCGGCCGCCCGCCTCAATCTGGGGGATCATGGCGGCGCGGATTCCATCGTGCGCCGACTCGAGCGATCGAAGCGACCGCTCGCCCCTGCCGATCGCAGCTATCTCGGCTGGGTGGCCGGCGTCGTGCGCGGGAATGGTCCGGCCGCCCTCGAGGCCGCGCGCGAGCTGGCCCGCGTCGCTCCCGGCTCCGATGCCGAGTTCCTGCTCGCCAACGGGGCGATCTCCTTCAATCGCCCGCAAGAGGCGCTCGCCTCGATGGAGCGAGTCGATCCGGATCGCGGTCTGTTTCGGGGGACCTACGTCTACGCGTGGGACATGACGACGGCGCTGCACCTGCTCGGCGAGCACCGTCGCGAGCTGAAAGAGGCCACGGCGGGTCGCCGCCGGGCGCCGGGGCAGCTCGGGGGGGTGGTCACCGAGGTGCGAGCGCTGGCGGCCCTCGGCCGCCTGGACGAGCTCTGGCAACGCTTGGACGAAGCGCAGCAGCTCGGATCGCAGGACTCCTGGACGCCCGGGAGTGTGGCGCTGCTGGCGGCGGCGGAGCTGCGAGCCCACGGGTATCCCGAAGCGGCCCGAGACGCGGTCACCAGGGCCATCACCTGGTACGAGCGGCGGCGGGCGGAGGTGGGGCACGAGGACGACGGTGGGCTCGGCCTGGCGCAGGCGTACTTCGAGGCCGGGCGGTTGGAGGACGCCCGCCGGCTGCTCGAGGGCTTCGTCGCATCCCCCAAGGCCAACGGCGCCATGGGTCGGTTTGCGGCCCTCGGCACCCTCGGTGCCATCGCGGCGCGCGAGGGGAAACGGGCGGAGGCGGTGCGTTTCGACAGCCTGCTGAAGTCGAGCCCCGAGCGGTACATGCTCGGCGGAAACACCTACCAGCGGGCCCGTATTCACGCGTTGCTGGGCGACCGGGAAACCGCCGTCGACCTGCTGCATACCGCCATCCTGCAAGGGATGGATTTCGCGTCCCTGCACGCCGACCTCGCGCTCGCCTCCCTCGACGAGTACGGGCCGTACCGGGAGCTGTTGAAGCCCAAGGGCTAACTCGTTCCGGCTCCTTCCCTTGCCCTTGACGCCCCGGGCGGTTAAGCTATGAGTCTGTGAAGTTTGACGATGGCCAGCTGACGTAGCTCAACTGGTAGAGCAGCTGATTTGTAATCAGCAGGTTAAGGGTTCGAGTCCCTTCGTCAGCTCACGAAGCCCGAAGCGGAGATCGCAACTCGAAACACAATTCACCCCGCGGCGCAAGGCGCGGGGTGCGTCGTCAGTGGGAGGTACCAATCGGCGAGCCGGCCGAGACGACGCAGGGCCAGGTGGGGTGCCCGAGCGGTCAAAGGGAGCAGACTGTAAATCTGCCGGCTTCGGCCTACGAAGGTTCGAATCCTTCCCCCACCATCGGGGCGCGCGGGAGCGCGCGGGCGTAGCTCAGTTGGTAGAGCATCAGCCTTCCAAGCTGAGGGTCGCGGGTTCGAGCCCCGTCGCCCGCTCTGTGATGCTGGGATGTCGCTCGCGTAGCTCAGTCGGTAGAGCGCGTCCTTGGTAAGGACGAGGTCACCGGTTCAATCCCGGTCGCGAGCTTGGGGAACTGAAACTGCGCTGCCGGCTGTCGGCTATCAGCTATCGGCTGATCCGACGAACCGAATGAGCGCAGCAGAATGGTTGACGAGAAGTAGCTGACAGCTGATAGCCGATAGCGATTTTCTCGACGCGAGGACCACGCACCAATGGCCAAGGCAAAGTTCGAGCGGACGAAGCCGCATGTGAACGTGGGGACGATCGGGCACGTGGACCACGGGAAGACGACGTTGACGGCGGCGCTGACGAAGGTGGCGGCGGACAAGGGGTGGGGCACGACC
>DATGDT010000417.1:0-2046 GCA_035310725.1 Gemmatimonadales bacterium
CTTCCATTCACCCGATGCGACGCTCGATCTCGCGGTGCGCTGGGCCAGCCTGAACCTGGATGAAGCCATGGTCTGCAACCCCGACCTGGGATGCGGTCTGGTGGCGGGCTACGGTCCCAGCGGTGCCACCGGCACGCGGCCGGGCTTCGGGTGGTTCTTCGGGGGCGATGCCGCGATCAATTCGTTCGCGATGAGCTCGGCCGGACTGTGGCCGGTGGCGCGCGACGGCCTCGCCTTCTTCGCGGGTTACCAGGGAAAATCGCCGCCCAACGCCGGAAAGATCCCGCACGAGATCTCCCAGGGCGCGGCCCGCATCCGCTGGTTCGAGGACTACCCCTACGCGTTCTATCACGGCGACACGACGCCCTTCTGGATGCTCGCGCTGGCCGAGTACTGGCGCGCCTCCGGAGACAGCGTGACCGTGCGCCGTCTCTGGCCCAACCTGAAGAAGGCCTACGACTGGGCGAAGGGTACCGATGCGGATGGCGACGGCCTGATGGACAACGCCAAGGCCGGCGCCGGCGCGATCGAGGTCGGTGATCTGCAGAAGGGCCTGCAGTCCGACATCTACATGTCCGCCGTCTGGGTCCGGGCGCTCGAGGTGTTTCCCCAGATGGCGGAGCTCGCGGGCGACCGGGCCGCCGCCGCTGAGGCGCGCCGCCTGGCCGCGCGCGCCCGCGCCTCGTTGCGCGAGAAGCTCTGGCTCCCCACCGAAGGGCGCTATGCGTTCGCCCTGCTCGACGACGGCACGCGCTCCACGGAGTTGACGGTCTGGCCCGCCACCGGCCTGGCGTTCGGGCTGTTCGACGACGACCGCGGCATGGCCACGGCCGCGACGCTCGCCCGCGCCGCCATCACCACCGACTGGGGGGCGCGGGCCCTGGCTTCCACCTCGCCGCTGTTCGATCCGCTGCACTATAACAACGGCACCGTGTGGCCGTTCGTCACCGGGTTCGATGCGTGGGGGCTGTACCGGGCGCACAACGCCACCATGGGGTTCGCGGCGACTTCGGCCGTCGCGCGCACCACGTTCCTGTGGGGGCTCGGCGCCAACCCCGAGGTGTTCTCCGGCTCGACCTTCGAGCCGCTCGAAACCGCGGTCCCGCAGCAGTTCTTCGCGACGTCCATGCTGCTCACCCCGTTGTTGCGTGGGCTGGTCGGCTGGGAAGGCGACGTGCCCGACGACCGGGTGACGCTCGCACCACACCTGCCGCCCCAGTGGGATTCCCTCGCCGTCGAGCGACTGCCCGTGGGCACGGGGCGATACACCGTGCAGCTCGCGCGCACCGACACCACCCTGGCGATGGAGCTGACGCGCACGGCGGGAACGGGCGTGGACACGCTCGTCTTCTCGCCCGCGCTTCCGCTCGGCGCCGCCGTGCGGGAGGTGCGTGCCAACGGACGCTCCGTGACCTGCGCGGCGCGCTCCACCGGCGCGGACGAGCACGTGGATTGTCGCCTGGCGCTCGGGACCCGGCTGGTGGTCCTCATTCGGCACGCACCGGGCTG
Organism: Gemmatimonadales bacterium; assembly: GCA_035310725.1. Taxonomy (GTDB): domain Bacteria; phylum Gemmatimonadota; class Gemmatimonadetes; order Gemmatimonadales; family GWC2-71-9; genus DASTHG01. The sequence continues at coordinate 1,510 of DATGDT010000417.1, forward strand.
GGCGGTCCTGCTGCCGCCGCCGGCGCCCGAGCGGGGCGCACGCTCGACCAGCATGAAGGTGCTGTCCCAGCGCCTCGCGGGAGACGCGCTCGAGCTGCAGCTCGAAGGACTCGCCGGGAAAGCGTACGAGCTGGTGGTCCGGACTCCGCGCGGCGAGCAGAGGGTACCGGTCACGTTTCCCGACAGCGGCGACGCGGTGGATGGATATCGCGCGAAGGCAATCCGGGTTACGGCGCAGCCGTGAGAAGTTAGATTAGCGCTGCCATGATCTCCCGCGTGGGGCTGCCCGCCGCCTTCCTGCTCGCCGCCGCCGGCGCACCGCTCGCCGCTCAAACCGTCGCCGAAATCCAGGTCGCGCCGCCCTCGATCTCGATAAAGGTGGGAGAGCGCTATGGGCTGCTCGCCACCGCCTACGACCGGGTGGGAAACGTGCTCCCGGCGGCCCGGGTCACCTGGGTGTCGAACAACCCCCAGATCGCCAAGGTCGACAACGCCGGGACCGTGCTCGGCGTGGCCGCCGGCGCGACGATCGTGGAA
>DATGDT010000418.1:0-3800 GCA_035310725.1 Gemmatimonadales bacterium
CCGTCGAGCCCGTCGATGAACGGGGCCACGAACGAGATGTCGCCCGCACCGCGGCGCCCCGGGTCGAGCGCGGTGACCGAGTCGTAGCCCAGCGCCCGGCTCGCTCCGTCGTAGATCGCCAGGATCCGCGCGTTTCCGGGCGTCGGGGACATCGCCGGATAGGCATCCTCGAAGGTGATCGTCGCGTCGGTTCCCGGAAGATGCTGCGCCACGATCGCGCGCATCTTCTCCCGGGTGCGCTCCTTCTGCTCCTCGGAGATGAACCGCAGGTCGCCCTGCGCGATGGCGAGCCGCGGTACGATGTTGAGCTTGCTGGCGGTCGTCCCGCTGATGGCGACGGTGTCGTAGCTGACGTCCGTGCCGCCCACGACCGTCGCGACGTTGAAAGTCAGATACTCCTCGCCTGCGAGCTGCTGGCGGAAAGCATCGAGGATGCGGGCCAGCTCGTAGATGGCGCCGTACCCCGCGCCTCTGCCGAACACGCCGGCGGAATGCGCCTGGCGCCCGGTGACCGTCAGGCTCCACGAGCTCGCGCCACGCCGGGCCACCGTCGCATCGCCGCGGTTGCCGCCCTCGAACGCCAGGGCGACGTCGGTGTGCCGGGCTGCATCGATCAACGCTTCGCGGGCGACCGGCCGTGGCTCACCGACATGCTCCTCGTCGCCGGTGAAGACCAGCGTGAGATCGAGGTCCTTGAGAGCCCGCGCCGCCTGGAGTGCCTTCAGGGCGTACAGGACGATCACGTCGCCGCCCTTCATGTCACCCGAGCCGATGCCGCGCGCCATCGAGTCTGCCCGCGCGAAGTTGGCTCCATCGGGCTCGACGACCGTGTCGAGGTGCCCGATCAGGAGCATCCGGACCGCTCCCGGCTTCCCCCGATGCTCGGCCACGAGATGCCCGGCGCGCCGCATCGAGTCGGGCATGGGGATCCAGCGGGTCGTGAAACCGAGGGAATCGAGCGACGCGCGAAATACCGCACCGACGCGTCGTACGCCTTCGAGATCGAGCGTGGCGCTCGGGATGTCGACCACGCGCTGCAGGTAGGCGACCTGCGCGTCGCGGGAAGCGTCGACCGCGGCCCGGATGCGCCGCTCCTGGGAGGTGAGCGCCTGGGCCTCGAGACTGGCGGCCATGGCGCCGAGGACGCCGAGCACGGCTGCGAATGCCGGGATGTTCATTCGGGTCATGACCCCAAGATTACCCCCAGCCGCGAGGCCGGCGAGTCCTGGGCGGGGCCTGCTACACGCGAATCGCATTGCGCGATCGCAGCGTGCCCCGTACTCTAGCGGCATGTCCTTCCGAACGGTCTTCCTGGCCGTCTTCGCCGGGACGGCATTGATCGTCGCCGCGCTCATCGTCAATGCCCGCCGCCCCGCCGTCGAGCGCCTGCAGCCCTCTCCTGAATTGATTCGGGCCAGCGGGCGTTGCGCGGAGTGCCATCGTCGTGAGACGCCCGCGGTCGTCGCCGAATACGAACGGAGCGGCCACGCGCGCGGAGGGGTGACCTGTCTCGATTGTCACACCCCGGCGAAGGGCCAGTCCGGCATCGAGCACCGCGGCTTCACGATCGCCGGCGGGCTCTCCTCGGCCAACTGCCGGGCGTGCCACGCCCGCCAGTACGAGGAGTACGTGCGCAGCCGGCACGCGGCCCCGGCCTGGGCGGCCGTGCGTGGCGCGCAGGACTTCCCGGATTCGGCGATCGCCTTCGCCGAGCAGTACCACCCGGGCGCCGTGCGCCGCCCACCGAACCCGATCGCGGTGCTGGAAGGGGCCAGCGCCCGCGCCAGCGGCTGTCTCGCCTGCCACGACGTGGGACGGCCGAATCCGGACGGCAGCATCGGCACGTGCACCGACTGCCATGCCCGGCACCTCGCCTCTGTCGCCCTCGCCCGCCAGCCCGAGACGTGCGGCCAGTGTCACATGGGCCCCGACCACTCGCAGATCGAGATCTACGACGAATCCAAGCACGGCGTGCTGTACCGCCTGCAGTGGCCCACGATGCGCCTGGATGCCGCACCCCAGCGTCTCACGACGACGGACATGCCGGTGCCCACCTGCGCCACCTGTCACCTGAGCGGCCTGAACGGGGGGGCGACGACCCATGACGTGGGCCAGCGACTGTCGTGGTGGCTCTTCGCCGACGTGTCCGAGCATCGGCCCGACTGGCAGCGCTCCCGCAACGCGATGGCCGCGGTGTGCCTCAATTGCCACACGCGCCCGACGGTGGACAGCGTCTACGCGCAGGCGGACGCCGTCGTGGCGTCCACCAACGACAAGGTCCGGGAGGCCGAAGCGCTCGTCGCCGGTCTGCGGCAGCGACATCTGATCACGCCGCAGCCGTTCGACGAGCCGATCGAGTTCGCGCTGTTCGACCTGTGGCACTACTACGGCCGCACGGCGAAACACGGCGCGTTCATGGGCGGGCCGGACTTCGTCCAGTGGCACGGCAACTACCAGCTGCTGCTCAAGACGGCGGAGCTGCGGGACATGGCAGCCGCGCTGGAGCATGGGAGGCGCTAGGTCTCGGCGCCGCCTGGCGCTCGGGTTTCTCGTCGAGCTGTTCGCGATCGCCAATCTCGCCTTTCTGGCGATGGACATCTTCCTGGCGCACACCGTCAACCGCTTTCGGGCGTGGCCCGAGTGGATTCCCATCGGGTTCTCGGGTGTGGCGGCTCCGGCGCTCGCGGTGGGGCTGTGGTGGGCGAACCGTCGTGGCGGCGATTGGCGGCCGGCGCGGGGCGGGGCGGTGGTCGGCGTCCTGGCGATCGTGGTGGGCATCGCCGGCCTGCTGTTCCATCTCGAGAGTCAGTTCTTTCAGAACATGAGCCTCAAGAGCCTGGTCTACACGGCACCGCTCGCCGCGCCACTGGCCTACGCCGGGCTCGGCCTGGTGCTGCTGCTCAATCGGATGGTGCCGCCCGAGTCGCTGGAGTGGGACCGCTGGCTGGCACTGCTGGCGGGCGCCGGCTTCGCGGGGAATTTCGCGCTGGCGCTGCTCGATCACGCACAGAACGGATTCTACTACGTGAGCGAGTGGCTTCCGGTGGCGGCGAGCGCCTATGCCGTGGTCTTCCTGGGCATGGTGGTGTTGCACCCGCAGGACCGGACGCTGCTCCGCGTCACGCTGGGCGTCCTCGCCGCGCAGATCGCGATCGGCTTGCTGGGGTTCGGGTTCCACCTGGTGGGCGATCTCACAAGGCCCTCGGGCGGACTCCGCGACAATTTCCTCTTTGGCGCTCCGGTGTTCGCCCCGCTGCTGCTTCCGAACCTGGCGGTGCTCGCGGGGATCGCGGTGTGGGACCTGTGGCGGGCGCTCCCGATGGACCTCTCCAACACCTCTCCAACCACTCCTGATGTAGGCCGCCCGGAGATCCGAGGAAACGCATGACCCGTCCCGGCACCCCATCCGACCCGCTGCGCGTGGCGATCGTCGGCGCCGGCCCCGCCGGTTTCTTCCTCGCCGAGCGGCTCCTCGGGAAGGAGGGGATCACCGTCGAGGTGGACATGTACGAGCGCCTGCCGACGCCGTACGGGCTGGTACGGTTCGGTGTGGCCCCCGACCACGAGAAGATCAAGAACGTCACCCGCTCATTCGACAAGATCGCGGCGCGGCCCGGGTTCCGATTCTTCGGCAACGTAGACGTGGGACGGGAGGTCAACCTCGACGACCTGCGGCGCTGCTACCATCAGGTGTGCTTCACCACGGGCGCTCAGACCGATCGCCGGATGGACATCCCGGGGGAGGACCTGGCGCGCAGTCACGCCGCGACGGAATTCGTGGCGTGGTACAACGGGCATCC
>DATGDT010000419.1:0-2972 GCA_035310725.1 Gemmatimonadales bacterium
GGCAACAGTCACGGTCATTGCTAAGGTGAGCGGTGTCACCCGACAGGAAAAGCTGTACCGGGTTACGGAGGCGGTGGCCTTGGGGGTTGAACCGGCAGAGACCAGTGTGCGAGGGGCCGCTGCTGGTAAGGAATCCGCCTAACTGCGAGGTGTGGAGGTGGCTTCACTTAGTGGTGCATCCGGCAGATTGTTGGGAGATTTGAACGGCCGTGGGTGGTTGAAGGGTCATGCCTGCAATCGAGGAGCCGGGTCATGACCCTTCGCGTGCACCCTTCGCGTGCGCGCCGTGAGTGACGAGGAGAAGAGCAGCCTGACGCAGTTGGCGCGTTCGCGTACCCGCGGCGCCGGCTTGGTGCGGCGGGCGCAGATCATTGTGCATGCTGTGGAGGGGCTCTCGGCTCCGGCGATTGCGGCGAAGATGGAGCTGTGCGGTCACACGGTCCGCTTCTGGCTCAAGCGCTTCAACGAACGCGGCCTCCAGGGACTGGAAGAGGACCTGCGGTCTGGGCGCCCAGTCACCTATTCCCCCCAGGAGCGCAGCACGGTGATCCGCCTCGCCCTGACCCGCCCCGCCGAGTTGGATCTGCCGTTCGCGTGCTGGACGCTCGACCGCTTGGTGGCCTACCTGAGCGAGCACGGCATCGGCATGCGGCGCAGTCGCATCAGTGAAATCCTGCTCGACGAAGGGCTCAAATGGCGGCGCGCGGAGACCTGGTTCGGTGAGCGGGGCGATCCCGACTTCGCCGCAAAAAGGGGGCGATCGAGCAGCTCTACACCGCGCCACCGCCCGGCAGCGTAGTGGGCTGTCTCGACGAGATGGGCCCGCAGGCGAGCAAGAGCTATCCGGGCCAGCGAGTGGTCGCACCCGCCGGGCCAAAGGCCGAGCGCGCCAAGCAGGAGATTGACTATGGCCGGCGCGATGTCGCCGGCTACGTCTTCGGCGCCTTGCAACCAGCGACTGGGACCGCCTTTACGGTGACCTATGAAGGCCGCACGACAGCCAACTGGATCGACTTCCTGTGTCAGGTTGAGGGCTGGATCGAGCCGGCCGCCGAGCGCGTCTACGCGGTGATCGACAACCTCAACACCCACAGCGCGCTGGATGTGCTGCTCTTCAATCTGGCGCATCCGCGCTGGGAGTTCGTCTTCCAACCCAAGTATGCTGCCTATCTGAACCTGATCGAACCCTGGTGGAAGGTGCTGCGCTCACTGGCGCTGAAGGGGCGGCGGTTCGAGGCCTGGGCCGAGATCGACAAAGCCGTCGAGCGGGCCACAGAATATTGGAATGCTCATAAGCACCCGTTCGTCTGGGGGCGCCGCCGTCGGCACCGCACACCGCGACGCTCGGGCATCGCTACTGTCCCAAATGTTACATTGATTTAGTGGATGCACCATTGAGACCCCGTTTGAAAAGTCTGGCGGGGGTCTGGTGGGCGGTGAGAGATCGGCGCGGCGGGTGTTGAGGGGGAAGTCGCTTGGATGGAAGTCGGCGATGTGGACACCGGTCGCGTCGGCGGGGTGGTGGAAATTGGCAGGTGGCGTAATCTCCTGAACTCGCAACCACACGACCGGCGGTTGGCGCCGCCGGAGGAGATCACGCCGTGACGAAGGATATCGCCGACGCGACCCCGGTTCCAATTCTGGGCTCGGATTGGTTCGACCCGCTGGAGGCCGGGGTGCGCCGGCAGCTCCGTTCGCTGATCGAAGGGCTTCTGGAGGAAGAGTTGACCGCGGCGCTGAAGCGGACACGTTACCAGCGCGGCGCAGCCGCGGCCGGTCACCGCAATGGCCATCGCGAGCGGCAGGTGCTCGGCACCTTCGGCGCCGTCACGGTGTCGGTGCCGCGAGCGCGCGTCGCCGGGGCCGATGGCAAGCCGACCGAGTGGCGCAGCCAGGGTCTTGCGGCCTACCAGCGCCCGACCCGACGGGCCGAAGCGCTGATCGCGGGCACCTAGCTGGCCGGGACCAACACCCGACGTGTCCGCCGCGCGTTGGGAACCTTGTTTGAGGGAGCCGTCGGCAAGGATACGGTCAGTCGCGTTTGGCACAAGGTCCAGGCGGATTGGCAGGCGTGGCAGAAGCGATCGCTGGCCGACGACGGCATCGTCCGGCTGATCCTCGACGGCACCGTTGTCCGGGTGCGGCTCGACCGCAAAGCCACGTCGCTTTCGGTGCTGGTGGCGCTCGGCGTCCGTCGCGACGGCCAGAAGGTGCTGCTGGCGCTCAGGAACATGGGGGGTGAAAGCGAGGCGGCCTGGCGGGCGCTGCTCGACGACTTGGTCGGACGCGGCTTGGCGACGCCCGAGTTGCTCCTCGTCGACGGCGCGCCCGGCCTGGAAAAGGCGCTCGCCGCCCTGTGGCCGGCGGTGCCGCTGCAACGGTGCACGGTTCACAAGCACCGCAACCTCTTGGCTCATGCCCCCAAGAAACTCTATGACGAGGTTACCGCCGATGACACCGACATGATCTATGCCAAGACCGCCAAGGAGGTCGAGGTCAAGCGCAAAGCCTTCCTGTGAAAGCCTTCCTGTGTAAGTGGCGGCTGAAATGTCGAGCCGTCGCCGACAGCCTGGAAGAAGCCGGGGATCGCCTGTTTACCTTCCTGCGCTTCCCGGATAACCAGTGGCGTTCGATCCGAACCACCAACGCGATTGAACGATTGCACGAGGAGTTCAAGCGCCGGATCAAGACCCAATGCCTGCTGCCCTGTGCCGAGACCGCCTGCATGCTGTTCTGGGCCTTGCTCGCCAGCGGTCAGATCACCATGCGCAAGGTCGACGGCTGGCAGAGCCTGCATGTCGCTCCCGTCGATCCGCCGCTTGACCTCGCTGCCTGACCCGCTACCCTAACCACTGGAGGCGCCGCTTTCCTCATTTCCCACCACCTTCCCGACGCGACCCGGCATTAATCTCCCGGCCTGTCGCGATGTGACCAGCTTTGTGGAACGGAACACCACCTATACCCGGGCGTAC
>DATGDT010000420.1:0-2734 GCA_035310725.1 Gemmatimonadales bacterium
GTAAGGCAAGATAAAGCGCGTTTTTTTCCCGCGCGGACAGATTCATCCCAGCCTGCACCGCCGAAGAAGCGGTCACGCGCGTTGCCAATGAACAGCACTATTCCTCGTTCACAAACCGCCTCTATTCCTAAAGAAAAGGCAGAACAGCTGACATTGTGTGTGCATCGGCGTGGAACAGTAGGCCAGTTTCGGGGGTGATCGGCGTCCAAAAACCCGGCCACCTCGTGATCTGGCAGACTTCCACCCTGGGTTGGACGACAGGGTGGCCATGCGAGGATGCTGACGGTGGAGACGATCGCACGGGTTCGGCGGGAGCACGCAAAGGGGAGGAGCATCCGGGCGATTGCCCGGTCGTTGAAGGTGTCGCGGGAGACGGTGAGCAAGTATCTGCGCTCGGGCGAAACGGCGCCCCGCTACGAGCGGCACGTTCAGCCCTATCCGCGGTTGGCCGCGTTCCAGAAGGAGTTGGAGCGGCTGGTGGAGGAGAACGACTGCCAGCCAGTGCGCGACCGGCTCGACTATCGGGGAATTTTCAAGCAATTGCAGGCCGCCGGGTACCAGGGCGGCTACGACGCGGTGCGGCGCTACTACGTCATCAAGCGCTGGAAGCAGCGGCAACCGGCGGTGACGCCGCCGCAGGCGTTCGTGCCGCTGACGTTCGCGCCGGGCGAAGCCTACCAGTTCGATTGGGCGGAGGACTGGATCGTCCTGGACGGGGTGACGACCAAGGTGCAGGTCGCCCACATCCGCCTGTGCCACAGCCGGATGCCGTTCGTTCAAGTCTACCCGCGCCAGACCCAGGAGATGGTGTTCGACGCCCACGCGCAGGCGGTCGCCTTCTACGGCGGCCTGTGCGAGCGCGGCATCTACGACAACATGAAGACGGCCGTGGCTGCCGTGTGCGTCGGCAAGGAGCGCCAGTTCAACCGCCGCTTCGCGCAGATGTGCTCGCACTACTTGGTCGAGCCGGTGGCGTGTTCCCCGGGAGCCGGCTGGGAGAAGGGACAGGTCGAGAACCAGGTCGGGACGCTGCGTCAGCGCCTGTTCACCCCGCGCCGCCGCGTCACGACGCTGGATGAGCTGAACGCGTGGCTCCGGGGTGAGGTGGTGGCCTGGGCGCAGAGCACCGCGCACCCGGAGCGCAAGGACCGCACGGTGTGGGAAGTGTTCCAGGCCGAGCGGCCGGCGCTGATCGCGGTGACGGAGCCGTTCGACGGCTTTCACGAGACCACGGTCAGCGCATCGAAGACCTGCCTGATCCGCTTCGACCGCAACCGCTACAGCGTGGCGGCGATCGCTGCCGGCAAGCCGGTGCAGGTGCGCGCCTACGCCGACCGGATCGTCGTGTGGTGCAACGGGCAGAGGATTGCCGAGCACCGGCGGGTCTTCGGCCGCGACGGCACGATCTACAACCCGCTGCATTACCTGCCGATCCTCGCTCGCAAGCCGGGAGCGCTGCGCAACGGAGCGCCGTTCCGGGAGTGGGAGCTGCCGCCGGCCCTGGCCAAGGTGAAGGCCCGGCTGGGGCATTCCAACGACGCCGACCGGCAGTTCGTGGCCATCCTCGCCGCCATCCTCACCGACGGCCTGGAGGCGGTCGAGGCCGCCTGCCGCGAGGCGCTGCAGGACGGCCCCTGCGGCCGCGACGTGATCCTGAACATCCTCACCCGCCGCCACGACGTCACGCGGCCAGCCCCGGTGGCGGTGCCGGCCGCCTTGACGCTGACGATCGAGCCGGCCGCCGACTGCGCGCGTTATGACCGTCTGCGCGCGGCCCGGGAGGTTTGCCATGGAGCGGCATGATCTGATGGCGCGGATGGCGGAGCTGAGCCTGTCGGGCATGCGCGCCGCCTACGACGAGGTGATGCGCGATGGGCTGAAGCGGCAGCGCTCGGTTCCGCAGATCCTCGGCGACCTGCTCGCGGCGGAGGTGGCGGAGAAGAAGGCGCGTTCCATCCGCTATCAGCTCGGGGCCGCCAAGCTGCCGCTGGCCAAGACCTTGGCCGAGTTCGACTTTACCGCCAGCCCCGTCAACCAGGCCCTGGTGCGCGACCTGCACGACGGCGGCTTCCTGACGACCCAGCGCAACGCCGTGTGCATCGGCGGGACCGGCACCGGGAAGACGCACATCTGCATCGCCATCACGGCCAACTGCGTGCGCCGCGGTGCCCGCGCCCGCTTCTTCAACGTCGTCGACTTGGTGAACCGGCTGGAGGCCGAAACCCGGGCCGGACAGGCGGGCCGGCTCGCTGACCAGCTCACCCGCGTCGATCTCATCGTGCTCGACGAACTCGGCTACCTGCCGTTCTCCCAGAGTGGCGGCCAGCTGCTGTTTCACCTGATCAGCAAGCTGTACGAGCGCACCTCGGTGCTCATCACCACCAATCTCGGCTTCGCCGAATGGCCGTCCGTGTTCGGCGGCGACGCCAAGATGACCACCGCCTTGCTCGACCGCCTCACGCATCACTGCGACATTCTGGAGACCGGGAACGAGAGCTGGCGGTTCAAGAACCGCTCCTGACCCTCCCCCGGCCCCCTGGGCAACGGGCTCTGCAACCTGAAGGGTGGCTGGGTATTGGGCGCCGATGCTGGCCGGAAATTCCAAGCCGATTGACAATGGCGCCGCCGGCGTCCCCAAACGAAGGGGTGCTGGTGGGCGTTCCAATAGCGGTGGCCCGTTCAACAGCCTCCTCGATTTCGGCCCAGGCCTCGAACCGCCGACCCTTCAGAGCCA
>DATGDT010000421.1:0-3602 GCA_035310725.1 Gemmatimonadales bacterium
CGCTCGGCCCGTAGTAGTGGCCGATGGCGGCCACGAAGACGATGTCGGGGTTCGCCGGATGGACGGCGATCTTCCCGATGTGGTGCGTGTCGTCGAGACCGATGTGGGTCCAGGTCCGGCCGGCGTCGGTCGACTTGTACATGCCGTTGCCGTAGCCGGTCGAATCGCGCAGCGTCGACTCACCGCTGCCCACGTAGATCACGTCCGGCGCGGAGGGGGCCACGGCGAGCGCCCCGATCGAGGCGACGGGCTGGCCGTCGAAGACCGGCTCCCACACGCGGCCCGCGTCGATCGTCTTCCACACGCCGCCGTTCACGTGGCCGAAGTAGAACTCGTTGGGCCGGCCGGGCACCCCGCTCACCGCGTCGACGCGGCCGCCGCGGAACGGGCCGAGCAGGCGCCACTCGAGTCCCGCCAGCAGGTTCGCGGGCGGCTCTCCGTGGAGCGCGTTCGGGGAAGGGGAGAGGTCGAGCGGCAGGCGGAGCCAGGGCGGGATGGCGAGCAGGGCGCCGCCCGTTCCGGCACGAACCAGGAAACGTCTTCTCGAGATCTCGGGTGCCGGGTCGGCCGGTGGGTGGCTGGTGGAGTCGGTCATGGGGCGCTTAAGATGGCCCCGCCGCGCGACCTCGGCCAGCCTCTGGAAACAGCGCCTACAGTGCCGATTCGATCAGGTCGCTGAACTTCTTCAGATCGATGTTGCCGCCGGAGATGATCGCCACGATCGGGCCCTGGCCGGCGGTCCCGGATAAGGCGGCAGCGACGGGCAGGGCCCCCGCGCCCTCCGCGATGACCCGCGCCTTCTCGGCCAGCAGCCGCATGGCCCGCTTCGTCTGCTCCAGCGTGACCACGATGCAGCCATCCACCACGGGCTTCATGCGTTCCCACATCCGCGGGAACAGGCTCTGGCCCCCGGCGCCGTCCACGAACGACGCGGTCCACTGGGTGAACACCTGCGGCGATCCCTTGGCGAAGGAGAGCGCCGCGGGAGCGGCCGTCGCCGGCTCGGCGCCCCAGATGCGCACCTCCGGCTTGAGCGCCTTGACCGCGCTGCCGACGCCCGTAATGAGTCCGCCGCCGCCGATGGCGGCGATGACCGCCGCGGTGTCCGGCGCGTCCTCCAGGATTTCGAGGCCCATGGTCGCGTGCCCGGCGATGAAGTTGTGGTCGTCGAACGGGTGGATGAACGTGCCGTCGACCCCCGGGAACGACCGCTGCTCCAGCGCCTTCCACGCCACTTCGAACGGCACGGGGACGAGCGTGGCGCCGAGCGCCTTCATGCGCTCGAGTTTCGCGGTGGGCGCGGTCGCGATCGCGACGACGGTGCAGGGAACACCCGCCGCCCGCGCCGCGTAGGCCACGCCCTGCCCCGCATTCCCCGCGCTGATGGTCCACACCCCGCGCCGGCGGTCGGCCTCGGACAGCAGGGCGACGGCGTTGGCGGCGCCGCGCAGCTTGTAGGCGTTGATCGGCTGCAGGTTCTCGAGCTTGAGCCGGATGTCGGGATAGCCCGGACCCAGCTCCAGGCGCACCAGCGGCGTGCGGATGACGGTCCCCGCGATGCGCGCGCGCGCTTCCCGGATCTCTTCGAGGGCGATGGGGCGGATGGCTTCGAGCGCCGCAGGCATCCGCTAGGCTTTACTCGGCGGCGCTCGGCCCACGAGGATCGTGATGTTGTCGCTGCCGCCGCGCTCCAGCGCCAGGTCCAGCAGGGTGTGACACACCTGCTCGGCCGATGTCATGGCGCCGAGCTGCTCGGCGATTTCCGCGTCCTTGACGTGCTTGGTCAGCCCGTCGCTGCAGAGCAGGATGACGCAGCCGCGCCGGCGAATGTCGAACCGGCTCACCTCGGGCGTCGGTTCTGGCCCTCCGATGGCGCTCGACAGCACGTTGCTGAACGGCGACGCGGCCATGCGCTCGGGCGGGAGCGCCCCGCGGTCCACCAGGTCCTGTGCCATCGTCTGATCGCGGGTGATCTGCTGCAGCGCACCGTCCCAGAAGTAGTAGCAGCGGCTGTCCCCCACCTGCATCACGTACATCCATGGCCAGACGGCGATGGCCAGGGTGAGCGTCGTGGCCATGCTCTTCACCCCCGCTTCCGCCCGCACGGCCGCGTCCGCCTCCAGAGCGGCGGCGCGCAGCGCGTCGAGGAACTGCTCGTCGTCGGCCCCCACCGCGTGATAGCAGCGCAGCGTCGAGGTGACGTAGCGCGTCACCGTTTCCGTCGCGACCTGACTGGCTTCGCCGCCGGCCGTGGTCCCGCCCACCCCATCGGCCACGAGCAGCACCGTCGCGAGGCGCTCGCCGCGCAGCGGCAGCTTGTCGAGGTTGGGGAGGCTCGTGGCGTGGACCACCGCCAGCGGGTGCACAGTGCAGAGCAGGAAATGATCCTGGTTCTCCTGGCGCACCTTGCCCGGGTGGGTGAGGCCGAACAGATCGAGCTCGTCGTCCCTTGGCTTGGCCCCGGGCAGCGGCTCGATACGAGCGGTTTGCAGTTTGAGACTGGTCAATGCGTGGCTCCTCCCCTTGTGCCCCGAGTCAGCATGCCTGCTTCTCCGCACGGCCGCAAGGCGTCATCTTAGGGCTCCATGACCGACTCCCTGTTGACGCCGGCCGTCGAAGATCGCTGGAGCGCCGGCCCGGCCGCCGGCGCCGACGAGCTCGATCAGCTCGTCTATCTCTCCAATCTCGTCGGACGGGAGCCCAGGCTGGTGCAGCCGGGGGGTGGCAATACCTCCGTGAAGCTCGGGGAGGTGCTGCTGGTCAAGGGGAGCGGCACGGATCTCCGGACGATCGACCGGCGCGGATTCACCCGCCTCTCGCTCGCGCGACTCGCCGCGCTGCGCGACATGACGGCGATGGGCGACGCGGAGATGATGCGGTTCATGGCGGGATGCATGATGGTCTCCGATGGCCCGGTCCCGAGCGTCGAAACGCCGCTGCACTCGCTCCTGCCGCACCGCGTGATCGTGCACACCCACGATGTCGCGACCATGAGCCTCACAAACGTGACGGACGCCGTGGCCGAACGGCTCACGAACGAGCTGCTCGAGGGAGAGATCTTCTACGTTCCGTACGCCCGACCCGGGTTCCCGCTGGCCCACGCGCTGCGGGACCAGCTGGACCGGATTCCCGCGCACGCGATCGGTCTGGTGCTCGCGCATCATGGCCTGGTGGTGTGGGCCCAGGACTTCCGGGAGTGCTACGCCCGTCTGGTCCGCACCGTGCGACGGATCGAGGACCACCTCGAGGCCAAGCGCCGCGACCGCGATGTGCTCGGCGTCCGGAGCGCCGCCGCGCCGTCGCGTGAGGTACGTGAGCGTTTCGCCGAGCAGGTGCTGCCGGGCGTGCGCGGCGCGCTTGGCGCGAATGACGGACGGGTCATCCTGCACTTCGACGACGCGGAGCCGGTGCTGGGGTCGCTCGGCGCCGAGCGGCTGCGGGATCTCGTCGGCACCGGCATGGCGACCCCGGAGCACATCCTGCGCGCCGGCCGCCGGCCGTTGTGGCTCGAGCTGGATTGGTCCGCGCCCCCCGAGCGGGCGGCCGAGTCGGTGCGCCGGCGCATCGCTGAGCTGCGCACGGAATACGAGGCGTATCACGGG
>DATGDT010000422.1:0-10163 GCA_035310725.1 Gemmatimonadales bacterium
ACCATCAGCGCCGCTGCCGAAAGACGGGTCTTCATATTCGTGGCCTCCGCGGAGATTCGTTGCGATCGCCCGCAATCTTGTGAGGAAGCGGTGAAACGACCGTGAATCACCATCGAAGAGCCCTCGCAGGCCCGTCTATTGCACGCCTGACTGCGCCTGGCGCAGGAGATTGTCGGTGATGCGTCGGGTGGCCCGGGAGGACCAGCGCTTCATGATCGCGTGGCAGCCCGACAGGAGGATCAGCCTCACGGTGGACGCCGGGCCGGGCCAGGGCGGGCGTCCGACGAGGCGGGCGCACGACCGGTAGTAGCGGTCGGTGAAGAGCAGCATCAGGGCGCCGGACCCGCGCGCCGGGCTCACCGCCCGGAAGGGCAGTGCCCGCATCATCCGCTCGTAGGCGGGAGCGAGGGTGAGGGCGCGGTCGAGCAGCTGCGCCCGCACGTCGCGGATGCGCGCGCGCAGCCCGGCGTCCTCGAAATCCGTGCGGCCGAGATCCGCGCGCAGGGCAGGGTGATAGGCCACCCCCCGGCGCAGGTCCTTCTCGATGTCGCGTGTGACGTTGGCGAGCTGCACCATTTCCCCCGCTCGCAGGCAGTCGTCCCGCAGCTCGTCGGATACGGTGGCCCTTCCGGTCTTGCGCAGCTGGAGCAGGCGGACCGCGAAGAGGAACGGCAGTCCGATGACCGTGCGGCAGTAGCGGGCGAGCTGTTCGCCGGTTTGCAGCACGCCCCCTTGCTCGCGGAAGGTGCGCGACGACCAGATCATCCCCGAGCCCATTGACTCGACCAGGTCGGCGATGTGCTCGCGCACCAGGGGATGGAGCTTCGCGAACACGCCGTCGACGAGGGTGCAGCGGTTCACCAGCACCACGTGCGTCTGGTCCCGTACGTCGCGCGCGTGGGTCGTGGCGATGGGCGGTGCGGGCGTCGGTGGGGCGCCGTCCCCGACGCGGAAGCGGGTACTGAAGGCCGCCAGCGCCGCCTCCCTCTCGGCCGGCTCCGGCATCAGGTCCTCGTAGGTATCGAGCATCCGGCAATAGAGGTAGGCGACGGCCATGGCCCGCGCCGGCTCCGCCGGGAGCACCGCGATGCACGCCGTGAAGGTGCGCGCCGCGTGGGGGAGAATGCGCCAGACGAACGACTCGGGATTGCCGACCTGCTGCAGGCGCTCGAGGTCCGGGCGGGAGCGGCTCTGCAGCAGATCCCGCGTGAGGATCCAGGGGCGGCGCAGCGCGAAGGGGAGACGCTCGACGGGCTTCACGCGACACGCTCCAGCCGGCGCAGCTCGGGGACGCGCCAGGCGATCACGGCGACCACGACGATCGGAACGAGTCCCCCGAGCAGCACCGCCGGCACGGTGCCGAGTGCCCGGGCGGCGACGCCCGACTCGAACGCGCCGATCTCGTTGGACGACCCGATGAAGATCGCGTTCACGCCCGCCACGCGGCCCAGCAGGTGCCGGGGCGTGAGCGTCTGGAGCAGCGTCGAGCGGAGCACCACACTGATGTTGTCGAAGATACCGGACACGAGCAGGAGGGCTACCGACAGGGGGAAGCTTCGCGACAGCCCGAATCCACTGATGCACAGCCCGTACAGCACAACCGACGTCAGCAAGACGCGCCCCATGCGGCCGTGCAGCGGGCGGTACGATTGATACAGCGACATCAGCACCGAGCCCGCGGCGGGCGCCGCCCGCAGTACGCCCAGTCCCGCGGCGCCGACGTGCAGAATGTCCGTGGCGAAGATGGGCAGCAGGGCTTCCGCGCCGGCGAACAGCACCGAGAAGAGATCCAGCGTCTGGGCGCCGAGCAGCACCGGCTGGGTGAGTACGAAGCGCACGCCTTGCAGCACCCCGCCCATCCCGCTCGCGTCGGGACTGGCGGCAGGATGCGGGTGGGGCGCCACGCGGAACAGCGAAACCCAGGCGGCCCAGAGGAGGACGGCGGCCACCCCGTAGGTCAACTCCGGCCCGCCCAGGGCGACCAGCAGGCCGCCCGCGGCCGGTCCGGCGACCGCGGCCGATTGCCAGGTGACGCTGCGCCACGTGATGGAATTGAGGTACAGCTCGCGCGGCACGAGGTCGGCCGAGAGGGCGGTGCGGGTCGGCTGGAGATAGCTGCGGGCGATGCCGCTGACGAAGATCGCGCCGTACACCAGCCACGCCGTATCGGCGCGCACCAGGCCGAGCCCGGTGAAGGCGAGCAGGGCGGCGCTGCAGAGGGCGAGCACGAACAGCGCGACGAGCGAGAGGCGCCGCCGGTCCACGCGGTCGGCGAGGTGTCCCGCCGGCAGCGCGAACCCGACGAACGGCAGCGCCTCGGCCAATCCGACGAGGCCGAGGGAGAGCGGGTCGTGCGTGACCGTGTAGAGCTGCCAGCCGACGGCGACGCCCTGCATCATGGTGGCGAGCGTCTGGGCCGCCAGGAACCCGATGAAGCGGCGGAAGTCGGGGACCCGAAGCGCGGCGTAGGGGTCGGTCATGGCGGCGAAGAATACTCAGGACGATGTTTAGGTGCATGACACCTCGACATCTCCTGACACTGATCGGAACTTTGCTCTCGGCACCCGCTTCTGCCCAGCAGCCGGCGGCGCCCCCGCCCGATCACGCGAGCCACCACGTCTTCACCCTCGAGCACTTCACCTTCGAGAGCGGTGCGACGGTTCCCAACCTCAAGGTCGTCTACGGGACGTACGGCCGGTTGAGCGCAAAGCGCGACAACGTGATTCTCCTGCCGTCCCACTACCTGGCCGACCACCACGGCTACGACTGGCTCATCGGGCCGGGGCTGGCGCTCGACACGGCGCGCTACTTCCTCGTGGCGACGGAGCTCTTCGGCAACGGGCATTCGTCGTCGCCCAGCAACACGCCGGAGCCGTTCCACGGCCCGCGCTTCCCGGTCGCGACCATCCGGGACAACGTCGAGGCGGTGCACCGGCTGCTGGTTGACGACCTGGGCGTGACGCACCTCCGGGCTATCATCGGCTTCTCGATGGGCGCCGAGCAGGCGTTTCAATGGGCCGTGAGCTATCCCGACTTCTCCGACCGTATCGTGGCGACGTCGGGCACCGCCAAGTGCTGGCCGCACGGAGTGGTGCGGCTCGAAGCCCAGATCGCGGCGATCGAGCTCGACACGACGTTCAAGGGGGGCGACTACAGCGCCCAGCCCAGGCAAGGGATCGAGCTGTTCGGTCTGGTCTGGACCGGCTGGCTCTTCTCGCAGGAGTGGTGGCGCCAGGAGCTGTGGCGCCAGATCAGCCCTTCGGGGACGACCTTCGAGTCTTTCGTGGATGGCCTGCGCAAGAATTTCATTCCTGGCGCCGACGCCAACGATCTCATTCTTCAGGCCCGCACCTGGGAGCGGCACGACGTCGGCACCACGCCGGGCTTCGACGGCAACGTCGAGAAGGCGCTGGCCTCGATCAAGGTGCCGGTCCTCTACATGCCTTCGGAAACTGATTTGTATTTTCCGCTCACCGACGCCCGGTACGAGGCGAAGTTCATCCCGCACGTCACCTTGACCCCGATCCCGTCACTCTGGGGCCATCCTGCGGGAGCTGGAATCGATCCGGCGGATCTGAAGTTCTTGAACGAGCACATCGCGGCGTTTCTGAGCTCCCCGTCCCGATAGGCCGGTGATGACAGCGGGCCCCCGCATCCGACTAGGGATGCGGAGGCCCAACCGACCCGCACTACTGGACGACGATGGTGCCCGACATCGCCGTGCCGTGCACGGCGCAGTCGTACTGGTACGTGCCCGGTGCGGTGAACTGGACCGCGTACGTCCCGCTGCCGGTCTTGGTGCCGCTGCTGGTGAAGCTCGTCGATCCTACGGACTCGACGCTGTGGGACGCGGATCCGGTCCAGGTCCAGGTCACGGAGCCCCCCACGGCGATCGTGTCCACGGCCGGATTCTGGCTCCCGTTGTGGCTGCTCACGAACTGGATGTTGGGGCCGAGCGTGACCGCCCCCACGGGGCCGCCGCCTCCGCCACCCCCGCCACCCCCGCCACCCCCGTACCCACCGCCACCCTGTCCCCCGCCGGTACCGCCCCCATAGGGGCCGCTCCCGTTGTAGCCGCTGCAGCCCGCGAGCGACGCGAGCCCGATGAAGCCGACAATTGCTGTGCGGAAACGCATGAGGTCATCCTCCTTAGCTCGCCGGCTTGCGCGAGCTGGACTTTTCCCAGTTGACGAACAGGAACCCGCCGGGCGCGTCGAACTTCGGCTCGCCTGGTCCGGGTAGGATTTGGAGTTGCAGCTCTTCGATCTTGTTCTTGGAGCAATCCCAGCAGGCCAGCGCGAAATCGCCCGGCCGCCGGGTGCGCGACAGCAGCATCACGTGCGCCATCGCATTGTCGGTGACGAGGGCGTCGTTCTTGTAGAGGTGCCCGACCGCCCACAGCGCCACGGCGCTGTTGATCGTCGGTACGAGCGGCGTGTGTACGGCAGTGTTCCCGTGGTAATAGAGGCCCATGATCACGCCACCGAAGCGCGGATGATGCACCACGTCTTTCGTCTGGACGCGGTCGAGCACGAGTCTCCAGCGCGCCCCGTCCTGGGTGGTGAATGTGGCGAGGCCATCGACCGAGTCGCGCACCGCGCCCTCGTCCAACGCCGTGAACGTGAAGCTGCCCGCTATCGGGGTCACGTTGTTCGAGTAGGGACCGTCCTTCACTTGTGACTCGAGCCCTTCCCGTTCGTCGCCGAACTGCTGGAGAATCGGGGCGGCACTGTCGGGAAAGGGGAAGGGACCGGGCAGGATCTGGATGACGGGCCCTCCGCCCGTCACCCGGATTGCCTGGATGCTCAGTGACGGCTGGCTCATCTGATGATCGGGCGATTCGCTCACGGCCCCGCCGCTGTAGCCCGCGGCGCCTGTGCCCTGGGCGCTGACGACCCGAAGGTGGGTCTCCATGCCCAGGTGCTTGTGCGAGTCCGCCCCTACCGGGCAGTACACGTCGTAGGTCCCGGGCTTGAGCGTGAGCTTCAGCGTGGCGCTCGAGCCGGGCTGGATGACGTTGGTCTCCTGCTCGATTCCCTGGCCCTCGACCTCGAAGGCGTGTGGGATGCTGCCGGCGTTCGTGACGGTGAACGTCACGATGCCCGCGGTGAGGGTGCCCTGCGACAGCTCGACCTTCCATTCGGACAGCTTGGCGCTCACCGCTGCCGGGTCGCCCGAGGGGCGGTGTGCGGGGGTCCCGGCGAACGTCAGGGCACCGAACAGGAGCCCGGCGACGTTGCGAGATGGCATAGCGTGCATGGAACGCATACGTGATCTTCTCCCGAGAAAGTGGGACGGCAGTGTGGTTCAATGCCGGAGACTCCAGGCGCCACGGGGTTATTCCGCCGGGAATAAACCCGCCTCCTGTGGAGTCTTTTCCTGAAGGCCGACCAGGGCATCGTGAGGGCCGGGTGGACTCAAGCGCGCTGACGCGATTCGAAGCCGCTGTCTTGCCGCACCTGGATGCCGCGTACACGCTGGCGCGCTATCTGGTGAGGAATGAGCACGATGCCGAAGACGTCGTGCAGGACGCCTGCCTGCGGGCCCTCAAGTATTTCGACGGCTTCCGCGGGGAAGGGGAGACGAGTGCGCGCGCCTGGCTGCTCACGATTGTGCGCAATACCGCCTACAGCAGGAAGGGGCGCCGTCGCGTCGACGCGCTCACTACGGAGTTCGACGAGACGCAGCACAGTGACACCGTGGTGGATGAACACCCGGAGGGAGTGCTGCTCCAGGAGGACGCGAAGGAAACCCTGGGTCGCGCGCTCGACCGCCTGGCGCCGGAGTTTCGTGAGGTGATCGTGTTGCGCGAGCTCGAAGGGTTGTCGTACAAGGAAATCAGCGAGGTCGCGGGCGTGCCGGTCGGCACGGTGATGTCGCGCCTGTCCCGCGCCCGCACGCGCCTCCAGGAGGCGCTGCGTAACGAGGAGGGGAGTTGAGATGACTCATCCGGGCTTCGAAGCACAGCTGGACGCGTACCTAGACGGTGAGCTGGCCGCCGCCGACGCGCGCGGGCTCGAGGCGCACCTGACCCAATGCCCCGAGTGCGCGCGGTTCCGCGACGAACGGCTCGAACTGCGCGCGGCGATCGCCGCGCGCATCCCCGCGTTCCAGGCACCGGACGTCCTGCGCCAGCGCGTGCGGGCGGCGCTCAACACGGCGGCGCGGACGCGTGCCCCGTACCGCCTCAGCCTCCGCGGCGCGTGGCGCCCGCTGGCCATGGCCGCGTCACTCGCGGTCGTGGCGTTTGGGAGCTGGAACCTCTCGCTCCGCCACGCGGCCGGCGAAGCGCTTGCCGATGACGTGCTGTCGAGCCACGTCCGCTCCCTCATGCCCGGTCACCTCACGGACGTGCTCTCGTCGGATCAGCACACGGTGAAGCCCTGGTTCAACGGCAGGCTCGACTTCTCTCCCCCGGTGTACGACTTCGCCGGACGCGGGTACCCCCTGCTCGGAGGCCGACTCGACTACGTGGATGGGCGGCCGGTCGCGGCGCTCGCGTACGGCCGGCGCCAGCACCTGATCAACGTCTTCCTGTGGCCGGCGACGCGCGGCCCGAGCGGCGCGCCCAAGACCCGCGACCGCCAGGGCTATCACCTGCTGCACTGGACCACGCCCGACTACACCTACTGGGTCGTCTCGGACCTGGGCGTGGCGGAGCTGCACGATTTCGCGCACTTGGTGCAGCAGGGAGATTCGGCCGCGGGCGTCTCCTCACCTCGCTGACTCGCTCCACACGAGGGGCAACACGCGTTTTCGCGGTCAGGTCGTAGTGTGGAGCAGCGTTCCGGCCAGCAGGATCAGAAACCACAACACGAGGCTCGCCACCGAAGTACGCCGGAAGCGGCGCCAACCGGCGCCGCGGTCCAGGCGCAGCGCCGTCTCCGCGCGCATCCGGACGAAGCCGTTGCCCAGCAACAGGGCGACGAGGCCCATCTTGGCCCAGAACACGGTCGAGGTGGCAAAGCTCTCGAGCTCGGTCAGCATCAGCAGGAAGCCACTCGCAAAGATGAGGGCGAGGCCTGCCAGCACCCAGCGGTGGACACTGGCGAGGCGGGCGAGCTCCTGGGGCCAGTCTGGCGCTGTTGCAGGCGAGAGCCGCAACGAGGCGCGATCAGTGGCGACGGCCAAGCCGCCTCCCAGCAGGATCCCGCCCAAATGGAGGTAGGTGAGCGACACACTCAGTCCCACGTTGTGGCGGGAGAAGTGCGCCCAGAGCGCGATGAGATGAGGCATCGGAGTCGTCCTTCAATAGGGTTCGGGATTGCAGCCTTCCGACGCCCTAGACCGTCCGATGCCTTCCGATATTCCACGGGAATACTTCGCGAGCGACCGGAGTCTCTCTTCCGTTGGCCCGACACATCATTCACTGGCGAGAGGCCGAGCCATGACGCTGGTCGACATAACCGCGGACCGCTATCAGCTGCTGCTGCGATTCCTGGGCGCGTGGTGGTGCCTCGGGTCGAGCTCACTCGAGCCATACGTGCTGCTGCGGCACCTGGCTACACCGCTGCCGGGTTTCCCCGGCGCGCCCTAGCACTCACCGCGACCCAGCGGGTGCTAGGGAGTGTAGCGGCGCTGTTCCACCAGCACGGCCACGCTCTGGGATCCGAGCGTGTACGCCGATCGGAACGTGCCCTCCACCCCGACTTTGGCCCCCTGGCGCGGCACCCCGCCGCCTTCGCTCACGATGGAGATCGTCCCGGTTCCGTCGTTCACCTGGTAGGCCCCGTACCCCAGGGCGCCCACCGAACCTTGCACTTCCCCCGCAATGCGGACGGTTTTGCCGTCGTACTGTTGTGGATCATCGAGCAGCGTCTTGATCGGCGTGGTCCCGTTGCAGGCGAGGAAGAGCGCTACTGTCGCAAGGACCGACAGGTACAGAGGAGACGCGCCTCGGCGTTGCAGTGTGCTTGGCATGTTCAGCGCTCCTTGAAAGGCTGTCTCGATCTGCTCGGTGTTCTCGAGTTGCAGGCCGCAGGCTCCACTACACCGTTTGGAACGCCAGGTTCTTCTGCCACAGGCCGGCGTTCTTGCCAGACCCTGTCCGCTCAAAGGGGGGCTTTTTCGTCCCTGCCAATGGCCCGTGTCCGTGCCTGGCAGCCGGGGCACGCGTAGAACGCGGCGGTGTGCGTTGGGAACTCCTCTACACGGAGTATGAGCGTGCAGGTGAGGCACACGGGGCAGACCTTCCCCGTGGCTCGAAAGCGCGAGGTGCTGTCCGGCCGCTCAGACATCACGCGGCCCCTGGTGCAGCAAGCTGGAATGGCCAAAGGCGTTTGCCACGGTGCTCCAATCGTTCGTAGGTGAGAAGTGCTTCCGGTCCCGTGCCAAGGCGGTGGCGAGGCCCGACGCGCTATCGCACTCTAACACGTTGGCGAGCGCTTTGGGCGCGCCGGTTGATGTCACTCGTCGCCAGCTTGGCAGCCGCTGCCAAAATCGGCCCTGTGTCCGGGCCCTGGCTTCTAGTGTATGGCAGTCCCATGTAGATGCGCCACGCTCCCGCGCCTGCGAGGGTTCCGGGCACCACGCGGGCGGAGCGTCCGCGCCTTCCGCCGAGCACCTCTGGTATGGGAGGACGCTCGGCTGATCACCCTGCGTGCAGCAACGGAAGCTCCGGCATCTTCGATCGCCGCATTCACCTCGGCGCCGACCAGGATGGCGGTTCCCGAGAGGTAGAGCCAGGAGAGAAGGATGATCACCGCACCGATGGAGCCGTAGGTCAGGGCGAAGGTGTCCAGGACATCGAGGTAGAGCTTGAAACCAAACGAGGCAGCGAGCCACAACGCGACTGCGATGACGGCCCCAGGCGTGAGCCAGTGCCAGCGCCGCCGGGCCAGGCGGGACCCGTAGAGGTACAGCAGGTCGAACGCGAGCAGCGGGAACCCCACCAGCACCGGCCACTTGAGCAGCAGCCAGGCGCGTGCCGCCACCCGTCCCAGATCCGACCCGTGCGCCAGCGCCACGCTCACGCGATCGCCGAACATCATGAGCAGGAGGGCGACGGTGGTCAGCGTCAGCGTGATCACGGTGAGCACCATGGCGATCGGAAAGGTCTTCCGCCATGGTCGGGCCTTCCGAACGTGAAACGCGATGTGCAATCCCTCGAGCAGCGCGACCATCCCTTGAGACGCCGTCCAGATCGCGGTCAATAACGCGAGGGAGAGCGTGAGGCCGCCCGAGCCTGTGACGGTCTCCACCAGTATCCGTTCGATCAACCCCGAGGCGGAGGCAGGCGCGATGGCGCGCAGGTAGCGCTGCAGCGCTTCGAGTAACGCCGGTCCCTCCTGGAGCACCAGGCCGAAGAGCGCGATGAGGAAGATGAGAAGCGGGAAGAGCGAGAGGAGGAGGTAGAACGACAACTTGGCCGACTGATCAGGGATGCGGTCCGCCCAGAACCGCCGCCACACCCGCGTCGGCAACCGCCGCCATGTCAACCCGCCCAGTCGCCAGAGGGAGGCCATGGCGCACATTTAGCCACCGGGTTGTGAACCCGCGCTGAGGTCCGTCATAAGGCCTGTACCGGCCGCGCGGCAACCGTGGGGGCTGCCTTGACTGCCACGCCATGTTGAATTGGAATGTTGGCATACCCGGGAGCATTACGGAAACGTCGTCGTCCCGCTCTCGAGTCAGCGGATGCCGGAGAGGTAGTGAAGTCCGCTTCGGCACTCCCTCCGGATCACCGGGGCGGCTAAGTTCTTCTCCGGCTGGCTGCGACCGGGTAGCTCAGTTGGTAGAGCAGCGGACTTTTAATCCGCAGGCCGCGGGTTCGATCCCCGCCCCGGTCATAATGACTTGGCCCGCCTCGGCGGGTCTTTTTCGTTTCGTCCGTGGGCTGCTCTTGCTAGGTCAGGCATTAACCCGCGCGTATATCTCGAACCGCTCCACCTCGGTGGGCGTGGGCCGCTGGTGCGTGCTTCGCGCCACTCGCTCCTGCACCTTCGCCATCGCGGCCGAGGCGTGGGCCTCCGACTCCCAGACCAGGATGGAGAGGCGCTTGCCATGTTCGCGGTCCACGAGCCACAGACCGGTGAGTCCGGGTGCGGCCTCGAGCGCCGGGATCACATCGTCGAGCACATGGTCGATGCCGGCCTGCACTTGGTCCGCACTCTCCTCGAACGTCACGACCTGCGCGTACATGGTGCCTCCAGAAGGGGGAAGGG
>DATGDT010000423.1:0-2153 GCA_035310725.1 Gemmatimonadales bacterium
ACCTCCCGCCAGCCGAGGGCAGGTTTCGCTCGGCGTGGGTGCCGTTTCTCGCGCCCACAGGGGGACTGGTCGGGGGACCGCACTCCTTTCTGTATGTGGTCGGCGCCGAGCTCGCTCCCGCGCATGTCACGCTCGATCTGCCCGGAGGATGGGAGGTGGCGACGGGCCTCGAGCCCACGGCGGACCCCCGGACGTTCTTCGCGCCAAGTGTGGACGTGCTGGCGGACTGCCCGATCCTCGTGGGGAGGCTCCGCAGCTGGCGCTTCGCGGTGGACGGGGTCCCGCACCGGGTGGTCTACTGGCCGCTGCCCGATGCGCAGCCGTTCGATACCGCCGCACTGGTCGGTGGTCTCGAGCGGTTCGCGCGGCAGGCGGTGGCGCTGTTCGGCCGGGCGCCGTATCGGGACTTCACCTTCCAGATCCAGGACGGCGCGGTGGGAGGACTCGAGCACGCCAATTCGGTCTCGATCGGCGCGCCCAGCGCGCAGCTGGCGCAGGGGCTCACAGAGTTCCTCGCCGAGGCGACACACGAGTACTTCCATACTTGGAACCTGATGCGCATCCACCCGGCTGGATACGGCGGGGTGGACTACCGCATGCCGGCACGCTCCCGCGGCCTGTGGTGGGCGGAGGGAATCACGATCCTCTACGCCGACCTGCTGCGGCGGCGAGCCCAGGTCCCCGTCTTCGACTCGACCCGGGCCACGCACCTCGAGGGGGCGATCGCGCGTTACCTCGCGAACCCCGGCAATGCGCGCTTCTCCGCTGAAAGCGTGAGCGTGGTCGCCTACGGAGCGGACCCCGGCGCGCTCGGAGACTACAGCGCGAGTACGCACCTCCAGGGCGAGCTGCTAGGCACGATGCTCGATTTCGTGGTGCGCGACGCCACCGGTGGGCGGCGCTCCCTCGACGACGTCGTCCGCGCGACGCTGGAGCGGTTCTCCGGAGAGCGCGGCTACACGGGTGCCGACCTCGAGCGCACCGTGGCGGACGTCTGTGGATGTGCGGTCCGGGCGTTCTTCGATCGCTACGTGCGGGGTGCCAACCCGATCGATTTCGACCGGTATCTCGCCCTGATCGGCCTGCGGTCCAGCGTCGCCTGGGGGCCCGCGACGGGTCCCGACGGGCGGCCGGTCGCCGACCTGCGCGTCTTCGCCTGGGCGTCGGAAGGTGATCACGCGTTGCGCCTGCGGGTCTGGAACCTCACCAGCGTGTGGAACCGTGCGGGCCTGCACACCGGCGATCGGATCGTCGCGGTAAACGGAGCGCCGCTCGCCGCCATGGCAGATTTCCGCCGCATATTCGGGAGCCTGCGCATCGGCGACACGGTGCGGGTCGAGGTGGCACGCGCGGGCGGCGTGTTCGGTACGACGGTGGTGGTCTCAGGCTACGATCGGCCGACGGTGCGGCTCGAGGAGCTACCCGGCGCCACGGCGGGCCAGGGGTCGCTGCGGACCCGTTGGCTCGCCGGGGAGCCATGATGCGATGGCTAACGCGCGGCGTGCAGATCGATCCGGCCCAGACGCTGCGTCCCACTGAGCGCCAGCCACACGCGATTGCGCGTCGAGTCGACCGTTACATTGCGCACGATCGCCCCGGCGGTCGGGATCGCTACCGTCTGCATGCGCTCGGTCGCGGGATCGAACACGACGATGGTGTTCTTCCCCGACTCGTCATACCAGATCCTGCCGTCCGTGCCCAGCGCGATACCGTAGGGCCCGCTGCCGCCTCCTCCGGGACTTGCGAACTCCCGCACCTGCCCCGTCGCGGGATCCAGCCGGCCGAGGTAGCCGCGGGCGAAGTCGCTGTACCAGACGATGCCCTTCGCATCCACCTGTAACCGGCGCGGTCGCGCGCCCAAATCGGGCAAGGTGTACTCCTTCAGCGCGCCGTCGGCCGGGTTGATGCGGGCGACCTTATTGGTCCCGAGCAGCGCCATCCACAGGAAGCCGTCCGGCCCCGCGACCAGCCCGTAGGGCCGGGAGCGCGCCGTGGACACCGGGAACGTCTTGACGGTGCCGTTGGCGGGATCGAGCCAGCCGTAGCGATTGGCTCCCTGCGCCGTGAACCAGACCTTCCCGTCATGGTAGACCGGGGTGTGCGGATCTCCCACGTCCGCGGGCAACGGGAATTCCTTGATCGTTCCCGTCGCC
>DATGDT010000424.1:0-3380 GCA_035310725.1 Gemmatimonadales bacterium
TGACGTGATCGACCCAGCGCAGTTCATGCCGACCAGGGCGTTCCTGACCAAGGGGGTGGGCCGGCACAAGGAGAAGCTCACGAGCTTCGAGATGGCGCTGCGCGACGCCCACCTGGCGAGCTTCAACCTGGTCCGCGTCAGTTCGATCTTCCCGCCGCAGTGCAAGCTGGTGGACCGGGAGGAAGGACTGTCCAATCTGCGGCCGGGGCAGGTGTTGTTCACCGTGCTCGCCGAATCCGCCACCAACGAACCGAGCCGGCTCGTGGCGGCGTCCATCGGCCTGGCCGTTCCGTCCGATCCGTCGCATCACGGCTACATCTCCGAGCACCACAGCTATGGCCAGAACGAGCTCGTCTCGGGCGACTACGCCGAGGACCTGGCCGCCTCGATGCTGGCGACCGTGTTGGGCGTCCCCTTCGACCCGGACCAGGCCTGGGACCAGCGCCGCGAGCAGTGGATGCTCTCAGGCGACATCGTGCGCACCCTGAACGTCACCTCGACAGCGGAATGCGGTGACGACGGACGCTGGACGACTGTCGTCGCAGCCGTCGCCTTCTGTGGATAAACGTCTCGCCGAGCTGTCCTGGGGCGCGCCGCTCAACTTCCTCGGCCTCCCCGAGGGCGACGCGCCCTCGCTGGAGCACGCCGGCGTCGTCATGCTCCCCGTGCCCTACGAAGCGACCGTGTCGTACATGGGGGGCACGCGCTTTGGACCGCGACGCATCCTCGAGGCGTCGCGGGCGATCGAGCTCTACGACCACGAGCTGGACACCGAGCCTTACCGGATCGGGGTGCACACGCTGCCCGAGCTGCTCCTGACCGGCGCCGGCCCGGAGGCGGCGCTGGCCGAGCTGCGGACCGCGTTCGACGCGCTGCTGGCCGACGGCCGCTTCGTCCTCATGCTGGGGGGGGAACACTCGATTTCGGCCCCGCCGATCGAGGCGCACGCGGCGCGGCTCGGCAACCGCCGGCTCAGCGTGCTGCAGCTCGACGCGCACGGGGACCTGCGCGCCGAATACGAAGGCACGCCCTTCTCGCACGCCTGCGTGATGTACCGCGTGCACCAGGCGGTGACGCTCGTGCCGGTGGGGATCCGGGCGATCACGGCCGAGGAGCGACGCCTGATCCGGGAGAAGGAGATCCCCACGATCTTCGCCCACGAGCTCGATCCCGAGGAGCGCTGGGTCGAGCGGGCGCTGGAGGCGTTGGGGCCCGACGTCTACATCACGATCGACATCGACTACTTCGACCCGGGGCTCGTGCCGGCCACCGGGACGCCGGAGCCGGGCGGCGGGAGCTGGTATCCCACGCTGCGCCTGCTCGAGCGCGTGTTCGCGGAGCGCAATGTGGTCGGCGCGGATCTGGTCGAGCTCGCCCCGCTCCCCGGGATCGTGGCCCCCGATTTCCTCGCCGCGAAACTGGCCTACAAGCTGGTGGGGTACCACCAGCGTGCCCGCGATGCAGCCCGACGGCGGTAACGGCGTTCCCCTGCTGGTGGCCTTCGCGGCGGGGCTGCTGAGCTTCCTCTCGCCGTGCGTGCTGCCGCTGATCCCGAGCTACGTCGGGTTCCTCACCGGCATGACGGCCGAGGAAGTGCAGACGCGGCGCGGGACCGCGCTGCTGCACGCGCTCTGGTTCGTCGCCGGGTTCGCGGTGATCTTCGTGGGCCTGGGCGCGTCCGCGTCGGCCCTCGGGGCGCTGTTCACCGTGTCGCAATACTGGATCGCGCGGGTCGGCGGCGTGCTCGTCATCCTGTTCGGGCTGTACCTGCTCGGGATCCTGCGGCCGTCGTTCCTGACGCGCGAGCGGCGCGTCCACCTCGCGCGCAAGCCGCTGGGCTACCTCGGCTCCTCGGTGGCGGGCATCGCGTTCGGCGCGGCGTGGACCCCGTGCATCGGACCGATCCTCGGGGCGATCCTGACCCTCGCTGCCACGCGGTCGAGCCTGGCGCAGGGAACGGCCCTGCTCGGCGTGTACACGCTCGGCCTCGCGGTGCCCTTCGTGCTGACGGCCTTCGCGTTGGACCGTTTTCTCGTCTGGTTCCAGAAGTTCCGCCCCTACCTGGTGTGGGTGGAGCGGGTCTCGGGGGCGCTGCTCATCCTGCTCGGGCTGCTGCTCGTCACCGACCGGTTCACGCTGCTCGCCACCTGGCTGCAGGGGCTGACGCCCGAGTTTCTGCGCAGCCGGTTGTAGCTCGCCGTCCCTCTTCGCGTGGAGGATCGATCGTGCTCGATCAATTCAAGAAGTTCATGCTCGAAACGAACGCGTTTTCCCTGGCGATCGGGGTCGTCATCGGGGGCGCCGTGGCGAAGCTCGTCAGCGCGCTGGTGAGCGATCTCCTGATGCCGATCATCTCCCTCATCCTGCCGGGGGGCGCCTGGCGGGAGTTCAGCATCTCGTTGGGCGAGGGCCACGACCCGCTCAAGATCGGCGACATCATCGGCGCGACGATCGACTTCGTGATCATCGCCGTGGTCGTCTACGTCGTGATCGTGAAGCTGTTCAAGATCCAGCCGGCGAAATAGGCAGGGCCTGCACCGAAGGAACTAGCCGCCTTTTCATCCTCCCGAGGGATATTCGGCTGGCGCACCCGCGTGCACCTTCAGTGCATGCGGGTGCCACCCTCTCGAGGAGTCTGCATGAATCGAACAGTCATGGTTCTGGTCGCCGCGTTGTGCGCCACGGCGCTGTCGCCGCTGGCGGCCCAGCAGGCAGCCGGTCCGGCGCCAGCGGCAGAGGTACGGACGGCGCCCGTGAGCTCCCCGAACACCGCCCAGCCTGGACCGCGGATTCAGCCCGAATATCAGCGCTTCGAGCCCAGCGTCACCGACAGCAGCGCATCGCGGAGCGCGGCGCTCATGAGCAGCGGCGGCAGCCACACCATCGTGCTGTCGACGCTGGCGCTCATCCTCGTCGTCGTCATCGTCGTACTTCTGGTCGTGAAATAAGCAGGTGAACCCAAGGAGTCTCGTATGCCTATCCTAGCCTGGATCGTCGTCGGAATCATCGGCGGTTTCATCGGTAGCAAGATGGTCAACAAGCGTGGCGAAGGTCTCGTGGGAGACCTGTTCCTCGGCGTCATCGGCGCCGTCGTGGGCGGTTGGCTCTTCAATCAGTTCGGCCACTCGGGCGCCACCGGCATCAACCTCTACAGCATCCTGGTGTCCGCCGTCGGCGCGGTCGTCGTGCTGGTGGTGTACCACGCGCTGAGCGGCCGCCGCATTCACGCGTAACGGTTCCCCCCCCGCGCCTGGGCGCCTCCCGCCTTTCGGCGCAGGAGCGCCGCGCGGTACCCCGGACAGCCGCAGCGATCTTCACTGTGCCGGGGTAGCTGAAGAAGACGCCCCGCAACGGACATCCGTTGCGGGGCTCTTTGGTCA
>DATGDT010000425.1:0-1563 GCA_035310725.1 Gemmatimonadales bacterium
TCCTGCTCGGTGAGCTGCTGCACCCGGGCGACACGCTGCTCGTGGCAAAGGGCGGCCGCGGCGGGCGCGGCAACGCGCGCTTCGCCACGCCGACCCACCAGTCGCCGCGTGAATGGGAGCCGGGGGAGTTCGGCGAAGAGAAACGGCTCGAGTTGGTCCTGAAACTCATCGCCGACGTCGGCCTGCTGGGCGAGCCGAACGCCGGCAAGAGCACCCTGCTGTCGGTCGTGTCGGCGGCGCGGCCCAAGATCGCCGACTATCCGTTCACGACGCTCGAGCCGTATCTGGGCGTGGTCGGCCTGTCCGATCAGCGCAGCTTCGTCATGGCGGACATTCCCGGGATCATCGAAGGGGCGCACGCCGGGAAGGGCCTCGGCACCAGATTCCTGCAGCACGTGGAACGCACGCGTCTCGTCGCGGTGCTCATCCCCGCCGACAGTCCCGACCTGCAGGCCACCTACGACCTGCTGCGCCGCGAAGCGGCTCTGTACGGCGCCGACCTCGCCGCGAAGCCACACGTGGCCGTGATCACGAAGGCGGATCTGCTGTCGCCCGACGCCCCGCCCCCCGCGCTGCGGACGGTGGACGACGCGCCGGTGGTGGTCGTGTCGGCCGTCACCGGCGCCGGTCTTCCCCAACTGCTCGAGACGCTGTGGAAGCGCCTGCGCACCCCGGCGACCGCGACGACGAGTTAGCGGCGTACCTGGCGCTGACCCAGGTGCCGGGGATCGGCGCCGCGCGGCTCCGGACGCTGCTGGCGGCGTTCGGCAGCGCCGGCGGTGCGATCGTGGCGCCGGGCGGCGCCCTGGCGGCGCTTCCCGGATTCGGGCCGGCGGCGGCCGCGGCGGTGCGCGGGGCTCGGCGGCGGACCGGGGAGGAGATCCTCGAGACGCTGCAGCGCATCGGCGCGACGGCCATCCTGCCGGGTGACCCAGCGTATCCTCCGCTGCTGGCCGAGATCGGCGAGCCGCCGGCCGTGCTGTACGCGTGGGGTGACGTCACGTTGCTCGCGCGTCCTGCCGCGGCCCTGGTCGGCAGTCGCAATCACTCTTCCTACGGCGCCGAGGCGACGCGACTGCTCGCATCCGGCGTGGCACGCGCCGGCGCGGTCGTGGTGAGCGGCATGGCGCGGGGCCTCGATGCAATCGCCCATCAGGCGGCGCTCGATGTGGGCGGCGCGACGGTGGGCGTGCTGGGGAACGGCTTCGGCGTGATTTATCCCGCGGCCAACCGCGTCCTGTACGAGCAGGTGGTGGGGCAGGGGTGCCTGGTGACCGAGCTGCCGCCGGGCGAGCGGCCGCGCGTCAGCACGTTCCCGCGGCGCAACCGCATCATTTCCGGATTGGCGGGCGTCACCGTGGTCGTCGAAGCGGCGGCGGGATCTGGAGCGTTGATCACGGCCGATTGCGCGCTCGATCAGGGACGCAGTGTCCTCGCAGTCCCTGGTCCCATCACGAGCCCGACGTCGGTCGGTTGCAACAAGCTCATTCAGCAGGGAGCGAAGCCCGCACTCGCGCCCGCGGATGTGCTCGAGGAGCTGGGTCTTTCCACTCCGGACGGCGA
>DATGDT010000426.1:0-2885 GCA_035310725.1 Gemmatimonadales bacterium
CAGCTCCCGCGTCCGCAGCACCAGGGTCGTGCTCAGCAAGCCGGCGATGCCGAGTAGGGCGAGCCGCGACAGTTGATCGACCCAGATCACGGGCTCGGCTGCGCCGCCGGCGAGCCACCGGCCCAGGAACGCCACCGCGGCGTACTCGACCATGGCGACCGCCCCCGTCACCGCGCAGATGCGCGGATCGAACCGCAGCGCCGCGGCCGCAATCGCGAGGAAGTACACGAGGAACGCGACGCGGCTGCTGACGACCGAGAGCGGCTGCCCGAGCGCCAGGAACATGACGAGTACCGCGCTCACCAGGGTCACGTCGAGCAGGCTGGTGGCGAAGCCGACCGGCGGCGTGTACACGCGCTTCCGGGCGAGGTGCAACGCGATGGCCGCCAGCGCGACGCCGAGCAAGGCCGCGCCGAGGCCGACGTAGGCCCCCCGCTCCCCCGGCCGCCGCAGCAGATCGGCCAGCGGGAGCAGCAGGACCAGCAGGGTGAGCACGAGTCGCGTGCGCGCGACCAGCACCTCGCCGCCGGCTCCGGCGGTGATGAGCACCGGCACGGGAGCCTGCCAGAAGGTCCGCCAGCGGCTGACCTTGACCGGGAACCCGATCGAGGGACGGGTCGCGCGCCCTCCCACCAGGGATGGGCGGCGCGGCTCAGGAGTGGGCTGCGACAGGGTCATCGCTCGGAGAATTCGGGAAGAGCGGCGGAGCGCTACGCGCTCAGGAGGTACGGCTCGTTCCAGGCCACTTCGTACAGCCCGTTGCACCGGGTGCACCGCATGGTGGTGGGCCGGCCTTCCAGCGGTGAGCGCCCCCGGCAGGCGGGACAAACGCCATAGCGCTCTCCCCAGCTCGTGGGAAACCGGCGCGCGTTGCGCGGAGCCGGCACCACGCTCCAGCGGCTGGGAGGAGTCGGGACGATCTGCAGCAGCGCCCGGGTGACGCTGACCGGCTGGCGGTTCACGTCCAGCACCGCTTCCACGGCCCCCAGCTTGAGGACCCGGTACCACGCCCCGCGGCGCAACTTGACGTTGACGTCGGTCTGCAGTCTGGCCCATTGCTGCTGCGGCATCGGCGCCTCGCGCGTGTGCGACCTAAAGCTTGGCGGCCCATCCCTTCGCGTCAAGCGGCGACGAAACAGGCCGCCGTCCGCTCCGGACGACGGCCTGTGCCGTGGCGTTCAGCTAGCGATCGGGTGCCGACCGCGGCGGGTTGTCAGTTGATGCTGAATGCATTGCTCACATCCGCCAACAGGCCGGCGGTGGTCGCGGTCAACCGGTACGCCGTGTTCCCCGAGCCCGCCAGGTTGATGCTCAGATCGGAGAACGTGGCCACACCCCCGACGAGCGTCAGCGTCTTCGTGCCGGACAGCACTGCCCCGGGAGCCCCCGTGCCCGCGGTGATCGAGATGGTGACCGTCCCGGCGAACGTCTTCACGACGTTGTTGTACTGATCGCGCACGTCCACGTCGAAGGCGGCGATCGGCGTCCCGGCCGTCGTCGTCGCGGGCTGCGAGGCGAAGTGCGTGGTCGTCGCGGCAGCGGCAGTGATCGCGAACGAGGCGCTGTTGACCCCCGCCACGCCCGGCGAGGAGGCCGAGAGCTTGTAGCCCGATCCCGCCTTCTGGATGCTGAGATCGGAGAAATTGGCCACCCCGTTCACGGCGTTCACGACCGTCGTGCCCAGCAGCGTCGCCCCGCTCGCCCCG
The DNA here is from genome assembly GCA_035310725.1 of Gemmatimonadales bacterium. Taxonomy (GTDB): domain Bacteria; phylum Gemmatimonadota; class Gemmatimonadetes; order Gemmatimonadales; family GWC2-71-9; genus DASTHG01. Next base: position 1,707 of record DATGDT010000426.1, read on the forward strand.
GTGCCCGCGGCGATGACGACCGTGACGGGTCCGGTGAAGCTCGTGACGACCGCGTTGGCGCCGTCCAGTGCCGTGACCTGCACTCCGGCGATGATCTGCCCCGCCGTGGTCGTGTCCGGCTGACCGCTGAACACCAGGTGGATGGTCGCCGGCGTGGTGACGTTGAACGGCACGCTCGTGGCACCCGTCAACCCGGTCGACGCTGCAGTCAGCGTGTAGTTGTTCCCCGCCTTGTCGATGCTGAGGTTGGGGAACGACGCCACGCCGGCATTGATCGGGACCGTCAGGGTCCCCGACAACACCCCACCGGATGGATTGGCCCCGATCGCGACGGTGATACTGCCGCTGACGCCCTTGACCGTGGCCCCGCCCGCATCCTGGACGGCGACCTGCACCGCGGGCTGAATGATCGCGCCCGCCGGGGTCGCGGACGGCTGGACGATGAAGCCGAGCTTCACGGCCGCTCCGCCCACGGTGTTGAACGCATTGCTGCTCGCGGACGCGAGACCGGACGCGGTCGCATTGAGCTTATAGCCCGTGCCGACCGAGTCGACGACGAGGTTCGAGAACGTCGCGACGCCCGCCACAGCGGCTACGGTCTTGGTCCCCGTGAGCGCCGCTCCCGCCGGGCCGCCGGTCAACGCCACCGTGACGTTTCCGGTGAACGCCGTCAGCACGCCACCGAGCGAATCCGTGGCGGACACCTGGATCGCGGGCGTGATGACTGCTCCAGCCGCCGTGGTGGATGGCGGCTGCACCGTAAATGCCAGCTTCTCGCCCGCGGTGATGTCGAAGCTGGCGCTGGTCGCACCAGTCAAGCCGGTCGCCGCGGCGGTCAGTGTGTAGCCGAGTCCCGCCGAGTCGATCTTGAGAGTCGAGAAGGTGGAGACGCCGGCGACCGCCTTCACGACCAGGGTCCCGCTGAGCGTGCCGAAGTTCGGGTTGGTGCCGATCGCCACGGTGATGTTGCCCGTGAAGCCGGTCGCCAGGTTTCCGGCCGCGTCGAACCCGGAGACGCCCACCGGCGCCATGGTCGTGGCCCTGCCGGTGGACAGCGGCTGCGTGGTGAACGCGAGGTGCGTGGCCGTGCCGGCGACGACGGTGAACGCCGTGCTGGTGGCGGGGAGCATTCCCGTCATCGAAGCGATGAGGGTGTAACCGACGCCCGCCTTGTCGATC
>DATGDT010000427.1:0-7233 GCA_035310725.1 Gemmatimonadales bacterium
CGGATCCACGGTGACCGATGCGAACGGCGTCGCCCGGGTCGGAAGCTGGACCCTCACCCTCGGCGCCAACGCGCTCACGGCCACCGTCCAGAACGCCGGCATGGTGCTCGGCAACCCGGTGACGTTCACGGCGACCGGCGCGGCGGCCGCCTATCACATCGACGTGCGGTTTCCGGTGGCGACGACCCCGGCGCGCCAGGCGGTGTTCGCTGCGGCAGCGACCAAGTGGGAATCGCTGATCTTCGGGGACGTGCCGGACGTGACGTTCAACAGTCCGAACAATTCGTGCGGTGCCACGGTGAGTGGGACTGTAGATGACATCGTCATCTTCGCGATTCTCGATTCGATCGACGGGCCCGGCAAGATCCTGGGACAGGCCGGACCGTGCCTCGTACGCTCCGGGAGTCAGTTGCCTGTGGTGGGGGTGATGGAGTTCGACACGGCGGACGTGGCGGGACTGGAGGCTACGGGCCGTTTTGCGCTCGTGATCGAGCACGAGATGGGGCACGTGCTGGGCTACGGGACGATCTGGGGGAACTTGCTGGTCAACCCCGTGACCAACGGCAATCCAAATGCGGACCCTCACTTCGTGGGGAGCCAGGCGCTCGCGGCGTTCGATCGCTCGGGCGGGTTGAGCTACAGCCTGAGCGCCAAAGTCCCGGTCGAGGACTGTGTGGGGTTCCCACCCAACACCTGCGGACAGGGATCCGTGAACGCGCATTGGCGGGAGTCCGTATTCAACAACGAGCTGATGACCGGTTTCATCGACACCGGGACGAACCCGCTGTCCGTGGTGTCCACGGCGTCGATGGGAGACCTGGGCTACCTGGTGAACTACGCGGCGTCCGACGTTTACACGGTGCCCGTGGCTGCGGCGGCCGCGGCGCCCGCCGCGCCGGGGACGAAGTTGAGCCTGGGGAACGACATCCTCCGCATGCCGATCCTGGTGGTGGACCGGGCGGGGAGGGTGGTGCAGACGATACCGCCGCGGTAGCGGTAATTGACGCTGAGGAACGAGACGCTGAGGAACGAGACGCTGAGGTAGACGCCGAGCCGCCCAGTGGTCGCGAGGAGCGAGGGGCCAGGACAGGCAACCACCTGGTTCCTGGCTCCTCACAACCACCCGGCGGCTCGGCGTCTACCCGCCGTCTCCCCCCTGTCCCCTCATTCCCTGCTAGTTTGTAGCCCCGGGGGCGGTAGCTCAGCTGGGAGAGCACCTGGTTTGCAACCAGGGGGTCGTGGGTTCGAATCCCATCCGCTCCACTCCACTCGTCGTTGCCGCGGCTTCGCCACACCTTCCTGAACCGGCTCCCGCCTCTCGATGCCCCAACCCCCCAACCCCCTGCGCACGATTCGTGCGATCTGCCCGCTATTACCGTGCTGTGTTGCGCCCGTGCCTCAGCTCGCGCAATTGACGGAAGATTGACGGCGACGTAGTTGATTGCCGGACGCGTCAGCGACGGTGACGATCCGCTGTAGATCCTGGTCCCTGCTCGACCCGCATCGGGCAGGGACCACCCACGTCCCGGAGGGACACCCAATGAACCGTGGCCGCAGCATCCTGGCGTTCGCTCTGATTGCCACGCTCGCCTCATGCGTCGAGCGTCGGACGTCGCCTTCCTTGGAGCCGGGAGCTCCGGACGTCCAGCCTTCGGCTGCCCTGACCTCCGCCACGATCGCCCAGACGCTGCTCGCCTCGGGTCACGACCCGAACAACCTGAAGGTCTACACGACGGCCTCGATCGCTCCAGCGCCCAACGCGCTCGTCACGGTCGCCGTGCTGACCCACCAGTCCTCGAGCGCCGCGCCGGCGCCCACGCTCACGGGCGGCGGGATGGCCGCCTGGGACCTCGTGGCCACCACCACGTTCAACGGGGCCACGCCGCTCGATCGCGTCACGATCTTCCGCGCCATGAGTGCCGCGCCGGGCAGCGGTCCGATCACAATTACGTCGAGCGTCACGGTTTCCAACTGCCAGTGGATCGTATCGCAGTGGGACGGCGTCGAGACCGGCGGTGCCAACGGCGCCGGGGCGATCGTGCAGACGGGCGCGACCAGCGGCGCCGCCGTCAACGGCCTGACGGTGACGCTGGCGGCCTTCGCGGACGCCGCCGACGTGGGCTATGGCGTGTTCGGCATCGCCAGCGCGACGGCGGCCGCCACGGCGGGCACGGGCTTCACGCGGATCGACGAGCAACCGTCGGGGGAAGGCACCACGGGCGATCTGTTCGCGGAGTGGGCTGCCAGCGACAATACGATCGACGCGAGCTGGGCGAGCAAGAGCGCGGGCGCGCTGGGCGTGGAAATCAAGGCTGCTGGTTCCAGCGGCGGAGGTGGCGGCGGGGTGTCTGCCGCCCTCTCGACGGTGTCGGCGTCCCCGGGCTCCATCACGGCCGGCGGCGGAACGTCCACGATCACCGTCACGGCGAAGGACGCCAATGGGAACGCGATCAGCGGCGCGACGGTCGTGCTCGCGGCCACCGGCACCGGCAACACCCTGACGCAGCCGGCTGCCACGACCGACGCCAACGGTGTGGCGACGGGGTCCCTCGCCTCGACGGTGGCGGGGGCCAAGACGGTCTCGGCCAAGATCAACGGGACGTCGATCACCCAGACCGCGACGGTGACGGTGACGCCCGGACCAGTGGACGCGAGCCAGTCGACCGTCACGGCGGCGCCGGCCTCGGTCGTTACCGGCGCACCGTCCACGATCACGGTGACGGCGAAAGACGCCAACGGGAACCCCATCAGCGGGGCCACGGTCGTCCTGGCGGCGACGGGGATGAGGACGCTCACGCAACCCACGGACACGACCAGCGCGAGCGGCGTGACCACCGGCACGGTGAGCGGGATGATGGAGGAAACGATCATCGTCTCGGCCACGATCAACGGAACGGGGATCACGCAGACCGCGACCGTGGAAGTCGTGGCGCAGGCCGCCGCGACGATCACCCAGACGCTGCTCACCTCCGGCAACAACGCAGCGAATCAGAAGATCTATACGACGGCTTCGATCGCACCCGCACCCAACGCGCTCATCACGGTGGCCGTGTTGATGCGCCGCTCCTCCGGTGCGGTCACTCCCACCGTCACGGGCGGCGGCATGCCTGCGTGGGACCTGGTGGCGAGCGCCGACTTCGATACCCAGAGCTCGCCCACCAAGCGCGTCATGATCTTCCGGGCGTTGAGCGCCACCCCGGGCACCGGCGCCATCACGATCCAGTTCGCGAGCAGCGTCTCCAACGTGCAGTGGATCGTGTCGCAGTGGGACGGCGTCGAAACCGGCGGCACCAACGGGTCCGGCGCCATCGTGCAGACCGGCACGGCGCGCAGCGACGGGGCGACCAGTCTGGCAGTCTCGCTCGCCCCGTTCCCCTCCGCCAACGACGTCGCGTACGGCGTTGCCGGCGTAGCCAAGAACGGTCCCATCGTGACGCCCGCCTCCGGGTTCACGGAGATCGCCGAGGTGTCGTCCGGGGAGACCTCGGCGCTGCAGGCGGAATGGGCGACCAACCAGAGCACGGTCGGGGCGAGCTGGGCCACGTCTACCAAGGCGGGGTTACTGGCGGTCGAGATCAAGTCGGGCAATACGGGACCCGTGGTGCCGGTCGCGTCGGTCGAGGTCAGTCCCCCGTCGGCGATCATTGCGGTTGGGGGCACCGTGCAACTCAGCGCCTCCCCCAAGGACGCCGGAGGCGAGCCGCTGTACGGCCGCGTGGTCACGTGGGCGTCGGATGCACCCGGTGTCGCCGATGTCTCGACCACCGGTCTCGTCACCGGCAAGACCGCCGGTGGGCCCGTGACGATCACGGCAACCAGTGAAGGGCAGTCGGGGACGTCGAGCGTGACGGTCACCGCCACCGCGGAGCCGGTGGCGTCGGTCGAGGTCGCCCCGAGCTCGGCCAGCATCGTGGTCGGGGGCACCGTGCAGCTCACGGCCACGCCCAAAGACGCGAGCGGCCAACCGCTCACCGGGCGCACGATCACGTGGGCGAGCAACGCGACCGGAGTGGCCACGGTGTCGACCACCGGCCTCGTGACGGGAGTGGCTGCGGGGCCGGCGACGGTCACGGCCACGAGCGAGGGTCAGAGCGGGAGCTCGAGCATCACGGTGTCGACGGGCGGGACGGCGGCGCTGGTGGGACAGTGGTCGGCGGTGCTCCCAGCCCCGATCGTGCAAGTCCACCAGCACCTGTTGCTGGACGGCCGCGTGCTGAGCTTCGGGGGCAGCAGCGGGATTCCCCAGGTGTTCGATCCCGCGACCGGCCTCTTCACGGCGGTGCCCATTTCGGAAATCATGTTCTGCAGCGGCCACAGCTGGCTCCCGGACGGGCGCCTGCTCGTGTCCGGCGGAGGGACCGGTAACGGCCTCGGCCACCCCAACTCCGACATCTTCGACCCCGCCACGGCTTCGTGGACCCCCGGACCGAACATGGCGTATGCGCGGTGGTACCCGACCGTCACCACGCTGCCGGACGGCGAAGTGCTGACGATGGCGGGTGCGGACGAGAACGGGAATCCGGTGCCGATCCCCGAGGTCTTCAACGGGACGAGCTGGCGCCAGCTCACCGGGGCGAGCCTCACGCTGCCCAATTACCCCCGGAACTTTGTGGCGCCGGACGGGCGCATCTTCACCGCTGGGCCCTCGGCTGGCTCCCGTTGGCTCGATTTGACCGGCGCCGGCAGCTGGACGCCGGGGCCGACGATGAACTACGGCTCGCGCACCTACGGGTCCGCGGTGATGTACGAGGCGGGGAAGATCATGTTCGTGGGCGGCAACTCGACGCCGACGAACACCGCCGAGATCATCGACCTGAATCAGCCCAGTCCACAGTGGACGTATACCGGCTCGCTGACGTATGCCCGCTGGAACCTCAACGCGACCGTCCTGCCGACCGGCGACGTGCTCGTCACCGGCGGCGTGAACGGCGATCGCTCAAATCCCGCCCTCAAGGTCAACGCGACGGAGCTCTGGAATCCCGCGACGGGCACGTGGACGTTGCTGGCGAACAGCGCACCGCTGCTCCGCGGCTATCACTCGACCACGGTGCTGCTGCCGGATGGACGGGTGATCCACAGTGGTGGCGGCGCCGGCGGCGGGACGATCGACAATCTGAACTACGAAATCTTCTCGCCCCCATATCTCTTCAAGGGCGCTCGGCCGAGCGTCACCGGGGTGACCGGGTCGGCGGGGTACGGCCAGACCGTGACGGTGCAGACGCCAGACGGCGCCAGCATCACGAAGGTGACGTTCATCCGGTTCGGCTCGGTGACGCATGCCTTCGACGAGGGCCAGCGACTGGTTTCGCTGACCTTCTCGCAGACGAGCGGCGGCATCACGGTCACCCTTCCGTCGAGCCGCAACATCGCGCCGCCGGGGCCGTACATGCTGTTTCTGGTGAACGGCAACGGGGTACCGTCGGTCGGGAAGATCATGGTGATGCAGTAAGTCGAGGAGAATGAAGAATCCGGCCCCCTGGCCAACGGCCGGGGGGCCGAGTTTTCTTCAGTCCCATGGGCGCTCATTCCCATGGCCATCCCCACGCGGTCGGAGCCCCGGCCGAGCACCACCACGCGCCCGACGCGCATGCCGGCCATGGCGCGCATATGGTCGCGGATATGCTGCGGCGCTTCATCGGTTCGGCGATCCTCACCGTCCCGATCGTCCTCTACTCGCCGCTCGGCACGTCACTCGTTCACCGGGAGCTCGCACCGCCCTTCGGGGTGTCGCCCGGCGTCGCAGGGCTCATCCTGACCTCGATCGTCGTCTGGTGGGGCGGCTGGCCGTTCATCTCCTCGGCCGCCCGCTCGCTGCGACGGGGCGAGCTCACGATGATGACGCTGATCGCCACCGGGATCCTCGTGAGCTACCTGTACTCGGCGGCGGTCACCTTCGGATTGCCGGGGGAGCATTTCTACGATGCGGCCGCGATGCTCACGACCTTCAGCCTGCTCGGGCACTGGATGGAGATGCGCAGCCGCGTCGCCACCGGCCGTGCGGTCGAGGCGCTGCTGCAGCTCACGCCGCCGATGGCGCGCCGCGTGCGCGACGGGAACGAGGAGGAGGTCCCGCTCGACGTGGTGGCGGTCGGCGACATGCTCGCGGTACGCCCCGGCGACACCGTCCCGGTGGACGGCGTCGTGACCGACGGCTCGAGCTACGTGGACGAATCGATGCTGACCGGCGAGCCGGCGCCTGTGGCGAAGGGGCCGGGCGCGGAGGTGGCCGGGGGGACACGGAACCAGCAAGGCGCGTTTCGATTTCGCGCGACCAGGGTGGGCGCCGACACCGCGCTGGCCCGCATCGTCGCCCTGGTGCGCGACGCGCAATCTTCGAAAGCTCCGGCGCAGCGACTCGCAGACCTGGCCGGCAAGTACCTCGTGATCGTGGCGCTCGTGGCGGGGATCGTGACGTTCGCCGCCTGGCTCCTGCTGGGGCATCAGGGCGTCGTCTTCGCCCTCTCGGCGGCGGTGGCGGCGGTGGTGATCGCCTGTCCCGATGCGCTCGCTCTCGCGACCCCGACGGCGATCACCGTGGGCGTCGGGCGGGCGGCGGGCGGCGGCGTCCTGTTTCGGAACGCGACCGTGCTCGAGGCGGCCGCGGGCGTGGATACAGTCGTGTTCGACAAGACGGGCACGCTCACGGAAGGGCATCCTTCGGTCACCGATCTGCGTCCCGTGGCCGGCGTATCGGAGCAGGAGCTGCTGCACCTGGCCGCGGCGGCGGACGCGCAGTCGGAGCATCCGCTGGCCACGGCGATCGTCGCGACGGCGCGGGAGCGGGGACTCACCGTCGATCCCACGTCGGATTTCGAAGCGATCTCCGGCCACGGCGTGAAGGCGTCGGTCCATGGACGCATCGTGCTCGTGGGAAACCGTGGCCTGCTCGAGCGGTTCTCGGTCCCGGCGGGAATGGACGGCGAAGCCGAACGCCTGCGGGCGGAAGCGAAGACGGCGTTGTACATCGCCGCGGACGGCCGCATGATGGGTCTCATCGCGGTGGCCGACGCGATCCGCCCGACGGCACGAGCGGCGGTTGCGGCGCTGCATGGCCTTGGCGTGCGGGTGCTGCTACTGACCGGGGACAGTCGTCCCACGGCGGAGGCGGTGGCGCGCGCCATCGGGATCGACGAAGTCCGCGCCGAGGTGCTCCCGGCCGAAAAGGCAACGGAGGTGCAGCGACTGGAGCGGGCGGGCCGTCGCGTGGCGATGGTCGGGGACGGCGTGAACGAC
>DATGDT010000428.1:0-6670 GCA_035310725.1 Gemmatimonadales bacterium
CGGAACCCTGTCCCTGCCCGCCGCCGGCGGCAGCGGAGAGGAAGGCGTTCGCCACCTGCTGCGCACCACCTTCGGGAGTGGCGACGGGCAATTGCGCTTTCTGGGGCTGGCCCCGACGGTCGGCGACAGAGCGCCGCTCGAAGTGTGGCTGTCGCGCCGGGTGAGCGCGCACGGCGCGGCGGGCGGGGAATGCCGGTGGCTGCCGCTCGACGAGGTCCTGGCGCGCGTCGGCTCGCCGGCGCTGCGGGAGCCCCGGACGCTCGCCGCGCTGGCGGTCGCCGCGCGCGCCGACGTCTTCCCGGACCATGCGCCGGCGCCGGCGCCGGTGACGCCGGCCCCGCTGCGGACCCTCGTCGAGGTCCCCGCGGCCACGCCGCTGGCGGATGATGCCGCGGGACCGGCAGCGGAACACCTGTTGAACCAAGACCTGTCCACGCTCGCCTTCAACGCGCGGGTGCTCGAGTTGGCCGAGGACCCCCTAGTGCCGTTGCTGGCGCGCGTGCGGTTTCTCTCGATCTTCAGCGCGAACCTGGACGAGTTCTTCATGGTGCGCATGGGCGCGCTCGCTCGAGCGGCCGCGGCCGGGTCCACCACGCACAGCGACGACGGGTTGACGCCCCGGGGGCAGCTGGAAGCGATCGCGCTGCGGCTCCACCCACTGATCGAGCGGCAGGAACGGTGCTGGGTCCAATCCTGCGTCCCCGCGCTGGCCCGGGAAGGCATCCGGGTGCTGCCGTGGTCGGCGTTGAGCGATGCACAACGGGTCGCGATGCGCCGCTATTTCACCGATCGCGTGTTCGCCACGCTCACCCCGCAGGCCATCACGCGGGCGCCGGGCCATCCGTTTCCGGTGTTGCCTCATGCCCGCGTCTGTCTCGCGGTCGTGGTGCGAGATCCGCGCAGCGGCACCCAGCACTTCGCCTGCGTGAAGACGCCGGAGGGTCTCGGCCGGTTTGTCCCCCTGGAGGCCGAGCAGTTCATACCCCTCGAAGAGGTGATACGGGAAAATCTCGAGACGCTGTATCCCGGCCGCCAAGTGGAAGCCGCCCACGCCTTTCGCATCACCCGCAACGCCGATCTCGAGCTCCCCGAAGTCGGCGCCGCGAGCCTGCTGCAGGTCGTCGACGAGGAAACCAAACGGCGCCCCTATGGGGCCGTCGTCCGCATCGAGGTAGAGCAGGCCATGCCCCAGGCCATCCGCGACCTGCTGCTGCGCGAGCTGCAGTTCGACGACGCCGGTGAGGTCAGCACGCTCGGCCCGGGCGATCTCTACGAGGCGACGTCGTACGTCGATCTCGGCGCGCTCCGGGAGCTCGCGGGACTGCCGCGCGCCGAGCTGCAGTATCCGCCATTTCGAGGGCGGACTCCCCTGCCCGCCGAGCGATCGATGTTCGATCTGCTCCGCCAGGGCGACGTGCTCGTGCACCACCCCTACGACTCGTTCGAAGCGACGGTCGAGCGCTTCTTCAAGGAGGCGGCCGACGATCCCGCAGTCCTGGCGATCAAGCTCACGCTGTACCGCGCCGGTGGACGCTCGGGAATCGTCGATGCGCTGCTGCGCGCCGCCGCAGCGGGCAAGGACGTCTTCGTCTTCGTCGAGCTCAAAGCACGCTTCGACGAGGAGCGCAACGTCGACTGGGCGCGCCGGCTGGAGGAGGCCGGCATTCACGTCGTCTACGGCCTGGTGAAGCTGAAGACCCACTGCAAGACGGCCCTGGTGGTGCGTCGCGAGGGCGATGTCGTCCGGCGCTACGTGCACATCGGCACCGGCAACTACAACGCCACGACCGCCGCCCTCTACACCGACCTCGGACTGCTGTCGGCGGACGAGGAGCTCGGCGCCGATGTCAACGACCTGTTCAACGAGCTCTCGGGCTCGTCGCGGCCGCCCGAATCGCCGTACCGAAGGCTCCTGGTCGCGCCCAACTACCTCCTGCCCCGGTTCCTCGCGATGATCGACCGCGAGGTCCAACACGTTCGTGCGGGACGGAGCGGGTTGATCCGGGCGAAGATCAACGGGTTGTCGGACCGGGACATCATCGTCGCCTTGTACCGGGCGGCGCAGAACGGCGTCGAGGTCGCGCTCTCCGTGCGGGGCCTCTGCCTGCTCCGACCCGAGGTTCCGGGATTGTCCGAGCGCATCCGGGTGGTCAGCGTGCTCGGGCGGTTCCTCGAGCACGCGCGCGTCTTTCACTTCGCGAACGGCGGCGCTCCGGAGTACTACATCGGCTCGGCCGACTGGCGCCCCCGGAATCTGCGGCGTCGCGTCGAGGTCGTGGCGCCGGTGCGGGATCCCGACAGTCGGCGACGCCTCGACGAGATCCTGACCGCGGATCTCGAGAACCCCACGGCGTGGGAGCTTCATGCCGACGGCACCTACGAACGGCGCCGGCCTCCCCGTTGACCCGGAGCACCTGCGTGCGTGCGACCCTGCTCACTCTGTGTCCGCTGGCCCTCACGACGGCCGGCTTTTCCCAGAGTCTGCCCGCCGAGTCACGCTACAGCGCCGGCTGGGCGGATATTGCCGCCGTCAGTGCGGCGGGCGTGGCGACGCTCGTCCCGAAGTTGCTCATCCTGCCCCGCGGGACTCCTTCCTGCGCACCGTGCAGCCCGGCCGGGTTGCCCGGGATTGACCGGTGGGTGGTGGGCGCGAATTCGCCGGTCGCGCGCCGCGGCAGCGACGTCCTCCTGATGGGGATCAGCGGCCTGGCGGTGGGACTGGTCGCCGTCGATCGCTCGCCCGGGGAAGCCCGCGGGAGCCTCGCGGTGCTCGCGAACGCCGTCGGCTGGACCACGGCGTCGACCGAATGGCTCAAGGTCCTCGTGCACCGCAAGCGGCCGGTCCTGTATACCGGAGCCGCCGCGGCCGCCGCACCGTACCGCAACAACCAGCAGTCCTTCCCTTCGGGCCACACCTCCGTGGCATTCGCGGTCGCGACGTCGTACGTAACGATCGCGCAGCGGGAGCACCTCCCGCATCGCGCGCGCAACGCCACCGTCCTGTTCGGGAGCGCCACCGCCATCGGCGCGCTGCGCTTGGCGGGGGGCAAGCACTTTCCGACGGATGTCATCGGCGGGGCGCTCCTGGGCAGCGGCATCGGCTGGCTGGTGGCAGCCGTGCATCCGAGATCACCGTGACCCGGGGGACCGGCGCGTGAACACGGGACTATGGTCGTGCCTGGCGCTGCTGGCCGGGAGTGCATTGCTCGCGGCACGCCGTGCCCCACCGAGCCAACGCTGCGACGAGCCGCATTACCGCTGGAGCGCGAAGACCGATACCTCGCTCTTCGCCGGCCGAACGGCCACGGTCACGACGGTGACCGAGATCCTGACGCGCTGGACGACGCCGGCGCTCGGCAGACGCGACGGGTGCGCGCCGCGGGCCGGACGGGAGCGTAATTTCTTCGAGTTGAGCGGCTGGATCCGCCGGATCGAGAAGGTGAAGGACGACGGCGACTGGCACATCGAGCTCACAGCCGGCCCCACCAGCCCCACCGACTCCTGCATCGTGGCGGAGATTCCCCTGGGCTCTCTGGGCGCCGTGTTCGGCCGGGCTCGCACGCAGCTCGATGCGCTGTTGGCCGGCCGCCGTCTCGACAAGGACGGCGACCTGAAGCCACCGCTCGCCGTGCGGATCCGGGGGGCGCCGTTCTTCGACGGGCAGCACCGCCGGACGACGCGCAAGCGCGACGAGACCGATGGCGGGCACGGGCGCTGCAACTCGTCACTCCGTGCCCTGTGGGAGATCCACCCGGTGTACGCCGTGAGCGCGCCCTAGGCCATGACCGACTCGTTCGCCCCCCGTTGACCCAGACTCCATCGCCGGCACTCACCCGAGCCCTCTCGCCGCTCGAGTACTTCGCCTTCGGGTTCGGCAGCATGGTGGGGGTGGGCTGGCTCGTCGTCATGGACGACTGGCTGGCCCGTGGCGGGCCCGCCGGCGCGATGCTGGGCTTCGCCCTCGGCGGACTCCTGCTGTTACCGGTGGCGCTGACCTACGGACGCCTGGTGCGGGACATTCCCGACGCCGGGGCCGAAATCGCCTATACCGAAGGCGCGTTTCCGCCGCTCGCCAGCTTCGGCACCGGGTGGATCATGGTCCTGGCCTACGCCATCGTCTGCCCCTGGGAGGCTGTGGCGATCGGCAACCTCCTGGCTCGGGTGTTTCCCGCGCTGAACAGCCATGCGCTGTACGCCGTGGCCGGCAAGGCCATCTTCGCCCCCCGGCTCGTCGCCGGCCTCGCCCTCACCGCGCTCATCGCCGTCGTCAACTACCGCGGCATCCGCCCCAGCGGCCGGTTCCAGGCCGTCACGACGCTCGGCCTGCTCGCCTGCTTCGTCGTGTTCGTCGCCCTTGGTTTCGCGCGCGGGTCGGCAAGTCATCTCGAGCCGCTGTTCGCGCGGCCCGGGACCGCCGGAGCGTTCGCGTCGGTGCTGCTCGTCGCCCAGATCGTGCCGTACTTCATGACCGGATTCGAGTCGGTGGCCAAGGGGTCCGAGGAGGCGGCACCGGGCTTCGATCCGCGCGGGTTCGGACGGGCGATGACGCGGGCGGTGCTCGTGGGGGCGGTGTTCTACGTGCTCGTCATCGCCGCCGTCTCCGTCGTCTTTCCTTGGCGCGATCTCGTGGCCGGGCAGCTCGGCACCGAGGCGGCGTTCGCGCGCGCCTTCGGCTCGGACGCCATCGCGCGGCTCATCCTGTTCGCGGCGTTTCTCTCGCTCCTCAAGGTTTTCAACGGGAACTTCGTCGCCGCGACGCGGCTGCTCTACGCGATGGGACGACGGCGCCTCATCCACCCGGCGGTCGCGCGCATCCACCCGCGCTGGGGGACGCCGGCCGTGGCGATCGGCCTCCTCGCGCTGTTCACGATCGCCGGGGCGTGCTTGGGCGACGCGCTGCTCATTCCGATCAGTGAAGTCGGCTCGCTGGCAGCGGGCGTCGGCTGGTGCGCCGCCTGCCTCGCGCTGATCGTGCGCGCGCGGCGCAGCGGCGCGCGGGCCTCGGGGGCCGGCGGGCAACGCCTGGCGGTCCTCGGTGCCATCGTGAGCGCCGCGATCGTCCTGATGAAAGTGGTGCCGGCGGTGCCGGGGAGCTTTACTGGAGCCGAATGGGTTGCGCTGGGAGGGTGGGTTGCGCTGGGCCTGGCACTGTCAGGAGGTCGGTGGAGGACGGTGAAGTAGCCTCCACCGTCTTCCCCCGTCCCTCAGCTCAGCGCGGCCCCGCCGGCAGATGCTCCAGCAGGTACCGGGTCAACAAGGTGTAGATGTGTAAGGTTGTCCCCCGCCCCTCGCAGATGCAGTGCGAGCGGTTCGGATACACCATGAAGTCGAACTGCTTCCCCAGTGAGACCAGCCGGTTCACCAGCCGCTCCGATCCCTGGTAGTGCACGTTGTCGTCTCCCGAGCCGTGCACCAGCAGCAACCGGCCGCGCAGTCCGTCGGCGAAGGTGATGGGCGACGCGAGCCGATACGCCTCCGCGTTCTCCTGCGGAACGCCCATGTAGCGTTCCTGGTAGATCGTGTCGTACAACCGCTGATCGGGGACGGGTGCCACGGCCATCCCCACGGCATAGATCTCGGGGAACCGGAACATCGCCTGCAGGGTGCTCGACCCGCCGCCGCTCCAACCCCAGATCGCCACCCGGGTGGAATCGAGATAGGACCGCGTGCGGGTGAGCGAGCGTACGGCGTCCGCCTGCTCGCGGCTCGACAGCACGCCGATCTGGCGGTACACGATCTTGCGCCAGGCGCGGCCCCGCGGGGCCGGGGTGCCGCGGTTGTCGACGCTGGCGACGACGTACCCCTGATCCGCCAACATGCGGTGCCAGAGACCGGAGGTCCCCGACCAGCGATCGAGCACCGTCTGCCCCGCCGGCTCGCCGTACACCTGCATGAGCAGGGGGTAGGTCCTGGTCGAGTCGAAGTCGCGCGGCCGGATCATCCAGCCGTCGAGCGTGACACCGCCGCCGACCTGGACCTTGAAGAACTCGGTCGGCCGCGGCGCGAGTGATTCCACCACCGCGCGCAGCGCGGCGTTGTCCACCAGCGTGCGGACCACCTCGTGCGAGGGCAGCCGGACGAGATCCGTCACCGGCGGCGTGTCGAAGCGCGAGACCGTGTGAATCGCCCAGCGGGCGTCCGGCGAGATGTTGTAGCTGTGCGTCCCCGGGACATCCCGCGGCGTGATCCGCTCGGGGCGCCCACCCCCGCTGAGGCGAATGCGGTAGAGGTAGCGCTGCGTCGCGTTGTCCGGCGAGGCGATGTAGTAGAGCCAGCCGCCGGCCTGGTCCACCGCGACGACGTCGATCACGTCGAAGGAGCCCGGCGTCAGCAGCAGTGGGGCCCCGCCCTGCCGCGGCACCGCGTACACGTGGCGCCAGCCGTCGCGCTCGGAGATCCACAGGAACCGCGTGCGCCCCGCGAGCCAGGGGACGTTCTCCACCAGGTCCACCCACGCGTCGTCCTGCTCGGTGAGGACCGTGCGCGTGCCCCCGGTGACCGCGTCCGCCAGCATGACCTGATCGGTGTTCTGCGGCCGGTTCATCCGCTGCAGCAGCAGCTCGTTGTTCCCCGCCCACTCCATCCAGGGCAGGTAGTTGTCGCGCAGATCGTCCTGGAGGAAGATCCAGGTGATCGTGCCGCCGTCGGCGCTCACCACGCCGGCGCGCAC
>DATGDT010000429.1:0-4581 GCA_035310725.1 Gemmatimonadales bacterium
TCGCTCTCGGTGCCGCCGAGGGTGCCGAGATCCGTCATGACGCCGTCCGACCAGAGGAAGGCATGGCCGTCCGAGCCCACCCCGACCACTTGGCCTGCCGGATTGATCGCGTTGGGATAGCTGTTGCCCACTTCGGAAGCCGCGTCGATATCGGTCAACGTGCCGCGGTCCCAGAGACAGGCATGATAGACGTTCGCCTGGTTCGTCGGGCATGTGCCGATGACCTGGCCGGCGTCGTTCAAGACGTCCGTGAAGTGAAAGCTCACGGTCACGACCATGTCGCCGAGATAGGTCACCGTGCCGTCGTGCCAGAGGCAGCTACCCGTTTCACATGTCCCGGCGACCTGGCCGGAGGCATTGATGGCGACCGCCCACTGCATGGGCGAGAGATCGATCACTCGATATGGCCGCCCGGCGACGAGGCTCGCGACCGGCGTAACGCCATGATTCGAGGAAGGCTGGACCGGAGCATCGCTGCATGCAGCGACCGAGAGGGCGGACGCGAAGCACAGCGCCGTCCCAATGGGACCGGCACATGGTGGGCGCATAGGGACTCCTGATCGCAGCGAGGGTCGAAGCGAGGACGCCGAAAGGAGATGAGAGACGACGTTGAGCCAACGCGGATTCACGGTCCTCCGAGCCTGCAGCACAAACGGCGAGCCATGATGAAGCGGGCCCAATGACGCCAGCGTGAACCGGAAGTGAGAGTCTGCACAGTCCGCGTACGATGCGCTTCATCGCCGCGGTCCGACGCCGAAGTCGCGCCGGGTGCGGTGGTTCAACACTTCGCTGCCCGGGGATCGTCCGCCGGATTGAGATAGACGTATGTGCGTGGCCCGATGCCGTGCATCTGGAGCACACACTCCTCGGTAGTCCAGAGCCGATGCGGCGATCCTGCCCGCACTGGCGCGAAACCTCCTGCCGTCAGCGTGTACTCCGGCGCGCCGGTGCCCGCCGCGCCCGGCGACCAGTGGATGGATCCCGAGAGGACCGTCAGCTGCTCGTCCTCATCGGGATGGAGGTGGAGTCCGATCTTATAGCCGGCCGGCACACGATAGCGCAGCGTGTACAACCCGGGCGTGGTCGGATCGCCGACGAGCATGGCGATGCTGCGCCGCGGGTCGAAGGGATCCGGCACCCATCCATGCTCGGCCGACGTCACGATGGGCGGTGCCATCTCCCACGGGGCCGGGATTCGAAAGGCCTGCTTGACCTCGACTTCCACGATGCGTACGCGCGTGCTTCCGACGTTGCGCGTGCGATGCGACTGCGGTGCCCGCCAGAGCGTCTGCCCCGGCCGCACCTCATGAGTTTCGACGCTGCCCTCGGGTCCGGTCGTCTCGAGGATCCCCCCTTCGAGGACGTACACGACGTGGGGCGAGCGGTGCGTGTGCAGCGGCACGCTCCCGCCGGGGGCGTACGTGCTGTCGATGACCAGCACCTGGTCATTCTCGAAGGGCTCGCTGCGGCTCGTCTCGCTTGCCGGCGCCTGCGGGCGGGCAATCGTCTCCGTCGGGCTTTGAACGCTCATGGTGTCCTCCATCATGTCATGAGCGCACGGTAGCGCAGGGCAGGTGAAGCAGCGATGAGCCGGCGGTGAGGGGGCGTGGCGCTGCGCCGGCCTCCCTCAACGCCCGCGAGGCTTCGTCATCGAGGGAGTCGGAGACTCCGGTCAGCTCACTGGCTGCTCGCCCCGGCTCGTACCCGCGTTCCCTCGATGCGCCGTACGGTCGTCGAGTCACCCCGCGGCAATGCGTACGTCCCGTACAGGGTACCGACGAGCTTGCCGCCTTCGAGCCGGTACACGTCGCGCTGGCGCACCTGGACGCCCTTGAGCAGGAAGCTCTCGTAGGGCCCCGCCTCGGCGACGATGCTGTCACCCGCCACCACGATGATCCGCTCCCGAATGGGCGGCCGGTTCGCACCCACCAGCAGCCAGTCCGAGCTGTCGGCTGTGGCCGTCAGCACGATCTCCACCGGGTTGCTGCCATTCAGATCAGTCGCCCGCAACTTCCACTTGCCGGCGACGTCCGCGAGGGAAATCGCTTTCGGCTTCGCCGGCGGCTGCTGGGCGGCCGCCGCACCCGCGCACAACGCGAGGGCGATCCCAGCCAGGGAAAACTTGAACATCATCTCCTCCTCTGAAGTGCGGGCACGTCCGGCCCGCAAGCTCTCATGATGCCACGGCAGAGGTGAAACGGGCTTGAAGAGCCCCTTCATTGGACTCTCACGCTCGCCTTACGCGCACTCGCGTAACCCTGAATGGCGGAGGCGGCAGTTGGGTATCACACACAGGCATTTCGAGGTCGACACCATGCTGTTCACGGTTGCAGTGCTGCTCCTCATGCAGGCAGCCCCCACATCGATTCCCATCGCTCCCACGGATACCGGCGATCCTCCCGGCCGCGTCGCCCGTCTCTCGGCGCTCCAGGGCAGCGTGTTGTTCCAGCCTTCGGGCGACACGAGCGCGACGTCGTGGAGCCAGGCGTCGATCAACTACCCGCTCACCTCCGGCGATCGCCTCTACGCCGACCAGGGTGGCCGCGCGGAGCTCCAGGTGGGCGACTGCACGGTGCGTCTCAACGGCGTGGCGGATCTGACCGTCGCCACCCTGACCGACGACTTCCTGCAGCTGAGTCTCGCGCAGGGAACGCTGCGCGTGAGCGTGTACGATCTCTCGGCCGGCGATTCGATCGAGGTGGACACCCCGAACGGCGCCCTGCTGCTGCGCCAGGCGGGTGCGTACCGCATTGACGTCTCGGATGCCGCCAACCGGACCACGGTGTCCGTGGACAGCGGCTTCGCGGATGTGATCACCGGCGATGCGGTGCAGGCGCTGCGGGGCGGCAGCGCACTGCGGCTCGATGGGTTCGAGCCTATCCGCGTCTCCGACATTCCGCTCCCCGCGCCCGACGACTTCGATCGCTGGAGCACCGAGCGCGACGAGCCGCTCGGCTCCTCGTCATCCGCGCAGTATGTGGGCCGCGACCTCCCGGGGTACGATGACCTCGATCACGCCGGCCGCTGGGAAACGGACGTCGACTACGGACCCGTGTGGTATCCCACGACGGTGATCGTCGGCTGGGCGCCGTATCGCTACGGCCACTGGGTGTGGATCGAGCCCTGGGGATGGACCTGGATCGACGACGCTCCCTGGGGCTTCGTGCCCTTTCATTATGGAAGGTGGGTCTGGCTGCGCTCGCACTGGGGCTGGGTTCCGGGGCACCGCCCGCGCCGTCACTGCTACGCGCCGGCGCTGGTGGTCTTCGTGAACATCGGGAGAGTCGGCATGCAGGGCTGGTTTCCGCTCGGTCCCCGCGAGCCGTATCACCCGTGGTATCACCACGGACCACATTATCGGGAGTTGGTGAACCCCGATGGCGGCGTCGTGCCGATCCGCGACGTGCATTACGTGAATCGCCCGCGGACGATCGTCGCGCCCATCACCGTGGTTCGGCGCGGGGAGCCGGTGGGACGCAGGGCGGTGACGGCGACCAGCGCCGAGGCGAGCCGCGGGCAGATCATCGCGCACCCGAGAATGTCGCCGCTGCCGCGGGCGGCGGAGGGTGGGCGGCCGGCGCCACGACGGCTCGTGGAGCCTCGGCCGACGATCCAGGTGGCGCCGTGGCGGCGTCCAGCCGCGCAGCATCCGGCACCGAGTCCGACTCCCGTGGCCCCGACTCGGCGCTTGCCTCAGCGGGTGATCGCCCGCAATCCACCTGCACCGCAGGCGTTGCCGTTTCCAACGCGCGAACGTGGGATGCGGACCGATCCGGGACGGCCACTCGAGCCGCGGCAGCGAGAGAACCTGCGGGAGGGGAAGCCGGCGGGTCCGCACCGCGAACCCGAGGATCCGCCACACCGGACTGCTACCCAGGCGGCGCCCAGGGCTCGGACGCCGGCGCAGAAACCGGCGCCGCGGAAGCCGTAGAGGGGACGACCGCTCACCCATCCGCTGGCGGTGGCGGTGTGGCCGCCAGTCGCCGCCGGGCAAACTCGGCGATCTCCCGCACCGCGTCCTGCACCCGTGATCCTCCCTCGGCCCGGTAATGAATCTCCATCTCCGGCGTGACCCTCACCCTCACCCAAACCTCCTGCTCCTCTCTCTTTCGAGTGCCGAAAAACGACGACAGACGCCCTCGGGCCATATCAAGCGTGCGCCCTACGGACCCCGCCGCCGGCTCGGCGCCGAACAACCGCGTGAGGGGCGGCGCGTGCCCGGGGCGCGTGAACATCTGCCACTCCCGCGGCGGCATCCGGTCGAGCTGGCGCTGGATTGCTTCGAGACTCAGCCCCTGCCGCTGTAGCTCCCTGATCGCCTGCAGCCGCGCCACTTGGTCCTGGCCGAACCTGAGCTCCCGCCCACGCTTGGGCGGCCGCTCCAACAGCCCCTCCGACAGGTAATACCTTATGGCTCTTGGGGATACCTGCGCCCGCCGGGCCAGGTCTTCGAGAGTGATGGTATCGTCTGGTAGCATGGTTGACAGTGACAGTGTAGCTGTTAATATGGGCTGGAGACGTCCGCCAGTCAAGCAAAATGGCCGCGATGTCACAGGGAGCAGCTATCTGGAAGCGACACAC
>DATGDT010000430.1:0-4109 GCA_035310725.1 Gemmatimonadales bacterium
GGCTTCACGGGCAACGTGGTGCTCAAGTTCTACGAGTCCGCGGCCCGCGTCTTCGTCTCGTTCGTCAAGCGCGAGGCGCCCGACGTGCTGAAGCTCCCCGAGATGGCGAACGTGCTCAAGATCCTCGACTGGTCCATGTACGGCGGCGCGCAGCTGCTCGGCGTGCAGGGCGTCTCCGTGATCTGTCACGGCGCTTCGCCGGCGCGGGCCATCAAGCACGCGATCCGCGTGGCCGTGCAGGCGGTGGAGAGTCACCTGAGCCAGGATATCGGCGCCGAGTTCGCCCGCGGCGAGGTGGTCGCGTGAAGCGCCCCTTCGCCGAGTTGGCGGGGACCGGACGCTATTCGCCCGCCCGCGTCGTCACCAACGACGAGTTCGCGAAGATCCTCGACACCTCCGATCAGTGGATCCGGGAGCGCACCGGCATCCGCGAGCGCCGCATCGCGAACGAGCAGGAGACCAACGCCTGCATGGCGAAGGCCGCCGCGCTCCAGGTGCTGGGCGATCTCGGGATGACCCCGCTCGACGTGGACGCGATCGTCTACGCCACCGCGTCCCCCGACCGCCTGCTCCCGTCTGCGGCCTGCGATCTCCAGTCGATCCTCGGCGCCAAGAACGCCGCGGCGTTCGACGTGGGGGCGGCGTGCGCCGGATTCGTGTACGCGCTGAACGTCGCCGAAGCCCTGATCGCCGCCGAGCAGGCGCGCCAGGTGCTCGTGATCGCGGCGGAGCGGCTCACCAAGATCATGGACTGGTCCGACCGCTCCACCGCCGTGCTGTTCGGCGACGGCGCCGGCGCCACACTCGTGCGCCCGAGCGACGGCAAGCGCGGGATCCTCTCGAACTACATGAAGTCCGACGGGACCCTGGCGGAGCTGCTCTACCGGCCGGGCGGCGGCGCGATCCACCCGCCCGACGAGGAGCTGCTCAAGGATCACAGCTACTACATCCACATGGCGGGGCGCGAGGTCTTCAAGCACGCCGTGCGCTCCATGGCGGATGCGTGCGACCAGACGCTGCGGCGCGCCGGACTCACCGGCGCCGACGTCGATCTCCTGATCCCGCATCAGGCGAACATCCGCATCATCGAGGCCACGGCCAAGCACGCCGGCCTGCCGATGGACAAGGTGTACGTCAACGTGGACCGCTACGGCAACACCTCGGCGGCGTCGATCGCCATCGCCCTGGACGAAGCCGTGCGGACGGGACGGCTCGTGCCCGGGATGACGGTGCTGCTGGTGGCGTTCGGCGCCGGGCTGACCTGGGCCAGCATGGCCGTGAAGTGGTAGCGGGCCCCACCGTCTGGCTCTGCCCCGGGCAGGGCGCGCAGCGGGTGGGGATGGGGCGGGACCTGGCCGAGCGGTTTCCGGAGGCGCGCGACACCTTTGCCGCGATCGACGCGGCGCTCGGCACGCCGCTCTCCCGGATCATCTTCGACGGCCCCGAGGACGAGCTCACCCTCACCCAGAACGCGCAGCCAGCGATTCTCGCGCACTCGGCGGCCGTCTTCGCCGTCGTCGGTGCGCGCGTGGACGATGCGGTCGCCGCCGCGGGACATTCGCTGGGCGAGTACTCGGCCTACATCACCACCGGCGCCCTCACGGCGACCGAGGCCGCGAAGCTGGTGCGGCGGCGCGGCGAGCTGATGTACCAGGCGGGCAACGAGCGGCGCGGCAGCATGGTGGCGGTGCTCGGGCTGCCGGCGGCGCAGGTCGAGGAGGCGTGCACCGCCGCCTCGAGCCAGGACGACGTCGTCGTGCCCGCGAACCTGAACGCGCCGGACCAGACCGTGATCTCGGGCGATCCCGATGCGGTGCACAAGGCGGGGGAGCTGTGCAAAGCGAAGGGCGCCAAGCGGGTGATGGCGTTGAAGGTGAGCGGGGCGTTCCATTCGCCCCTCATGGCGCCGGCGCAGCACGCGTTGCGCGTGGCGCTCGAGAAGGCCGCGTTCACCGAGCCCGCGTTCCCGGTGATCGCCAACGCCACGGGCGAGGCGGTGAAGAGCGCGGACCGCGCCCGGCGCACCCTCGGCGACCAGCTCACCGCGCCGGTGCGCTGGGTCGAGTGCATGCAGCACGCCGCCCGGCTCGCCGGGGAAGGCGCGCGCTTCATCGAGATCGGCCCGGGGCAGGTGCTGGCGGGACTGCTGCGGCGAATCGTCCCGGGGGCGAGCGTCGTCTCGCTGGGAACTGCCGACGAGGTGGCGCAGTTTCTGGAGGCTGAGTGAGAGGGCGGATTGGCGGATTGGCGGATAGGCGGATGGGTCTTCTATTCGCCCGTCTTCTATCCGCCCATCCGGCCATCCGCCCATCCGCCCGGGGTGGGGCATGAACATCGACCTGTCTGGCAGGGTCGCCCTCGTCACCGGTGGCTCGCGCGGCATCGGACGCTCGATTGCGGAGGGGCTGGCGGGGAGCGGGGCGAAGGTCGCCATCTGCGGGCGGGACGGTGCCAAAGCCGAGGAAGCCGCGGCGGCATTGGGTGGCGGGGCGAAGGGCTACGCCTGCGACATGGCGGTGGCGGCGCAGATCGAAGCGCTGGCCCAGCGCGTCGAGGCCGAGGTGGGGCCGGTGGACGTGCTGGTGAACAATGCGGGGCTGAATCGGGACAATCTGCTGTTTCGCATCGGGGAAGACGATTGGGACGCCGTGCTCGACGCGAACCTGAAGGGGCCGTTCCTGCTCACGAAGCTCGTCGCGCGCGGCATGATCAAGCGGCGCTGGGGGCGCATCGTGAACATCTCGAGCGTCGTGGGATTGATCGGCAACAAGGGGCAGGCCAACTACGCGGCGGCCAAGGCCGGACTCATCGGATTCACCAAGACGGTGGCGCGCGAGCTGGCGTCGCGCAACGTGCTCGTCAACGTCGTGGCGCCGGGCTACATCGACACCGAGATGACGCGCGCCATCGCCGACGAGGCCAAGCAGGCGCTCCAGGCCGCGATTCCACTCGGGAAACTCGGGACTGGCGCGGATATCGCAGGCGCAGTGCTCTTTCTCGCCTCCGACCTGGCGAGCTACATTACGGGCCAGGTGCTGGTGGTCGACGGCGGGATGGTGATGTGAATTCCTTCCAACCTCCTTGGAGAGGCGCACCATGGCAATGGACATGAAGCAGCTCGAGGAAAAGGTGAAGGACATCATCGTCGAGGAGCTCGGGGTCGAGCGCGACAAGCTCAAGCCCGAAGCGAGCTTCATGGAGGACCTCGGCGCGGACAGTCTCGACACCGTCGAGCTGGTAATGGCGTTTGAGAAGGAATTCGACATCGACATCCCCGATGAGGAAGCGGAGAAGCTCCGCACCGTCGGCGACGCCATGAAGTATTTGCACGAAAAGATGGGGAAGTGAGGGCGCCTTACCCGTGAAGCGGCGTGTCGCGGTCACCGGTCTCGGCGTCGTGTCGCCGTTGGGCACGACCGTCGCGGCTACGTGGGAAGCGATGGTGGCGGGGAAGTCGGGGGCGGGGCCGATCACCCGCTTCGATCCGGCCGCGCTCTCGGTGAAGTTCGCCTGCGAGGTGAAGGGCTTCGATCCGGGGCTCTACCTCGACAAGAAAGAAGCGCGCCGCTACGACCTGTTCGCCCAGTTCGCCATGGGGGCGGCGGTCCAGGCCGTGAACGACGCCTGTCTCGACAAGAGCTGGGACGGGATCGACCTGCACCGCGTGGGCGTCATCATCGGCACGGGCACCGGCGGCATCGCGACGTTCGAGGAGAATATGCGGGCCTACCTCGAGAAGGGGCCGGGCCGCGTGTCGCCGTTCTTCGTTCCCATGTTCATGGCCAACGTCGCCGCGGCGGTGGTCTCGATGCGCTACGGCGCCAAGGGACCCAACTACTGCACCGTGTCGGCGTGCGCCACCTCGGGGCATTCGCTCGGGGATGCCTTTCGGCTGATCCAGCACAACGAGGCGGACGTGATGATCGCGGGCGGCTCGGAGGCGGCGATCACGCCGCTGGCGCTCGCCAGCTTCGCCAACATGAAGGCCCTCTCCGAGCGCAACGACGACCCGCAGACCGCCAGCCGCCCGTTCGACAAGGACCGCGACGGTTTCGTCATGGGCGACGGCGCCGCCGTCGTCATCCTCGAGGAATGGGAGCACGCCAAGC
>DATGDT010000431.1:0-2239 GCA_035310725.1 Gemmatimonadales bacterium
GTATTCCTCCGAGACGGGGCGGACCTATCACCTCGACCGGCTGATCGGGAAGGGCGGGTTCGGCGAGATCTACCTGGCTACGCCCGAGCCCATCGGATCCCTCCCGGCCCGGGTCTGCGTCAAGATCAGCCACCAGATGACCGGCTGGCTGCGCGAGGCGTACTTCGCGCAGCTGCTGTTCCGCGAGCCGCGGGCGCTGCGCGTGTACGATCGCTTCGTCACCGCCGAAGGCCCGGTGATGCGCTACTGCCTCGCCATGGAGTACGCCGAGCACGGCGACCTGGCGGCGTGGCTCGCGGAGCAGGGCGGGCAACCGGAGCGGTTCGTGCGCCACGAGATCGCGGCCATCCTCGAACCCCTCGACGCGCTGCACCGCGGCCAGGCACTGCACCGCGACCTCACGCCGTTCAACGTGTTCGTGTGCGCGGGCGAGCAGCTGAAGCTGGGCGACTTCGGGATCGCCACGCACCAGCGCAGCCGCAGCGGCGTCACCGCCGACGCGTTCAACCCGCTGGGGGCGCCGACCGAGATCGCCTGGGGCAAGGTCCGGAAATGGCAGCAGCGCGACGATATCTACCAGGTGGGCCAGCTGATCGCGATGCTGCTGCGCGGCGACGTGAAGAGCCCGATGCGCACCCGCGACGTGCGGCGGCTCCCCTGCAGCGACCACCTGAAAGAGGTGATCCACCGCTGCCTCGGCGCCCGCGCCAAGCGCTACGAGTCGGCCCAGGAGCTGTGCGCCGCGCTGCGGCACCGGCCCAAGGAGCTCGCCACCGGCCGCATCCGCCGGCTCGCGGGGAAGCGAGTGTCGTTCACCGGATTCCTGCGCCGTCCCCGGCGGGAGGCGATCGCGGCCGCGAAGCGCGCGGGGGCCGTGGTCCAGTCCGGCCCCGGAGCGTCCACGGACGTGCTGGTGCGCGGGCGGCCCAACGCCTTGCAGGTCGCCGGCAAGGCGGGCGGGCTCAAGCTGATGGAGATCCGGCGCCTCGCGGCGCGGGGACATCGCATCACGATCATCAACGAGGCGCAGTTCTGGCGGCTGGCCAAGCGGCGCGCGAGGTAAGACTACGACGGAGGAGGGCGGTGGAAGACGGTGGAAGACGGTGAAGGATCCGGCGCTCACTCGCGCCGCAATATCCGGCTCAGCCAGCTGCGTCGGCCCGCGCGCTCGAGTGCCTGAGCGAGCTCGGCGGCCGAGGAGTACCGATCGTCAGGACTCGCCGCCGTGGCCCTGGCGATTACCGGACGAAGCGCGCTGGGGATCCGGGAGAGCAGCGGCAGTGTCCCTGACGCATCGCCTTCCAGCGTTCCCGTCAACATCTCGTACAGGATGACGCCCACGCTGTAGATGTCACTCCGCGTGGTCGGCCGGGGCGGTTCGGCGTCCCGTTTTCTCCATCCTTCCGGGAACGCCACCAAGGTGCGGCCTTCGGGAGTGAGCCACACCATCCCGGGTTCCAGTTCTCCGTGGATCACCCCCTGCCGATGCGCGTAGTCCAGCGCGAGGGCCACCTCGCGGGCGATCCGCAGCGCGTCAGTCATGGGAAGTCGCTGCTCCCGCTCGAGCCGATCCCGCAGGGTCTCACCCTCCGGCACAGGCAGTGTGAGCCACAGATATCCCGCCGTCTCACCGCAGTCGAGGATGGGCAGGATGTGAGGATGCTCGAGGCGGGCGGTGCGCCCGACCCCCGTGCGGAACCGCTCCGGATCGATTCGCTGCGTCAGCCCGGACGAGAACACCTTCAGGCAGACCTGGCGGTCACGGGACAGGTCGTGGGCGAGGTAGATGATCCACCCCGTCTCGCCGATCCCCCACTCCCGCTCGAGGCGCAGACGCGGAGCGAACGCGGCCTTCAGGAGGGCGAAGCGGGTCGGGACGACCGGAGGCTGGCTCAGCGGGCGCCGCCTGGCAGGATCGGTTGATCGCGGTGGGAATCGCGGGGCATGGGAGAGGCGAGTGGCCGGTGGTCAGTGGTACGGTGATAATGCACTGGCCACAGCCCACCGGCCACTGGCCACTCTTGTTCCTCCCTGCGGGATGTTGATGACGGTCGCAGGCGGGACGCGGCTATGCTCGCGCCATGCCGAGTTGCCTCCCCGCAGCCGAGGAACCCATTTTATGGCTATGCCGCTGGCCGTACCGCGCTACACCGCGGCGGAGGTGCGGGACTTCCCCGACCACCGCGTACGCTACGAGGTCATCCGGGGCGAGTTGTTCGTGACTCCGGCGCCGGGCCTG
>DATGDT010000432.1:0-5818 GCA_035310725.1 Gemmatimonadales bacterium
CGAGTCGCTGGCCGAGCACCCGTTTTCGATGACGCACGCGGACGTTTCGCCCGAGGCGAAGCGTGAGGCGGGCATCACGGAGCGCATGATTCGCCTGTCGGTGGGGATCGAGCATCCCGACGATACGATCGCGGACCTGGAGCAAGCACTGGCCACCATATGAGGAAACGGTGCATAGAGCAGGGAGCACGGAGCAGGACCGTCCCGGACTGCTCCGTGCTCCGTGCAGCAGGTGCTGGGTCATGACCTGGGTCGTCTACGTGTTACGGTGCCGTGATGGATCGCTCTACACTGGAATGACCAACGATCTCGATCGCCGTCTGGCCGCTCATCGGAGGGGGAAGGGTGGGGCCTACACGCGCTCCCGCCTCCCGATACGTCTCGTCTATACCGAGCGACGCCGCGACCGCGGCGCGGCGCTGTCGCGCGAAGCGGCGATCAAGCGGCTGTCGCGTTCCGCGAAACTCATTCTTGTGACGAGGGGCCGGTGAGCCTGCGGACTCGGGATGTCGCCGGAGCGGTGCTCGCGTTGGCCGTGGCCGCGCTGTTCGTGCGGCTTGGCTTCTGGCAGCTGGCGCGGCTGGACGAGCGGCGGGCGCAGAATGCGATCATCGCCGAGCGGCGAGCGCTGCCGCCGGTCGAGCTCCCGCTGCATCGGCTGGCGGCCGACGCCTTGCGGGACCGGCGGGCACAGGCCCGGGGTGTCTACGACTACGCCCACGAGCGGGTGTGGACCGGGCGGACCTACGACGGCGCGCCGGGCGTGGCGCTGCTCACGCCGCTGCGGTTGTCCGACGGATCGGCGGTGTTCGTGGATCGCGGCTGGGCGAGCTCACCCGACGCGGCGCACCTGGACCGGGAGCGCTATCGGGAGGGCGACACCGTTCTGGTGGAGGGACTCGTGCTCCCCGCCCCTCGCGACCGGGGCGACGTCGACCCGGTTCGACTACGGGACTCGGTGCCGTATCCGCTGTTGCCGGTCGTCGTGCAGCTGGACGACACGGCGGCGCCGCACCCCGTGGGGCTGCACCGGTGGCGCCCCCCGGTGCTCAACCGCGGACCCCACCTGTCGTATGCGATCCAATGGTTCAGTTTCGCCCTGATCGTCGTGGTGGGGACCATCGGCTTGCTCTGGAAACAACGGTAGCGCCGTCGTCCTTCGCTTGACGTCCCTGCCGGCGGCCTGCAGTTTCTCCGCGTCGTTCATGCCGTCGTTCCCACATCCCGGAGTCAGTCCATGCGCCGAGTGCTGACCGCGACGGTTCTCGCCGCTGTCCTTCCCGCTGTTCGTCCTCACGTTTCGCTGCCGGCGGCGACTCCTCCGGCCTGGAGCATCGGTGCAGCCGGAGACACCGGCAAGGACACGACTAAGAAGAACGATTCGCTGCCGCTCACGCCCACCCGGACCGTCGCCTTCGACGTGACCGAGGGCACGTGGCTATCACTCGATGTCTCGCCGGACGGATCGCGCATCGTGTTCGAGCTGTTGGGTGACCTCTACACGATGCCCATCGCGGGGGGCACGGCGACCCGGATCACCTCCGGTCCGTCGTTCGATTCCCAGCCGCGGTACTCGCCCGACGGCAAGCGGATCGTGTTTCTCTCGGACCGCTCCGGCGCCGAGCAGATCTGGACGGCCGACGCCGACGGGAGCAACGCCAAGGAGCTCACTAAGTCGGGCAGCAACCTCTACGCCTCCCCCGAGTGGACGCCCGACGGCAACTACATCGTGGCTTCCCGCACGACCGGGGTGCTGGGCAGCGTGTACGAGCTGTGGCTGTACCACAAGGACGGCGGCTCGGGCGCGGCGATGATCAAGTCCGGTCCGCCGCCGGCGCCCGGTGGCAGCCCGTTCTCGGGGCCCGGCTGGAACACCCTCGGCGCCGCGTTCGGGTCCGATCCGCGCTACGTCTGGGTGTCCCGCCACCGCGGCGGCTTCGGCTACGATCTCAACTTCCCACTGTGGCAGGTGGCGATCTACGACCGCCAGACGGGCAAGACGTTCACGCAGACCGATCTCTACGGCAGCGCGATGCGGCCGATCCCGTCGCCCGACGGCAAATGGCTGGTCTATGCGACGCGGTACGACACGGAGACGGGGCTGCGGCTGCGCAACCTGGCCACCGGGGACGAGCAGTGGCTCGCCTATCCCGTGACGCGGGACGACCAGGAATCGCGGTTCACCCGCGATCTGGAGCCCGGCAGCGCGTTCACGCCGGACTCCAAGGCGCTGATCACCTCCTACGGCGGCAAGATCTGGCGCATCGAGATCCCCTCGGGCACGGCGACGGCGATTCCGTTCACCGCGCACGTGGAGCAGCGCCTCGGGCCGCTGGTGCACTTCGTCAACCACGTGGACACCGGCGCCGTCCAGGCCCGCCAGATCCGCGACACGCGGCTCTCACCCGACGGGCGGCGCATCGTGTTCAGCGCGCTCGACCGGCTGTACGTGATGGACCTGGCCGGGGGGACGCCGCGACGCCTCACCGACGATTCGGTGCACGAACAGGCGCCCGCCTGGTCGCCCGACGGACAATGGGTGGCCTACGTGACGTGGACCTCCGCCCAGGGCGGCGCGCTCATGAAGGTGCGCGCCGACGGCAAGGCGCGGACCCGGCTCGTCGCCGACCCGGCCTTCTTCGACTCGCCGGTGTGGTCGCCGGATGGCCAGCGGGTGGTGGCCGTGAAGGGGCCGCGCCAGGCGCGCATCAACGAGCGGTTCGGCCCGGGCTACGATCTGGTGTGGGTGCCCGCGGCGGGCGGCGCGGTGACGCGGATCGGCCCCTACGACGGGCGAGGGCGCCCGCAGTTCTCCCGCAACCCGGATCGGATCTTCTACTACGCCGGGGGCGATGGGCTGGTCTCGGTGCGCTGGGACGGCACCGACCGGCAGGCGTACATCAAGGTGAACGGCTACACCTATCCCGGCCCGGGCGCCCAGCCGGATCCCGCGGACGAGATCATCGTCGCGCCCGACACGGATCGCGTGCTCGCGCTGCAGAGCAACAACGTCTATCTCGTGACGCTGCCTCAGGTGGGCGGTGAGACACCGACGATCAACGTGTCGAGCCCGGCGTCGGCGCCGTTCCCGGTCAAGCGTCTGACGCGCATCGGCGGCGACTTCATCGGCTGGAGCGCCGACGGCAAGATGGCGATCTGGTCCATCGGCGCGAGTTTCTTCCGCTGGGATCCCGCGGTGGCCGACTCGGCGGAGAAGGCCAAGGCGAAGACGGACTCCATCCGGGCCGACTCGCTCAAGAAGGCGCAGGCGGATTCCACCAAGCCGAAGCCGGACTCGGCGGCGAAGGCTCGGGTGGACTCGCTCGCCAAGCTGCCCGCCTACGAGGGCCTGCGCACCGACGTCGTGATTCGCGCGGCGCGCGACGTGCCCCGTGGCACGGTGGTGCTGCGCGGCGCCCGCCTCATCACGATGAAGGGCGAGGAGGTCATCGAGCACGGCGACATCGTCGTGACCGACGACCGGATCGTGTGGGTGGGCCCCCAGGGCGGAGGGACCGTGCCGGCGGGCGCCCGCGTCATCGACGTGACGGGGAAGACGATCATCCCCGGTCTCGTGGACGTCCACGCGCACCCCTGGGCGACCTTCGGGGTCCACCAGACGCAGGTGTGGAAATACCTGGCCAACCTCGCGTGGGGCATCACGACGGTGCGCGATCCGCAGACCGCCACCACCGACGTGCTGACCTACGCCGACCAGATCGAGACCGGGGAGTTGCTGGGGCCACGGCTCTATCACACCGGTCCCGGCGTGTTCTGGGACGAGAACTTCCAGAACCTCGACGAGGCGCGCAACGCCCTGAAGCGGTACACGGAGTTCTATCACACCCACTGGATCAAGCAGTACATGACCGGGAACCGCAAACAGCGGCAGTGGGTGATCATGGCGGCCCAGGAGCTGGGCCTAATGCCCACGACCGAGGGCGGGCTCGACTTCAAGATGAACCTGACGGAGATGCTGGACGGCTACCCCGGCCACGAGCACAGCTATCCCCTCATGCCGTTGTACCAGGACGCGATCGGGCTCGCCGCCCAGTCGGGAATCACCTACACCCCGACGCTGCTCGTGAACTACGGGGGTCCCTTCGGCGAGGACTACTACTTCGAGCACTACAACGGGCACGACGATCCGAAGATGCGGCGCTTCGTGCCGCACGACGTGCTCGATGAGCGGTTCCTGCGGCGCCAGTGGTTCCGCGACGATCAGTACGTGTTCAACCGCATCGCCGCCTCGGCCGGGGCGATCCTGCGCGCCGGCGGGAACGTGGGAATGGGCTGCCACGGCGAGATGGACGGCATCGGCTGCCACTGGGAGCTGTGGGGATTCGCGGCGGGCGGGCTGTCGCCCCTCGAGGTGCTGCGGATCGGGACCATCGACGGGGCCAAGGGACTGGGACTCGACACGGATCTGGGGTCCCTCGAGCCCGGCAAGTTCGCGGATCTGATCGTGCTCGACGCCAATCCGCTCGAGGACATCCACAACACCAACGCGATCCACTACGTGATGAAGAACGGACGGCTGTACGAGGGCGCGACGCTCAACGAGGTGTGGCCGCGTCAGAAGGCACTGCCCACGATGTGGTGGTGGGGAGAAGAGCCGACGGCAGGGCGGTAGAAGTGGCAGGGGACGGTAGGGGACGGTAGGGGCGGAAGGCGACACCCCTACCGTCTTCCACCGTCACTTCCATTTGCTCGATCTTTCCGTTAGACTCCCGTCCGTAGTCGAGAACCGCGAGCTGGCATCCTTCCGTAGGACGGTCCCGCTCAGGAGCGGGCACCGGCGCTGAACACACGCACGGTCTCATTCCCCAGGTTCAGACAACTGAAGAGCGACACTGAGAGTGGTGACATTCCGTCTCCACGAGTGCGCGTGTGTGCCGTAAAGGACCATGGACAACAACATGCCATTTGCCTCTCTCGGGCTGGTGCCCGAACTGGTGCGTGCCGTATTCGAAGAGGGATACGCGCACCCCACTCCCATTCAACAAGAAACCATTCCGCTGGCCCTCGCGGGCCGCGACGTCATCGGCTCGGCGCAAACCGGGACCGGGAAGACGGCCGCGTTCCTGCTGCCGATCCTCCAGCGGCTCAACCGGGAGAAGCGGCCGCGCACCCTGCGCGCGCTGATTCTCACGCCCACCCGTGAGCTCGCCGAGCAGGTGCTGCAGAGCGCGCGCACCTACGGCAGGCACCTGCCGCTCGAGAGTGTCGCGGTGTACGGCGGCGTCGGCATGGAGCCGCAGACCCGGGCCCTCACCCGTGGGGTGGATATCGTCGTCGCCACGCCGGGCCGCCTGCTCGATCACATGGAGCGCGGCCACGTCGACTATTCCAAGATCGAAGTGCTGGTGCTGGACGAGGCCGATCGCATGCTCGACATGGGGTTCGCCCCCGACGTGCGGCGTATCCTCCGGGCGCTGCCCGACGAGCGCCAGACGCTGCTCTTCTCGGCGACGATCTCGCCGGAGGTCGATGCGCTGGCCCGCAGTGCGCTGTCCGGCCACGCTTCGGTCGACATCGGGCGGCGCGCCCAGCCCGCCGAGGGAATCGAGCACGTCATCGTCGCGGCGGACAAGCTCAAGAAGCGCGACGTGCTGGCGGCGATCCTGAAGGCCAAGCCCGCCGGCCAGACGCTCATCTTCACCCGCACCAAGTACGGCGCCGACAAGCTGCAGGCGTTTCTGCGCAAGTCCGGGATCGGCGCGAACGCGATCCACGGTGACAAGGCGCAGAGTCACCGCACCCGTACGCTCGATGCGTTCCGCGCCGGATCCGCGGAGGTGCTCGTCGCCACCGATAT
>DATGDT010000433.1:0-2771 GCA_035310725.1 Gemmatimonadales bacterium
GGTGCTCCGTCTGCGCCTCCTGCATCGCCGGCCCGTGATTCCACATCCCCTCGGCGAGCATGATGGGCGCGATGTAGCGCGCATAGCCGTCGAGCGCCGGCCCGACATGGCCGCCCGTGCCGCCGACCGTGTGGCATTCCACACAGCGCTTTTCGCGGAACCACTGCGCCCCGAGATCGGCGTCTCCCGGCGGATCGAACAGCTTCACGTAGTAGATGTAGCTGATGACGTCGGCCAGCTCCGACTCGGTGAACGTCGGCCAGCGCACGCCCTGGCGCCGCACCGTCACGATCATGCGGGGCGTGTGGTTCCAGAACTCGCCCGCGAGCTGCTGCATGCTGCGCCCCGCGCCGACGACGGCGAAGTCCGGTCCCAGCGTGCCGCCGTTTCCCCAGATGGAGTGACAGTGGACGCAGCCGCGATCCACGAAGATGCGCGCGCCTACGGTCGGGGTGCCCGGGAACACGCCGACCACCTGGGCGCCGACCCGGCCGCCGAGCAGCCCGACCAGCCCGCACAGGTATGCCGCGTGCCGCATGCGCATCTCAGGGCTCCACCGCATGGGGAGCGACCGGCTCCGGCAGATAGCCCCCCACGCGCTCCGCCACCGTGCGGACCGATTCCTCCCGCCCTTCCTTGATCTCCCAGATCGACACAATCGGGAAGAACTTCGTGGCCACCATGTAGAGCAGCACGAACCCGGCGAAGGTGCCGGCCAGAATCGAGAGCTCGACCCAGGACGGCAGGTAGTGGCCCAGCGATTCCATTTCCCACCGCGGGTTGACCGACGTCGGGACCACGATGTTGAAGCGCTCGAGCCACATCCCGATCACCACAGCGATGCCGGCAATCAGCGTTCCGCGCGGCGTGCGCATCGCGCGGCGCGCCATCAGCGCCAGCGGGATCACGAAGCAGCAGATCACCATGAGCCAGAACGGCACGGCGAACGGGCCGGCCACCTTGGCCCAGAAGGTCCGC
Organism: Gemmatimonadales bacterium; assembly: GCA_035310725.1. GTDB lineage: Bacteria > Gemmatimonadota > Gemmatimonadetes > Gemmatimonadales > GWC2-71-9 > DASTHG01. Next base: position 979 of record DATGDT010000433.1, read on the forward strand.
ATCTCCGCGGGCTCCTTGCCGTAGAACGCGGTCAGGTACTCGGCGAACGTGAAGTAGAACCACAGCAGGCTGAAGATCAACAGCAATCGCCCCATGTAGTCGAAGTGCACCGGCTTGAAGTACTGCCCCAGCCCGTAGGCGCGCCGCAGGATCACCATCGCGATCAGGATCGCGGCGATGCCGGAGTAGATCGCGCCCATGACGAAGTACGGCCCGAAGATCGTGCTGTGCCACATCGGCCGCAGCGTCATGGCGAAGATCCAGCCGATGATGGTGTGCACCGACACGGCGATCGGGATGACGGCGATGGCGAGCACGCCGATGACGCGCTCCAGCCGCGCCCGCTGGGCCGGCGTATCCTGATAGCCCGCCGCCAGGAAGCGGTAGAACCACGGTGCCTTGATGCCGGTGTCGCGCACGATCGCGAGGTCCGGGATCATCGGGATGTAGAGGTAGATCGTGCTCGCCGTGAAGTAGAGGCAGATGCTCATGATGTCCCACAGCAGCGGCGAGCGCAGGTGAGGATGGAAGAACACGTTCGTCAGGCGATCAGGACGCCCCAGGTCGATGATCGGATTGATCGCGCCGAAACCGAGCACGAGGACCGTGATGAACTCGGCCGAGCGGGTGATGGAGCGGCGCCATTCGGCCTTGCTCACCCGGAGGATCGCGGAGATCAGCGTGCCCGCGTGACTGATGCCGATGAAGAACACGAAGTCGATGATGTAGATGCCCCAGTATTCGGGCCGGTTCAACCCGGTGCGGCCCAGGCCGAACCGCCACTGGAGGATATAGGCGGTGATCCCCCACAGGACGACGACCCCGAGGATCCCGGCGGCGACGTAGAAGCGCGATGTGGTGTGCACCAGTGGACGGAGCAGCGTCCGTTCGTCGGGCGGCAGCTGCTCGAGTTTGGCGGCGATCTCGGGGCGCATATCAGGCTCTCGGCACCAGGTAGTAGACTTTGGGCTCGGTCCCCAGGCTCTCCATCAGGCGCATCGCGCGGGGATCGCCCTTGAGGGCCTGCACGCGATGGCGCGGGTTCTCGAGATCGCCGAACACGATGGCGCCGGTGGGGCACACCTCCGCACAGGCCGGCTGGTAGTCCTCCTCACGCAGCTCCCGTCCCTCGGCGCGGGCATCCTCGCGCGCCCGCTGCAGCCGGTGGTCGCAGAACGTGCACTTCTCGATCACGCCCTTGGGGCGCACCGACACGTCGGGATTGAGATGGGCGCGCTCCGATGCCGGCCATTTCGGGACGAACCAGTTGAAGTACTTCACGGTGTAGGGACACGCGTTGGCGCAGTAACGGCAGCCGATGCAGCGCGGGTAGATCTGCCCCACGATGCCCTCGGGGTTGATGTAGGTCGCCCCCACGGGACACACCTGCACGCAGGGCGGATTGTCGCAGTGCATGCAGGGTCGGGGCATGAACCGCATGCTGGTGTTGGGGAAGTCGCCCGTCACCTCCGTCATGACGCGCATCCAGGCGAACGCCCGGCCCATGTCCGCCTGGTCCGGTGTCACGGTGGCGACGTTGTTCTCGCTCTTGCACGCGACCTCGCACGCGCCGCATCCGGTGCAGCGATCCAGGTCGATCACCATGCCCCAGCGCGTCACGGCGTCGCCCTCCTCACGCCCGCTCGAGGCGCACGAACGTGGAGTACCATGCGGCGAGCCCCGTCAGCGGGTCGGTCGCGCCATCCAGCAGCTGCAGCGGATTGGCGAGCTCTCCGCCGGGGTGCTTGAGTCCGTACGGCGCGTTCACCTGCCCGGGGGCCGTGCCGAGGAAC
>DATGDT010000434.1:0-1600 GCA_035310725.1 Gemmatimonadales bacterium
CATCGTGATCGGCGAACAGCACCGCCACGCCGCCGGCCGCCAGGTCGCGCAGCCGGCGCCCCAGCGCTTCGCGGTGCAGCGGCTCGAGGTCCCGGAACGGCTCGTCGATCACCAGCACGTCGGGATGGCTCGCCGCGGCAATGGCGAGCTCGCACTGCCGGCGCTCGCCCGTGGACAGCGCCGCGGTGGTCCGGTCGAGCAGCGGCGCGATGCCGAATGCGCGGGTCACGTCCTCCGGATCGGTGTCCCAGGCGCGCGCCACCAGCGCCAGCTGGCGTCGCAGCGGCTCGCGCCGGCTCAAGCAGGGGACGTCGGGCACCCACGCCACCCCGTGGCGGGCGAGCGCGGCGCGGGTGGCGCGCGGCACCCGTGCCCCCGCGTAGCGCACCTGTCCCGCGTCGGGTTTGCGCCGGCCCACGAGGATCTCGAGCAGCGTCGTCTTGCCGGCACCCGATTGCCCGACCAGCGCCGTCACCGTCCCCGCGACGACGTCCACGTAGGCGGCGTCCAGCACCAGGCGCCCGCCAAACCGGTGGGTGATGGAATCGGCCGCGAGGAGCGGCGGGACCGCCGCCGGGGCGGTCACGCGAACGCGCTCAGCGCGAGACTCAGCGTCGTGTGCAGCAGGGCGAACGGCAGCAGGATGAGCGGCAGGTCGAGTCCCAGACTCGCGAGCAGCAGGGTCTCGCGATCGCGGCGCATGAACACGAACAGGGCGAGGCATTCGAACGTCAGGGCGACAGCCTCCGTGCCCGGCCGGAAGCCCAGCGGGGAGAGCCCCGCCTTGATGGCGGTGAAGCCGTTCGCACCCTTGAACACGAGCCAGAGGAGCAGGAAGTCGGCGAGCTGCCGAGCGAACAGCCGGCTCGAGAGCCAGGCCCGGAGCGCCCGGCCCAGTTGCCACCGATTCTCGCGGCTAAAGCCGCGACTCGGCTGAACTGTCACTTGAGCGTGATCACCGAGTCGCGACCTTGGTCGCGAACAAAGCCACGATGATCCGGCCGCGAGTCACGCAGGTGGCGGGAGTGGAGGGGTCGCCGGCGCCGCCCTGGCCGCGCGCACCGTGCGGCGTGCTTCGAGCCAGATGCCGATCAGCGCCGCCAGCAGGCAGCCCACCGCCGTGCCGGCCGTCTGGAACCACAGGTGATACTGCACCAGCATACGCCCGCATTTCGCCGCGAACAGCGGGCCCACGAGACTGCCGCACCCCGGCTGCCCGTGCGCGAACACCCAGCCCGCGCCCACCCCGACGACGAGCGGGACAAAGGCGAGCACGACATGACGTATGACAATCTTCATGGCGACCTCCACGAACCTCCACCAACCTCCACCGTCCTCCACCGTCCTCCACCGTCCTCCACCATCCTCCCCCGTCCTCTCCCTACCTCCCGCGTTCGATGCGCCAGCGGTCGATCACCTCGCCGTCGCGCACGACATGGTACTGGTCGAAATGCGCCACCGTGAGACACGAGTGGTTCGGCTCGATCTCGATGCGCGAGCCCACGGGATAGTGTCCCTCGAGCCTCTCACCCGCGCCGCGCACGATGCCGTGCTCCTGGGAGAGCGAGGCGATGGTGAGGTCGGGATGGCCGCGGACCGC
>DATGDT010000435.1:0-1648 GCA_035310725.1 Gemmatimonadales bacterium
GGGTGCCGTCGTGCAGCGGCTGGCGACGGGGCGCTACCCGTACGGCGTCGCCGTGGGAGCCGACGGGGCGGTATTCGTCTCCAACTGGGGCGCGAGCACGGTCTCGGTGTTCACTCCCGCTGGAGGCGGTCGTCTGGCACCTGCGCCGGCGATCGCGGCTGGGCGACACCCGTCGGCGCTGATCACGAACGGCAGCGGGACCCGGCTGTTCGTTGCGTCGGGGAGTACGGATCGCATCGCGGTAGTGGACACGCGTACCCGTATGGTCGTTTCGACACTGCTCGATCCGCCGCCGGCGGGGCCGGACGAAGGCACGACGCCTAACGCCCTTGCCCTCTCGGCCGACGGCATGCGGCTGTTCGCCGCGGAGGCGGATGCCAATGCGGTGGCGGTGTTCGACCTGTCGCCCGCGACCGCGGACGTCGCGACGGCCACGGGGTCCGACCGGCTCGCCGGGAGGATACCCGTAGGCTGGTATCCCACGGCGTTGCTGGTTCGCGGCGATACGCTGCTCGTGGCCAACGGGAAGGGCGCCGGGACACGCCCCAATCCAAGCCACGTCAGATCGTTTGGGGAGCGCGATACCACCTACACGCTCGGGCAGATCGCAGGCAGCATGACCATCGTGCCCGCCGCACGAGCGAACGGCGAGGAGCTCACGTCGTTGAGTCAGCGCGTGGCACGCGCCAACCGGTGGGACGAGCGGCAGCCAACGGGACCGTCGTATCCGCCGTTCGCGCACGTGATCTACGTGCTGCGCGAAAACCGCACGTACGATCAGATACTGGGAGACCTGAGGCAGGCTGACGGCGACACCTCGATCGCCATGTTCGGTCGCGGGGTGACGCCGAACGCCCATGCCCTGGCGGAACGCTTCGGCATCTTCGACCGGTTCTTCGTGAACGCCGAAGTGAGCGCGGACGGGCACAATTGGTCCATGGCGGCGTACGCGACCGACTACACCCAGAAGACCGCGCCCATCAACTACTACCATGGCGGTGGGCGCAGCTACGACTTCCAGGGAGAGAACCGCGGCCAGGTGCCCGACGACGACGTCGCCGAGCCGGCCTCCGGGTACCTGTGGGACCTCGCCGCCCGTGCGCGGATCGATTTCGCCAACTTCGGCGAGTTCACGAGAGAGGAGCGGGGGGAGGGCGCCGATTCGGTCCGGTGGTATCGCGGCCTCAAGGCCTTCCTCGCGGCGCACACTGATACGACCTATCCCGGCTGGAACCTGGCGATCCCCGACCAGCACCGGATCGACGTTTGGCTGCGGAGCTTCCGGCGTTGGCTGGATGCGGGGTCCATGCCGGCGCTGCAGATCGTCTATCTGCCGCAGGACCACACGTCGGGCGGCGCCGCCAGCGCTCCCTCGCCGCGGGCCATGGTCGCCGACAACGATCTCGCGCTGGGCCGCCTCGTGGACGCCCTCTCCCACAGCCCGTTCTGGAAGAGCACCGTCGTGTTCGTGATGGAAGACGACGCCCAGAACGGCCCGGACCACGTCGATTCGCACCGTTCGCCGCTGCTCGTGATCTCGCCGTACACGCAGGGCGGCGTGCTGCACCGCTTCACGAACACCACCGACGTGTTGCGGACGATGGAGGAAATGCTGCACCTGGATGCCCTGTCGCAGTTCGACCACTAC
>DATGDT010000436.1:0-3594 GCA_035310725.1 Gemmatimonadales bacterium
GAACCTCCAGGCCGATTCATTCGCCCGCGACTACCACATGAAGGCCGAGGTCGCGGCGAAAAAGGACGGGACCATGACCGCCATGCGCATCAAGACGGTCGCGGACCACGGCTATACCGACGCGGCGGCCAATCCATCCAAGTTCCCCGCCGGCATGTTCTCGATCTGCACCGGCTCCTACGGCTTCAAGAACGCCTTCGCCGAAGTGGACGGCGTGTACACCAACAAACCGCCCGGCGGCATCGCCTATCGCTGCAGCTTCCGGGTCACCGAAGCGGTGCACGCCGTCGAGCGGATGGCGGACGTGCTGGCGCAGGAGCTGAAGATGGATCCGGCCGAGCTGCGCCTGAAGAATTTCATCCCGCCCGAGCAGTTCCCCTACCACTCGGCGCTGGGCTGGGAATACGACAGCGGCAATTACGCCGGCGCCCTGAAGAAGGCGATGGAGATCATCGGCTACGACGCGCTGCGCAAGGAGCAGGCGGAGAAGCGCAAGAAGGGCGAGCTGATGGGGATCGGCATCTCGAGCTTCACCGAGATCGTCGGCGCCGGGCCCTCGAAGCATTTCGACATCCTGGGCATCAAGATGTTCGACTCGTGCGAGATCCGGGTGCATCCCACCGGGAAGGCGATCGCGCGCTTCGGCACGAAGTCGCAGGGCCAGGGCCACGAGACGACCTACGCGCAGATCGTGGCGGAGGAGCTCGGCATCCCGGCGGCGCACGTGGAGGTCGAGGAAGGCGACACCGACACCGCCCCCTACGGCCTCGGCACCTATGCCAGCCGCTCCACCCCCGTGGCCGGCGCCGCCGGCGCTATGGCGGCGCGCAAGATCCGCGACAAGGCGAAGAAGATCGCCGCCTACCTGCTCGAGGTGAGCGAGGACGATCTCGTGTGGGAGCCGGGGAAATTCTCGGTCAAGGGTGCGCCGCAGAAGAGCAAGACGATCCAGGAGATCGCCTTCGCCGCCTACACCAATCATCCGCAGGGGATGGAGGCGGGGCTCGAGGCCGTGTCGTACTACGACCCGCCGAACCTCACCTTCCCCTTCGGCAGCTACATCTGCGTCGTGGACATCGACCGCGGCACGGGGATGGTGAAGATCCGCCGCTTCGTCGCGGTGGACGACTGCGGCAACATCATCAACCCGATGATCGTGGACGGGCAGATCCACGGCGGGTTGACGATGGGGATGGCGCCGGCGCTGCTCGAGGAGATCAGCTACGACGAGAACGGCAACATCCAGGGCGGCAGCTTCATGGACTACCTGCTGCCGACGGCCGTCGAGACTCCGAAATGGGAGACCGCCAAGACCGTGACCCCCTCGCCGCACCATCCGCTCGGCGCCAAGGGCGTGGGCGAGTCGGCGACGGTGGGCGCCCCGCCCGCGGTGGCCAACGCGGTCGTGGACGCGCTGGCGCACCTCGGCGTGCGGCACATCGACATCCCGATCACGCCGGAGAAGGTCTGGAAGATCTTGAAGGAAAAGGGAGCGGCCGAGTAGGCCCTCTAGGTGATCACCCGCGGAACGGCGTGCGTGCTGTCCTGCTCCTCGGTGAGGTCGAAGTAGGCATCCAGCTCGTCGAGCAGATCCTCGTCGTTGTAGACGCCGGTGAGGATGCGCTCCGGCGTGCCGGGATCGATCAGCAGGTATCCGTAGGGATAGTCGAGCCCCGACAGCACGATCGCGCGACGCTGGTGATCGGCCAGCTCCACGTACACCGTGTCGGCATTGGTCGGCACGAGCATGATGCCGTTGCGGGCCAGGGTCTGCGCCACCTGCTCGGTGTAGAAGTCGAGGTCGCGCGACGCGGCCTGCGCGGAGTCCCGGTTCAGCGTGTCCCCCGAGCGCAGCCAGAACACCACGACGCTGGGGGTGGTCACGATGCGCGGCACGCGCAGCAGGCGGTCGTGGATCGAATCGCGCGGGGCGCGCCACAGGGAAGAGAGCGCCGCGCTGTCGGGATGCACCGTCCCCCCGGCGGCCCGCCGGGAGGGGCGGGGCGAGGGGCGGCACGCCGCCAGGGCCAGGAGGGGGAGCCAGAGGCGTCTCACGGGGGGAAGATAATGAATGTCCGGGTCCGGCCGTGTGACCACCGACCCACCGCGCCGGCCCAGGGAACCAGTCGGGCCCCGGGAGCATTAGGGGGTACATTGACGGCCATGAGCGCACCGACCACCCCCACCCCCGCCCCGGGTCCCGAGCCAGCCCCAGTACCGGCTCCGGAGGCCACTCCAGCGGCGCCACCACCGCGGACACGGGGCGTCCGGCGACATCACTGGATCGTCCGCCTCACCCACTGGGCCACGTTTGTCGTTCTCGCCGGGATGATCGCGAGCGGGCTCCAGATCTACGAGGCCTACGCGCGGTTCGGGAACCGGGGCGCCCCGAGCTACCCCAACCCGTTCGAAGGCGCCCGCTTCGACCGCGCGATCCGACTGGGTGGCTGGCTCGCCGGCGGCCTGAACTGGCACTTCGCCCTGATGTGGCCGCTCGTCTTCTTCGGCCTGCTCTACGCGTCCTACCTCGTGGGGAGCGGCGAGTGGCGATCCCTGCTCTTCCGGCCGAAGGACGTCCCCGGAGCGATCGAGATGACGAAGTACTACCTGCGGCTGCGCAAGGAGCACCCGCCCCAGGGGAAGCACAACCCGCTGCAGAAGCTCGCCTACACCACCGTGGTGCTGCTGGGTGTGCTGGCCCTGCTCACGGGGCTGTCGATCTACAAACCGACGCAGTTCTCCTGGCTCACCGCGTTGTTCGGCGGCTTCCAGGCGGCGCGCTACTGGCACTTCTGGATCGTGTGGATCTTCGTCGCGTTCAGCGTCGCGCACGTGCTCCTGGTGTTCCTGGTGGACCCGGCTAGTCTGCGCGCGATGCTGACCGGGCGCTATCGGGGGAGGTTTCCGAGTCATGGATAAGCGCACCGACCGTCGCGGATTCCTGCGCATCGCCGCCGGCGCCGGGCCGGCCGCGCTCGCCGCGGCGTGCGCCTGGGACGGCGGCGATCTGATCCGCCCCCGGCTGCTCTCCATCAGCCGCCTCAACGACTGGGTCGGCGAGAAGGTCCTCTTTTCGCCGACACGGCTGGCGCCGACGTACGACGCCTCACTGCGCTCGGTGAGCCTCCCCAACTACCACATTTCCGATTCGACGCCAGTGTTGCGCGACCCCGCGAGCTGGCGTCTCACGGTGGACGGCCTGGTCGCACAGCCGCTCTCGCTGTCGCTCGACGATCTCCACCGCATGCCGCGCGCGAGCTACACGGTGAAGCATCACTGCGTCGAGGGGTGGACCGCGATCGCGTCGTGGGCGGGCGTTCCGGTGAGCGAGATCGTGCTGCGCGCCCGCCCCAAGCCAGCGGCGCGCTACATCATGTTCCGCAGCTTCGACGCCGACTACTCCAACGGCTGGGACATGGCGAGCGCGATGCACCCGCAGACGATCCTCGCGTACGCCATGAACGACAATCCGCTGGCCCCCGCCCACGGCGCGCCACTGCGGCTCTACTCCCCCACGAAGATCGGCTACAAGATGACGAAGTATCTGCTGTCGATGACGTTCATGGATACCCGGCCGGGTGGGTACTGGGAGGA
>DATGDT010000437.1:0-17158 GCA_035310725.1 Gemmatimonadales bacterium
GCTCTCGCCCCGGGCGATCAGCAGCAGCTCATCCACCATCTTGGTGGTCCGCTCGAGCTCGGTTTCCATGGCGGCGAGCGATTCCCGGACCGGCGACGGGGTGCGGTGCTGCGCCGAAGCCCACTGCACCTGCGCGCGCAGGTGCGTCAGCGGCGTCCGCAGCTCGTGGCTCGCGTCCGCCGTGAAGGACTCGAGCGCCCGGTGCGCGCGGTCCACCCGCCCGAGCATCCGGTTGATGCTCTCGGCGAGCTCGGTGATCTCCGCCTGGCCGGTCGGGCTGTGGATCCGCTTCCCCAGGTCCTCGGGCCCGATCGCCCGGGTCTCGCCGGAGATGCGCTCCAATGGTCGGAGTGCCTCGGCCACGGCCGTGCGCGCGCCGCGCGTAGCGCCGAACGCCGCCACCGGCAACAGCAGCACGGCGGCGACCACCAATCCGAGCAGGGCGACCACATAGGGCTCACGGCTGGCCACCACGTAGATGTCGAAGGCGCCGCTCGGCCGGTGCAGCGCCCGGTAGCGCCAGCGCGCCCGCTGGGCGATCGCGGCCAGGAGAATCCGCCGCACGTCGTCCGGGGAGGCCGACGCGGGTATCCCCTCCAGCCGCTTCGTCGGCATCCCGGGCGACAGGAAGTAGACCTGTATCATGCCTTCCGCATTCGTGGTCCGCGTGATCACGACTCGGCCGCCCATGTCGAGCAGCTGATCCGCGAGCGCCGCCGGCATGACGCTGCCCGGTCCACCAGTCGAATCCCCGTAGGCGCCGATCAGGGACTGGGTGACGTCGGCGGTATGCTCGAGCGAACGGCGCAGCACCGCCTCGGCCGCCAGCGCGAAGACGACGACCACGAGGAGCGCGTATCCCGCCAGCGCGGTCCAGGTGAGGCGGCTGAACCGCTTCGTGAGGACGGCGCCGAGACGTCGCTCGCTCACGACGCCTCCAACCGATACCCCGCTCCGCGCACGGTACGAATCGGGGGACGCGCTCCGGCGAAGGTGAGTTTCTTGCGCAGGTAGTTGATGTAGACGTCCACGACGTTGGTCTCGGGATCGAATTTGTAGTTCCATACGGCTTCGGCGATGCGCGAGCGCGACACCGTCCGGCCGGCGTTGCGCATCAGGAATTCGAGCAGTGAAAACTCGCGCGGGCTCAGGTCCACGCGTCGCGCGTTCTGGGTGACGCTGCGGGTCAGCGGGTCGAGGGTGATCACCCCCACCTTCAGGGTCGCATCCTTGTGACGCAGATCGGCGCGACGGATCAGCGCGTTGACCCGCGCCAGGAGCTCCGACAGGTCGAACGGCTTCGTGAGATAGTCGTCCGCACCGCCCTGCAGTCCACGCACCCGGGACTCCACCTCGTCGCGCGCGGTCAGCATCAATACCGGAGTCGTCACGTTCCGCCCGCGCAGCTCCTTCACCACGTCGAAGCCGTCGCGCCCCGGGAGCATCACGTCGAGCACGATGCAGTCGCAGGCGACGCCCAGCGCGCGATCCAGCGCCCCGTCGCCCGTCTCGGCTTCGACGACGCCGTAGCCTTCTTCGCGAAAGGCCTTGCTCAGGAACTGCCGCAGCTCGCGGTCGTCCTCGACGATCAGAATCTGCATGGCGCGAAAGCTACGAAGGGCACGCCGGACGGGACGTCGGGTGAGAGAAAAATGACAATCCTCTAACAACGAAACGACCGACGACCTTCGGTGCGTTACTGCAGTGCTCACGCACGCCACCTCGAGTGGCACCGAACGTCAACATTCGAAGGGGAAGAGATCGATGCGCACACAAATCGCACTTGTGGGAAGCTTCCTGTTGGCCGCGACCCTCCAGGCCCAGGGTTCCCAGATGGGCAACGACACCGCCGCGATGGCCCGTGACAAGAACACCATGGGCGCCATGGGCGCGATGGACCATGAGTCGGGCTCGATGGGAAGACAGCGGGGGTTCACCGGCAGCGGCGGCCGGAAGGCTACGGGCGGATTCGAGATCGTCACCGACAACGGACGTCAGGTGCTCCAACTGAGCAAGGACTTTTCGGTGGCCGAGGTGTCGGATGCCACCGTCGTGCTCACCCAATCGAACGCGGTGGACGGGAAGTCCCTGAAGCTCGGGCGACTGTCGCACGCCGTGGGGCCTGCGTCATTCGAGATCCCGGCGGGGACCGATCTGGCGGCGTACCATCGCGTCGTGATCTGGAGCAAGCAGCTGGGCACTGCGCTCGCCGCAGCGCCGCTCGGGAGCACGGGTGGCGGCATGATGCGCGACAACATGGGGCACTAGGAACCAGCCATGTACACTCGTCTGCCCTGGATCGCCGCCGCCTTGACCTCGGTGCTGGGGCTGGGACTGCTCACTGCGAGACGGTCGGACGGGCCAAACGCCCGTCCGGCCGCCGTGCCCGCGGCGGGCTCCCCGGCGCCGGAATTGACCAACAGCAGCTGGCTCAACGCCGATCATCCGCTGCGACTGCGCGAGCTGCGCGGTCGGGTCGTGCTGCTCAACTTCTGGGTCTTCACGTGCTACAACTGCACCAACACGGTCCCGTCGCTCGTCGAATTCGATCACCGGTACCGGGGCCGGGGGCTCACCCTCATCGGCATCCACACGCCGGAGTTCCCGCCGTATGCGGGAGAGCATGACAAGGGGAATCTGTCGCGTGCTCTGACGAAGTACGGCATTGGCTATCCCAACGCCCAGGACAACGACAGCCACACCTGGGACGCGTACAGTATTCGCTACTGGCCGAGCTTCGTGTTGATCGACAAGCAGGGCGTGATCCGCTACACCGGGTACGGGGAGTTCCACCTCGATGACGCGCACTTCCGCACCTGGGACGCGCGGATACGGGAGCTGCTCGCCGAATGAGGCGGATGGTCGCGGTGCTCGTGCTCGGGGTCGTCGCCGCGTGTCACTCCGTCCCCTTCAGGGTCGAGGTGGAACACGGCGGACCGGCCGGCCGGTTGCGGCTCGTCGCGGCACCGGGCGCGCGCATCAATGCGCGTCTCAAGCCCGCGCTCGAGCTGACGGACGGGACCGTGCTGCGGTTCGACTCGCCGCGGCTCACCGCCGATTCCGCGTATTACGCCGACGCCCCGACGACGGAAGGTGCGCTGCCGGAGGAAGCGCACCGGGGCGTCGTGCGGGCGAGCGTGTGTCCCAGAGAGGAGAAGATCTGCCGGAGCTACGCCGTGGCGGTGCGCTGGTGATACCCGCTAGCGCTCGCGACCCCCATCGCCGTCCGGGGACGGCGATCCCGCAGCGACCGCCGCATTCGGATGCTCGGCGGAGCGTGGCGCCCCGAGAGCCACGGCGGTGAACAGCGCGATGTTGCGCTTCTCGCCCGTCGTCGGATCGACCGCCCGGACCAGGAGCTTGGCCAGCCCCGGCTGCGGACCCATCGTCCAGTAGTCCTGGGCGATACCGTCCGCGTTGGTGAGGCTCGAGCCGGCGTACACGCTCCCTCCGCCGGTCAACACGCGAAAGCTGACGAGCTGTCCCTTCACCGGACGGAGTTTGGAATCGAGGACCTGAACGACCAGCGGCTGCGGCAGCTCCTGGCCTGCGGGGGCCTGCTGCCGGCGTCCGCTCACGACGCCCAGGGAACGTGTCGGAGGCGTGAGATCCGCGGGTGCCTTTCCAGCGCACGCACCGATGGCGAGGGCGGCCAGGAGCGTGGTGCTGGGGACCCGGTTGGGCGTGTGCATTGCGCGTCCTCCCAGGGGATCGCCGAATTCCCTTGGGTGCAAGGTTGTTCAGGACTGTCGAGACAACGCATCAACGGATTGTTCAAGTAGCGTGCCACGGCAGATACGCAAAATACGAAGCGCGACACGACGTCACCGCCGTATCGCGCCTCGAGGAATCCTCTGCCGAGTTCCGCCGGTGCGGCTACCGCCCGCCCACCGCCCGGTACAACGCCGCATACGCCGTCGCGGCTTCGACACGGCCCTGCGCGAGCTGGTCCTGGGCCGCGAGCTGAGTCCGTTCGGCGTCCAGCACCTGAAGCAGATCGATGACCCCCTCCTGGAAGCGCAGCCGCGCCAGCTCCGCCGCGTGGTCGCTCGCGGCGCTCGCCTCGAGCAGCCGCTCCACCCGCACCCGCGCGGACCGGTAGCGGGTCAACGCGGTCTCGACCTCTTCCAGGGCGGAGAGTACCGCCTGGTTGTACTGCGCACGCGCCGCCGCCTCGTTCGCTTGTGCAGCGTCCACCTCCGCCTTCACGCGGCCCAGGTTGAGGCCGGGCCAGGTGATCACGGGCCCGATGACGTAGCGGAACGTCGTCTGGTCACCGATCGAATGGAACTGCGGCGCGGCGTAGCCCAGGCTGCCGCCGATCGAGATGCGCGGCAGGTAATTCGCCTTGGCCGCACCGACGAACGCCCGCTGCGCGGCCGCGACTCGCTCCGCCGTAGCCACGTCCGGTCGGGTTCGGACCACCGAGGCGGGATCGCCGACCGACGTCACGTCGGGAAGCGGTGGAAACCCGCCCGGCTGCGCCAGCTCCTCGGCGACCACGGTCGGTGAGCGACCCACCAGCACGCCAATGCGGTACTGCGCCTCCGCCACCGCGGCCTCCCGGGCGGGAATCGAGGCGAGCGTCGAGCTGAGCTGGGCCTGCGCCCGCTCGGTATCGAACGCGCTGCCACGCCCCGCTTCCAACCGCTGCCTGGTGACGTCGAAGGTGTGCCGCTGGTTCTCCGCATTGCGCCGCGCGATCTCGAGCTGCTCCTGCGCGCCCCGCAACACGAAGTAGGCGCGCGCCACCTCGGCGGTGAGCGTCACCTGGATGTTGCGCAGATCTTCCTCGGCGACGCCGACCAGGGCGCCATGCGCCTGGACGTTGTGCCGGATGCGGCCGAATACGTCCAGCTCCCACAAGGGATCGACGCTCGCGCCCCACACGTCCTGGTCGGGAAACGTTCCGAAGCCGCCGGGGAAGCTGGCGCTCGAGAGCCGTTGCCGCGCGTAACTGCCCGAGACGGTGGCCGATGGCGTCAGGTCCAGCGCCGCACGGGTGTGCTCCGAGCGGGCGGCGTTCACCCGCGCCCGGGCGGCCTGGACGTCCAGGTTGGCGTTCCCGACCTCCCGGATCAGGCGCGAAAGCGTCGTGTCGCCCAGCTGCTCCCAGTAGTCCGGGGAGACGCCGGTGGGCGCGGGCTCGGCGGCAGTCGTCTCCGCCGGCCGCGTCACCAGGTACGGCACCGTCCGGGCCGTATCCGTCACTTCCCGGAAGGCGGGCGGCATGTCCACCGAGGAGTATCGATAGCCGGGAGCCGAGGCGCACCCGAGCGCGAGGAGCCCCAGGAGAATCGCGCTACGCATGAGCCGGTTCCTCCAGCAGGATGGGTTGGACCGCGGGATGCTCGGCCGTCGTCACAGGAGCCGGCTTGTGCTCCGCTGCGATGATCGAGTAGAACACCGGGACGACGAACAGCGTGAAGATCGTGCCGAGCGTCATGCCGGTGACCAGCACGGTGCCGATGCTGTTGCGCGCCGCCGATCCCGGTCCGCTCGCGAACACCAGCGGCAGGTGTCCGAACACCGTGGCGGCCGAGGTCATGAGGACCGGCCGCAGCCGGGTGAGCGACGCCTCGCGCAATGCCGCCAGTCTGGCGACGCCACGCGACTGCAGCGTGTTCGCGAACTGCACGATCAGGATGCCGTTCTTCGCGATCAGCCCCACCAGCGTGATGAGACCGATCTGCGAGTAGATGTTGATCGTCGTCAGATTGAGGAAGCTGAAGATCAGGGCGCCCGAGATCGCGAGCGGCACCGAGCCCAGCAGCACGATGAGCGGATCGCGGAAGCTGCGGAACTGCGCCGCGAGCACCAGGTAGATGAGGATCACCGCGAAGCCCAGGGTGACGGTGAGCGCCGCCCCCTCCAGCCGGATCTGGCGTGACTCCCCGGCGTAGTCGATGCCCACACCGGGTCCGGCCACGTTGCCGGCCGCGGCCTCCAGCACGCGCAGCCCTTCTTCCTTGGTGACGCCGGGTCGGACGCCGCCGAAGATGCGCACGGCGTTGCGCTGCTGGAATCGGTTCAGCGTGCGCGGCGCGGTACTCGACTCGATGTGCGTGAAGGTCGAGACCGGCACCAGGGCACCGGAGGGCGTCTTGATCTTGAGGTCGAGCAAGGGGCCCACGGTCGAGCGGTCCCGCTCGAGGATCTGCGGGATGACCTTGTAGCTCCGGTCGTAGTAATTGAAGCGGTTGACGTACCCGCCCCCCAGCAGGGTGCCCAGCTCGCGGCCCACGCTGGCGAGGTCGAGCCCCAGGTCCGCGACTTCGTCGCGGTCGATCACGACGTGAGCCTCGGGGAGATCGATCTTCAGATCGGTGTCGACGTAGAGGAATTTGCCGCTCTGCCAGCCGGCCCCCACCACCGCGCCCGCCATCTGAAGCATCTCCTCAGGCGAGGCGTCGCTCTCGAGGATCATCTCGACGTCATACTGGCCCGGCGTCGGCAACGGCGGATCGAGACGGGGGAACACCTGCAACCCCGGCACCTGCGACACGGCCCCGTACAGCTGCCCGTACATCTGCTCGGTGGTGCGGGAGCGCTCCTTCCAGTTCTTCGCCACCATGCCGCCGAAGCCGCCCCAGGGCGCCGTGAGCGACCACATGAACCGGGCCTCGGGGAACGACGTGACCGCCTTCACGACCTGCAGCGACGCCCGGTTGGTCGCCTCGAGGGAGGCGTCGGGCGAGGCCTGCATGAACAGGCTGATGTGGCTCTGATCCTCGACGGGGGCGAGCTCCCGGCGGGAGTAGTTGTAGAGCGGCACGGCCGCGATCATCACCAGCACCGACGCCGCGACGATCGACCAGCGCATCTGGAGCGCGCCGTCCAGCAGCCGCTCGTAGCGCCGGCGCACGAACTCGAAGCCGTGGTTCACCCATCTCGTCAGGCGGCCCTCACGGCCGTGCTCGTGCACGAAGCGCGAGCTCATCACGGGCGACAGCGTGACCGCGACGATCCCCGACACCACGACGGCCGCGGCGAGGGTGATCGCGAACTCGAGGAAGAGCGACCCGGTGAGGCCGCCCTGGAACCCGATCGGCGTGTACACCGCGGCCAGCGTGACCGTCATCGCCAGGATCGGCCCGACCAGCTCGCGCGCGCCCACGAGCGCCGCCTGAATGCGCGTCTTGCCCTCGCGGACGTGTCGTTCGACGTTCTCCACCACGACGATCGCGTCGTCCACCACCAAGCCGACCGACAGCACGATCGCGAGAATCGTGAGCAGGTTCAGGCTGAAGCCGAAGGCCGACATCACGATCGCCGCGCCGACCAGCGAGACCGGCATCGCGACCAGGGGCACCAGCGCCGTGCGTACCGAGCCCATGAACAGGAACACGACCAGGCCGACGATCAGGATCGTCTCGGCCAGCGTCTTGCTGATCTCGTGCAGCGCGTCTTCCATGAAGACCGTCGCATCGTAGGCCAGCTGCATGTCGATGTCCCGGGGCAGCGTAGGCCGGATGAGGTTCATCTCGTCCTTGAGCCGGTGGGCCAGCTCGATCTCGTTGGTGCCGACGAGCGGCCAGACGCCGAGATACACGGCCTCCTTGTCGTTGAACTTCGTGATGAAGTTGGCTTCCTCGGCGCCGAGCTCCACCCGGGCCACGTCCGACAGCCGCACGATCGCCCCGTTGCGCTCGGCCACGACGAGGTTCTTGAACTCTTCCGGCGAGCGCAGGTCGGTGTTGGCGAGCAGGTTGATCTGCACCAGATCACCCTTGGTCTGACCGACGGCCGCGAGGTAGTTGTTGCGCTGCAGCGCCGCGTGCACGTCACCGGGGGCAAGGTTGAGCGCGGCCAGGCGGTCGGGGTCGATCCAGATGCGCATCGCGATGGGCCGGCCGCCCACCACGTCCACGCGCTGCACGCCGGCCAGCGTGGTGAGCCGGGGCTGCATGTTCCGGGTCAGCCAGTCGGTGAGCGCCGGGATGTCCCGGTCGTTCGAGGTGAAGCTGAGGTAGAACGACGCGTAGGGCCGGTCGGCGCGCTGCACCTCGACCACTGGTGGCTCGGCCTCGGCGGGCAGCTCGGACCGCACCTGCTGCAGGCGGGCCGTGACTTCGGCCAGGGCCGCGGTGCTGTTGTGGTTGAGCTTCAGGTGCACCGTGATCGTGCTGACGCCGGCCCGGCTCGTCGATTCCACGTAGTCGACGCCGCTGATGGCCGACACGGCGCGCTCGATCGGCGTCGTCAGGAATCCGCGGACGGTCTCGGCCGAGGCGCCGTAGTAGACCGTCGTGATAAGCACCGAGGAGCTCTCGATTTTTGGGTACTGCTGAATCGGAAGCGAGGACATCGCCCGCCAGCCGACGAGCAGGATGACCAGGTTCACCACCGCCGCGAGGACGGGGTGCTTGATGAACGTGTCGGTAAACGAGCGCATGACCGTAGTCCGTTAACGGAGTGAATCGCCGGCGGCCGCGACCAGTGCACCGTCGCGGAGCTTGAAGGACCCCGAAGTGGCGACGAGCGCACCGGGGGCAAGACCCTGCAGAATCAACACCTCGTCCTCGAGCACCGGACCGCTCTGCACGGGCTGCAGGCGTGCTCGGCTGCGGCCGGTCGAATCGGTGACGATCACGAAGACGTGGTCACCACCCGGGCCTTTGCGCAGCGCGCTGACGGGAATGGCGACGGCCTGGGCGGGCGCCCCCGCGGGAACCTCGACCCGCACCGAGGCACCGGGCGACGGGGCGTTGCCCGGAATGCGCGCGCGCACCAGCGCGTTGCGGGTAGTGGGGTCGACCCGCGCGTCGATCGCCACGATGTGCGCCGCGATCGGCTTGGCCTCGCCTCCGGCGACGACCCGGACCACCTCACCCGGCCGCAGCTGGGCGGCCACCGCCTGCGCGACCGTGAAATCCACGTTGGCCGCGACGTCCACGCCCTGGAGCGTGGTGAGCTCGGTGCCTTCGTTCAGGTATTGCCCGATGTGGACGTCGGCGATACCGACGCGGGCGCGGAACGGGGCGCGAATCGTCTTGCGGGCGATGATCGCTCTCGTACGGGCGACCTGGGCCAGTGCGACGTCGCGTGCCGCGCGCGCCTGGTCCACCTCTTCCTGGGAAGCGGCCTGCGCCTCCCGCAGACGCTCCAGCCGGGTCAGGGTGGTTTGTGCGAGGTCCGCCTGCGCCTGCAGCGCTTCGAGATCGGCCTCTTCTACCGAGACGTCGAGCGCGACGAGCACGGTGCCGGTCTCGACGACCTGGCCGGGCGAAAGCGCGACCCGGCGGACCGTGCCGGGCAGCTCATTGCGCAGCGTGATCGAATTCAGGGCCAGGACGGTGCCGATCGAAGTGGCGGTCGCGCGGTACTGCGTCTCGCGGGCGACCGCGCTCGTCACCGACTCCATGGGCTCCGGCTGGCTGGCGGCCGCGGCGTTGGCGGCCTTGATGGAGGCGCGCTTCCAGGCTACCAGTCCGCCCCCCGTGACGGTGAGGATCAGCAGCAGGATGGCGGATGCGGCCCATTGGCGATTCTTCATGAGAGGTAGACTGCGCATACGGTTCATCTCCTCGGGGTTCAGAAAGTCGATGCCTGATGGCTTTGCTCTCAGACGTTTGGGCAGGCCGGGATTCGACACTTTCCGGCGTTCCCCATGGATCCCTGACATCTGTACTACAGTTTTATAACTGTCGAACAACAACGACAAAAAAAATTAGGTTCCCTTCATGCATCGGCCGGCCCAGGCTGCCCCATCCGGCGCATCAACTCGTTGGAGTACGCCGCGATCGTCTCGCGGCGGACCTCATAGTGGATATACTGCCCCTCGCGGCGGGCCTTGATCAGTCCGGCGCGAAGCAACTCCTTCATATGATGCGAGATAGTGCCCTTGGAGACGGGGAACTGCTCGCACAGCTGATGACAGGGGAACGTGGTTGCGCTACCGATCGCCTCGAGGAGGGCCATACGCCGCGGGTCGGACAAGGCCTTGGCCACCAGCTCGAACTCGCGGGTGGTGAGGGTGGTCGGGGTGACGGTCCGCGTACTCACAGTTCGATAATTGTAAAACTGGTCCGCCTTGTCAAGCCCACCCCGCCTGGGGAGCAGGCCGCACCATGGACGGACCGCGGCAGCTCACCTGGGTCGTGTTGTCGTTGTCGTTCCTGATCGTGGTAGGCGGCACCACCCCATCCGATGTTACCGCTGGACCTCGGGCACACTCTTCCTAGGAGCGGTCTGACCCGTTTCAGAATGCGCCCGGCAATCCACGTGAGGACTTTCATGCTCCGATGCCCACTGGAGATGCCCGGCGGCCATCTCATCCTTCACCACGACGGCGACACGCTCCTCCTGGCCACCGGTTCCCCGGTCTCCATGGGACGCCGGTCTACGTACCGCTTCCTCGATCGTGAGATTCCCGTGCTCCGCCGCTACCAGGGTATGACCATGGAGCAGTGGAGCGAGAGCGTCGGCGTCAACGTCGACGCGCTGCTCGGGTGCGACGTGCTCGGCCGACACGCCGTCACGATCGATCCCGAGGCCGGGGAGGTCGTGTTCGACGAGGACCCTCCGCGCCCCAGCTCGGGCGTCGCCCCGCTGGGGACCGTCGCGGGGATGCCGGTAGTCGAGGTCGGGGTGGCCGGCAGGAAGCTGCGGGCGCTGCTGCACACGGGCGCCACGTTGTCGTGCTTCCGCGAGGTCGACACCAGGACGCAGCGTTGTGTCGGGGTGGCTCGGGATTGCTACCCGGGACAGGGGGAGTTCACAACAGTGCTGCGAGCGGTGACGCTGATGCTCGGAGACCGAGAAGTCGGCCTCGAGTGTGGGATACTGCCGCCGGCTATCGAGCAGGCGCTGCGCCCGGTGGATGTGCACGGCATCGTGGGCACGGACTTGTTGCGGGCGTTCGCCGTGGGATGGGGACCTGGTTTCAGCGAGTTGCGCCTGGTGGCGCTGCCCTTTACGGCCCCCGTTCGCGTCGATCGACTCGAAGTGATTCATTAGGCTGGGCGAGAATGTCGCACCGGATGGGAGCCGCGGACACCGAATGGGTCAGCTCCCCGATCGCGATCAGGTGCGCTCCCGCTTCCGCGTACGCGCGCGCCGTTTCGGCCGTGATGCCGCCGGAAGCCTGGACCGTCACGCCCGGGCCGGCGCGCCGCACCCAGGCCGCCACCCGCTCGGGCGTCTGATTGTCGACCAGGATGTGGCGCACCCCAGCAGCGAGCGCCTCGTCGAGCTGAGTGTCGGTCTCCACCTCGACGACGACCGGCGTGCCGGGTGCCGCCCGCGCCAGCGCCGCGGCGAGTCGCTCCGCCCCGAGCAGCACCCAGTGATTGTCTTTCCACAGGACCGCGTCGACGAGCGAGCCACGATTCTCGACTCCGCCGCCGGCGGTCACGGCGTAGCGCTCGAGCGCGCGCAGACCGGGGGTGGTCTTGCGGGTGTGCGTGATGCGGGCGCCGGTGCCCGCGACCGCATCCACGGCTCGCCGCGTCACCGTGGCGACGCCCGAGAGCCGTTGCAGGAAGTTGAGCGCGACGCGCTCGCCGGCGAGCACGGTGCCGGCGGCGGCCCGCACGCGGGCCAGGACGGCACCGGCGGAGGTCCACTGCCCTTCCCCACATAGCGCTTCGGCACGCGCGTCACGGTCGAGCTCTTCGTAGACGCTCGCGACGATCGCCAGTCCCGCGACGACGAAGTGGCCCTCGGCGACGAATTCGGCAGTGGCCGACCGGCGCACCGCCGAGCCGAGCAACGCGGTCGTCACGTCATCGGTGGCCCGGTCCTCCGCCAGCGCGCGCCGCACCTCCTCGAGGCCGAACGGCTCAGCCAATCGCCAGCATCCGGTCGATCGCGCGTCGGGCCCGCGCGGCCACGTCGGGGGGCACGGTGACCTCGAACTTCACGTCGCGCAGCGAATCCCGCAGATTCTCGAGCGTGATCCGCTTCATGAATCGGCACTCGGCCGACTCGACGAGCGCGTGGAATTCCTTGGCGGGGTTCTCGCGGCGCAGCCGGTGCAGCACACCCGTCTCCGTCGCCACCACGAACCGGCGACTGGGGGAGGTGCGCGCCCGCTGCATCATCTGCTCGGTCGAGACGATGTGGGAGCGGCCGGCGGCCACGTCGCCGTCCGCCACGGCATCGTACATCGCGCTCGTGGTGCAGCCGCATTCGGGGTGCACCAGGAATTCGGCGTCGGGCAGCTCCCGGCGCCGGGCGGCCACGGCCTGGGGTCTGAGCCCCGCGTGGACGTGACACTCGCCCAGCCAGACCTCGATATCGCGCCCGGTCACCCGGCGCACGTGGTTCCCGAGGAAGAAATCCGGCACGAACAGCACCGGCACGCCCGGAGGGAGCGCCTGCACCACCGCCACGGCGTTCCCCGAGGTGCAGCAGTAGTCCGACTCGGCTTTGACCGCGGCGCTGGAATTCACGTACGTCACGACGAGCCCGTCGGGGTGGGCGGCGCGCCAGGTGCGCACGTCCTCCGGCCGGATCGTGTCGGCGAGCGAGCACCCCGCGTCCAGATCGGGAATGAGGACCCGCTTCTCCGGATTCGCGATCGCGGCCGTTTCGGCCATGAAGTGCACCCCGCAGATCACGAGCAGCGGCGCTTCCAGCTCGGTGGCGCGCCGCGCCATCCGGAGCGAGTCCGCGACCAGGTCCGCGACGTCCTGGACTTCCGGCCGCTGATAATTGTGGGCCAGGATCGCGGCCCGGCGTTCGGCTTTCAGCTCCCGGATTTCCGCGATCAGGTCCGTGGCCGCGGCGGTCACGGGTTCGTCGAGGTGCCTCTGATGCCTTTCGAGGACATTGCCACGCTCCCATTGGTGGAGGATCCGTCGCTGGGGGGCCGTTTGGGCAACGCCTCGGTCCACCGATGGTGGCGGACCGCTCCCAGCGCGGGGCGCCGTACGCTCCTGCGCCACCTCAATAGTAATGACTGCTGAAGGCTGGCGGGACCTGTCTGCCGACCTTCTTCGCCGGCTCAGAGCCGGAATCGCCGGGCCACGATCTCCCGGTCGCTGTCGCGCACGTAGACGGTGGCACTGATGTCGTCCAGCACGTAATCCGGCGAGCGGTCGTCGAACCAGAGCCGGCCCAACTCGCGCCCGTCGCGGCGGTCGAGCAGCACCAGGCTGAACCCCTTCTGTCCCAGGGAGTCGGGAGACTCGGTGAAGATGTAGTAATAGTTCGCCGCCTGCGTCGAGCGGCCATAGCGCGCCGTGAGCGCCGGATTCCGGGTAATGACCGGAGCCACGCCACCGGGCGGCGTGGCCGCGTACGACGCCGCGTTGAGTCCCAGGATCAGGGCTGTGGAACCGAGCTTGGCCCAGAAGCTCGCCCCCGGGGCCTTGTAGTAGCGGCGGTAGACGATGCGACCATCGGCGCCCACACGGAGGAGGTTCTGGCGGGCCGATAACACGAAGCCGCCGCCTTCGACCGTGTCGATGCGGGCCGGCTGCTCGTTCCCCTCGAAGCCGATCGTCGCGATCTCGTTCCGCTTCCCGCCAGCCAGCGGGACCGCGGCGAGCACGCCCTCGTCACTCACGTATACCGTGTCGTTCTTGAAGTATCCGGTCGCGGAGATCTTGCAGTCGAGATCGGCGGGCCAGCTGCGGCGCCCGGTTGCGGGATCGAGGGCCGTCAGAAACGACTTCGTCCGCCCGAAGCCGCCGACGAGAATCCCGGCGTGGCGCGCCACGATCCACGTCGGCCGGTCGCGGAAGCCAGCGGCCGTCCGCCAGCGGACCCGTCCTGAGCTGGTGTCCAGGGCTACGAGCTGCTTCTCCGTGGCGACGAGCACGAGACTATCGATGAGGCGCGGCGCAGGATATCCGTCGGCCCGGCTGCCGACCGGAACGCCGGCGAGCGCCGTCGCACGCCAGCGAACAACGCCGGTCCGAGGGTCGAGCCGCATGGGACCGTCCGTCGAGAGGTAGATCAGCAGCGTGGTGTCGCTGAGCATAATCGGGACCTGAAAGTCGGTGATGTACTCAACCCCGCGGTCCCGCTTGATGTGCGGAGGAGTGAGGAACAGCGAGTCGTGCCGCCAGAGGACGCGGCCCGAGTCGATGGTCACGGCGATGAGCGACGCATCGTTCTGTGGCGTGCGAGCGAGCAACAGCATGACATTGTGCTCGAACAGGGGGAAGTATTCGCGCACGGCGGTGCCCACCGGCAGTGCCGTCGAGTCCCACTGCGTCCTGCCGGTCCTCAGATCCAGCACCGCGAACCCGTTTTTCGTTTGCACCACGGCGCTGGATCGATCGCGGTACGTGACGAAGCTCGTGTGCGAAAGGTCCGGCATATCACCGCGGTGCCACACCGTGTCTCCGGTGACGGGGTCGAGCGCCGTGACACTATGGCCGTAGCCGACGAGCAAGTATGCGTTCAGTACGGTGCGAAAGACCGACGTCCGCCCATGCAGCGGGTAGGTCCAGACCGTCTGTCCCGAGTCCGCCTGTAATGCGACGAGCACGGACTCCGTCGCGACGATCAGGTTGCCGGCGGCGTCTACCTGAGTGTATTTGATCGGTGCCGGGGCCCTATAGCGCCACAGCGTATCGGACTGGGCAGGCGCGGCAGGCGGTACGGCAAGTGCGGCGGAGGCGACGAGCGGAATCAGCAGGCGGCTGAGAGCCGGCGAAGCGGATTGGGTCATACTCACCTCCGACCTCCAGTGATCTCACTGCAGTCGCACCACCGTCATCTGCACGGCAAAGTAGCACCAGGCGTCAAGCAGCGATCAAGTCAAGGAGGGGGCCCTTCAAATCCGCGCCGCCGCGCCCGCGTGCGAGGTACTGCGCACCTGCTCCCCCAACACCACGCGCACCCGGTGCGTCGCTCCATCGTCCACCAGGGGAATGGCGGCCGGATCCACCGCCTCCCCATCCAGCTCCGCCTGCGCGATTCCCCGGCAGCGGTGATCCGGGTTGGCGACGAAGATCTCGTAGCCGGTGCTCCCGTAGCGCCATGTAATGGAGTACTCGGGCCACGCGGCGGGGATGCAGGGATCCAGCTCGAAGCTCGCCCCGTGGCGCTTGAGCCCGAGGATGCTCTCCAGCCCCGCGCGGTACATCCAGCCTGCCGAGCCTGTGTACCACGTCCAGCCCCCGCGCCCGGCGTGGGCCGGGTGGGCGTAGACGTCTCCGGCCATGACGTACGGCTCGGTCTTGTACCGTTCGACGTCTGCGGCGCTCCGCGTGTGGTTGATCGGGTTCAGGAGGTGAAACAGCTCCACGGCCTCGTCGCCGTTTCCGAGCCGGGCGACGGCCATCACGGTCCACGCCGCGGCGTGGGTGTATTGCCCCCCATTTTCCCGCACCCCTGGCGGGTATCCCTTGATGTAACCGGGGTCCTGGGCCGACTGATCGAACGGGGGTGCGAGTACGAGGACCACACGGGCGCCGCGCCGCACCAGCTGCGTGCGGACGGCGTCCATCGCCTGCTCGGCGCGCCTCCTGGGCGCGGCTCCGGACAAGACAGCCCAGGACTGCGCGATCGAGTCGATCTTGCACTCGTCGTTCTGCGCCGAGCCGAGGGGCGTCCCGTCGTCGTAATATCCCCGCCGGTACCACTCCCCGTCCCAGGAACGCTCGAGCATGTTCGCCAGCCGACTCACCTCGCCGGCGTACCGCGTCGCTCGTCCCGGGTCCCGCTGCTCGCACAGCGGGAGGAACTGCTGCAGCACCGTGTGCAGGAACCACCCGAGCCACACGCTCTCGCCGCGGCCCTGGATCCCGACCCGGCTCATACCGTCGTTCCAGTCGCCGCTGCCCATCAGCGGCAGCCCGTGGGCGCCTGCGGTCAGGCCCTTGTCGATGGCGCGCACACAATGGTCGAACAGTGACGCCGTAGTGGCGGAGACTCGAGGCTGTCCGTACGCCTCCGTCTCGCCGGCGGCGAGGATCGGCGCCTCGAGGAAGTGAACGGACTCGTCCAGGACGTCGCGGTCACCGGTCGTGTCCACGTAATGCGCCACGGCGTACGGCAGCCAGAGCAGATCGTCCGAGCAGCGACTGCGCAGTCCCCGGCCCGACGGCTCGTGCCACCAGTGCTGCACGTCTCCTTCGAGGAACTGCCGTCCGGCGGCCCGGAGGATGTGCGCCCGCGCCACCTCGGGCCGCGCCAGCGAGAGGGGCATGACGTCCTGGAGCTGATCGCGGAAGCCATAGGCACCACCCGGCTGATAGAAGCCGGTCCTGGCCCAGAGCCGGCAGCTCAGGACCTGGTACAGGAGCCAGCGGTTCATGAGCAGATCGAACGAATCGTCCGGCGTGCGCACCTGGACGGTCTCGAACGTGTCGGCCCAGAATCGCTGCACCGTCTGTAGTGCGCTATCAGCGGCGTCCACCGAGCCATGGCGGCGCACCAGCTCACGGGCGTGCGCATGATCCCGTCCCTGCCCCAGGATCAGAACGAGGCGGCGACTTTCCCCCGGACCCAGGGCGATCTCGACCTGCAGGGCCGCGCACGGATCCAGTCCCGCACCGAACTGACCCGACAACTCGCGCTGGCGGAGCGCGGCGGGCCGCGCCAGGGAGCCGTTCCGTCCCAGGAAGGAGAGCCGATCCCCGGAGGCGGAGCGCGCCGTCTCGCTGACGTACGCGAAGGCGACCCGGCCCGGAAAGTCCTGGTTGTAGGGGTTCGTGGCCAGGACGGCGCCCGTCTCCCCGTCGCGCTCCGTCATCACGTGGAGGTGTTCCCCTGGCTGCGGCGGCCCGAGGCGCCATTCGTTGTATGCGAAGACGCTCAGTCGCCGCCGCCGCCGGGTCCGGTTGGTGAGGGTGAGGAGCGAAAACTTCACGGGGTCCTGCGCGTCCACAAAGACGGCGAGCTCCTGGAGGATCCCGTGCGAGGCATGCGTGAAACGGGAAACGCCGGCAGCGTGCCGGATCACGAACCGGCCGCTCCCCGATGTCCGTCGCGTCGGTCCGGGTGTCGGGGACCAGACGTCACCTCCGTCCTCGTCCCTCACGAACAGCGCCTCGGTCGTCGGGTCGGTCACGGGGTCGTTGGCGAACGGGGTGAGGCGGTTCTCGCGGCTGTTGTCCGCCCACGTATGAGCCGAGCCCGATGCCGAGACCACCGTGCCAAAGCCGGGGTTGGCCATGACATTCACCCACGGGTGCGGTGTTTCCGGGTCACCGTCGAGCACGACTGCGTACTCGCGGCCGGCGGCGGCGAAGCCGCC
>DATGDT010000438.1:0-4305 GCA_035310725.1 Gemmatimonadales bacterium
GCCCGCGCCGCCCAGGCCGGAACGGTCACCAGCACCGTCTCCGCCGGCGCACCGCGACCGGCGACCTCCCACTGGCGCTCCGCACCGACGAGCGCCGCGGCGGCCGTGATGTTGGCGGACGTGGCGCCCGGATTGAACGCCTCCAGACCGTCGCCACGCGCCGCAGGGGCGAGCGCTACCGGCGCAAGCTGCGCCCGCAGGGAGACGGTCGCCCTCGTCGACCCCGGATTGAGCAGGTCGAGCTCGTACACGCCCGCCGGCATGTCCTCGGCCGGAATCTCGATGATGACTGTCGAGGTCTTTCCATTGCCCAGGACCACGAGGCTGTCGGGGTCCCCGCTGGCCGGGTGGCTGCCCGGATCGTAGAGCTGGAGGAACACCGCATCCTCCGAGTCCGCCACGGACGCCGTGACTCGCAGCGTTCTGCCCGGAACGGCCGCGCGCAGGAAATAGCGCTGCGTGCGGCCGGGGGCGATCACCCGTCCCGAATCCACCAGCGCCTGCGCGGCGAGGTCGAAGGGAACGACGATGGTGCTCGTGAGCGTGAACAACGGACCCGACAGGCTGTCGCTGGGGGACCGGGCGGTGACCGTCCCAACGTAGAGCCCCGGCGCCGTCAGCAGACCGGGCCGATACCGGACCGGGACCTGGGTGGCCCGGGCCTGCGCCGTCACAATGGGGGCGACCGTGAGCCACGCCGCGTCGCTCGTCAGCCGGAATTGCGCCGCGCGCAACCCGTCGGCGTGGTACACGGCGAACGTCTGCAGCGTATCGCCCGGGCCGGTGAACCCGTCACGCCGCAACGCCGCCGGGGTGCCATCCGGAGTCCGGACCACGTAGCGCGATCCCTGATGCCCCGCCACCAGCCAGCGATAGGCCGCTTCGACCTTCGGGACGCCCGCGCCCTGATCGAGATCGGTCCAGCCGGCGAGCGGCGCCGCGGTCGCCCGCACGGCCTGCAGGATGTCGGCGGCGGACACGGGCCGTCGCTCCTGGGCCATCGCCGACAGGAGGCACGCCGCGAACCCCGCCATGTGCGGCGCCGCCATGCTCGTCCCCGCCTTGATCTCGTCTCCCGTATTCCAGCGCGGCACGGTGGAGAACGCCTGCCCGGGAGCCACGACGTCGGGCTTGGCTGTGGCGCCGCCACGCGAGCTCCACCAGCCCATCCGGTCGGCCGGCGGCGGCCCTGCCTGCGGCGCACGCGTGAACGAGCCGGGCTCCAGTGCGCCGACCGAAAGCGCGAGATCGGCCGAGCCGGGAAACTCGACCGTGGACACGCCGGGCCCGTCGTTCCCGGCGCTGATCGTCATGACGACGGTGGGGTGCGCGTGCAGGAAGTCGTTGACGAGCGAATCGATGGCCGCCCGTCCGGCCCGTTCGTTCCCGACGTCGAAACTGAGGTTGAGCACCAGGGGAAGATTGCGGGCGGAGGCGAACCGGACGGCGTACTCCATCGCCCGGCGCATGCTCCCGGTCGTCGAGATCGCGCCCCGCGCGTTGTTGGCGATCTTCAGGCCCAGCAGCTGGGCGCCGGGCGCCACGCCGTCGAACCCCGCCACACCGAACATCCAGTGCCCGGCCGCGATTCCCGCGACATGGGTGCCGTGACCGGAGGTGTCGAAGTACAGGTCGAGGTCGGGCACGCCGTCCGCCTCGCCGAAGTTCGCGGCCAGGGTGAGGGGCTGGCGGCCGAGGGCGATGGTTTCCCGCCCCTGGCGGTAGTCGTGGAGCGGCTGCTCGTCCTCGAACGAGCCGTTCAAGTTCGAATCGAAGAACACGACCCATCCGTCCGAGGCCTTCACCACGACGACGGGAAACGCGTCGGTGTTGGTACCGTTGCCGTTCACGTCCGACGCCGGCAGCGGCCCGAGCGGCAGCTCGCGAAACAACCCGGCGTACCAGCTCGTGCCGACGGCGAGCCGCCCGACGCGCGCGGCGCCGCGCAGCGTGCGTCCCCCGATCGTGAGCGTGCCGTCGGCGCCGGGGCTCACGGGAGTCAGGGCCACGTGGCCCTCGCCCGAGAAATCCCGCAGATCGAGCACCTTGGGCGCCCCCGTGGTCGTCACGATCAGGCCGGCCACGCCCGGGTCGATGCCGGAGTCCAGGATGCCGACGAGCACGCCGCGGCCGTCGTAGGTCGGGTGCGCGGTACGGAACGCGTCGACCCCGGTGCTCGCGAGCGGCATCAGGCCGGCGAGCAGGGCGAGGGGAGGCGGCAGCTGGGGATCCGCCACTCGTGGCGGCGACACCGGCGTCGCATCGGGTTGGGCGACCGTCGCCGCGGGAACCGACGCCGGGGGTTGGGCCGGAGCCGGAGCCGGCGCGGGCGGCCGGGCGCAGGCCACGGCCAGCGGGAACAACCACAACAGCCGATAGGACATCATGGCATGGGTGGAAGAACGAATGCACCGAGGTGTGGACCGGGATACTCCGCGGTCACCTCGAGGAGGAAGCTGAGCGTGTCGCGAGTGTCTTCGGGCAGCACGATGGCATCCACGTGGCCGCGCGCGCCGGCGTGCCGGGCGTCGAGCTGCTCCTCGTAGTCGGCGCGCATCGTCTCCACAGCAGCGGCGTTCTCGGGGCGGGCGACGCCGTTGCCGAATACCGCCTGCACCGCGGACTCCCCTTCCATCACGCCCATCCGACCCGTGGGCCACGACAGGATGAAGTCTGGGTCGAACCCCTGTCCCGCCATGGCGTAATAACCGGCCCCGGACGCATGGTTGACGGTGACCACCAGCTTGGGGACCGTCGCGGTGGCCATCGCCTCGACGAACCGGGCGCCGGCGCGGATGATCCCCGACTGCTCGGCCTCGGTGCCGACCATGAACCCCGACACGTCCTGGACGAACACCAGGGGCAGCCGTTCGCGGTCGGCGTTCTCGATGAAGTAGGCCACCTTCTCCGCGCTCTCGGTATAGACGATGCCGCCGATCCGCGGCGGCTCACCTTTCCGGCCCTTGATGACGCCGCGCGCATTGGCGATGATCGCGACCGGGCGGCCTCCGAGGCGCGCGTGGCCGCACAGGATTTCGTGTCCCACGTCCGGCTGGAACTCGTCGAATCCTCCGGCATCCACCAGGCAGTCGAGCACGGCGCGCATGTCGTAGCTCATGCGATGATCGTGCGGCAGCAGCTCGTAGAGATCGGCCGCGGCGCGTTTGGGGGGCGCTGCACCAGTCGGCGCCGGACGGGCGTTCCGCGGCAGCCGCTCGAGATACTCACGGATCATCTCCAGGCAGCGTGCATCGCTTGCGGCGCGGTAGTGCGCCACGGCGCTGACCGCGGTGTGCGTCACCGCGCCGCCGAGCGTCTCGGCATCCACCACCTGCCCGGTGGCGCCCTTCACCAGGTTCGGCCCGCCCAGTCCCATGAACGACGTGCCTTCGACCATGAAGATCACGTCCGAGAGTGCCGGGAGGTACGCACCGCCGGCGATGCACGGCCCCATCACGGCGGCGATCTGCGGTACCCGCAGGTAGCGGCGCATGATGGAGTTGTAATAGAAGATGCGGGCGGCGCCGTACTGGCCGGGGAACACGCCCCCCTGATAGGGCAGGTTGACGCCCGCGGAGTCCACCAGATAAACGATGGGGATGCGCTGGCGCATGGCGATTTCCTGCGCCCGCAGGATCTTCGTGATCGTCTCCGGCCACCACGACCCGGCCTTGACGGTCGCGTCGTTCGCAACGACGACGACCGGCCGGCCGTGCACGCGGCCGACCCCGGTGACGACGCCCGCCCCCGGCGCCTGGCCGTCGTAGCGGTCGGAGGCGACGAGCAGGCCGACCTCGAGCCACGTGGCGCCCGGATCGAGCAGGCCCGCGAGCCGCTCCCGCGCGGTGAGCTTCCCCTGGTCGTGCTGGCGGCGGATCTTGTCGGGCCCGCCACCCTGCTCCAACCGCTGGGCGAGCTCACGGTATTCCGCCGACAACGTCCGGAGACGGCTCATCGCGGCAGGCGATCCGCGACCCATGCCTCGATGTATTGGACCAGCTCGCCCGTCGGCGTCCCCGGCCCGAACAGTTTCCCCACCCCCTGCCCTTCGAGCGCCGTCATGTCCTCAGGAGGAATGATGCCGCCGCCGGTCAGCAGCACGTCGGTGCGGCCGGCCTGCCGCAGCAGCGACTGCACACGCGGGAACAGCGTCATGTGCGCGCCGGAGAGTATGGAGAGGCCGACGACGTCCACGTCCTCCTGGATCGCCGCCTGGGCGATCATTTCGGGAGTCTGGTGCAGGCCCGTGTAGATCACCTCCATACCGGCATCGCGCAGCGCCGCGGCTACGACCTTCGCGCCGCG
>DATGDT010000439.1:0-9968 GCA_035310725.1 Gemmatimonadales bacterium
AAAGACGAGCGAGGCGGGAGGCCGCATCCCTTGTAGCCGCTTGGAGTTCCGAATATAATGGCCGAACCCCCCGTGCGCATCCTCTCCCGCTACCTGGTGCGGCAACACTTCGCACCGCTCGCCTTCGCGCTGTCGGCGCTCACCGCGCTGATGCTGCTCAACCAGATCGCCAAGCAGATCGGCAATCTCGTCGGGAAGGGGTTGCCGACGGGCGTCATCGTGGAAGTGTTCGTGCTGAGCGTGCCGTTCATCGTGGCGATGACGCTGCCCATGGCCGTGCTGGTGGCCGTGCTGCACACGATGAGCCGGCTGGCCGCCGACAGCGAGGTGACGGCCATGACGGCGAACGGCATCAGCGTCGGCCGCATCGCGCGACCGGTGCTCTTGTGGGCCGCGGTCGTGGCGATCCTCGCGTTCCTGTGGAACGACCAGCTGCTGCCGCGCTCGAATCACCGTCTCCGGACGCTGCTCGTGGACATCCAGCGCAAGAAGCCGTCCCTCGCCTTGAAGGAGCAGGTGATCAACGAGGTCGTCCCGGGCCAGTTCTTCCTGCGGGCGGCGCGGATCGATCCGGCCACCAACCGGCTGAGGGACGTGACGATCTACGATCTGGGCGATGCCGACCGCCGCCGTATCATCACGGCCGACAGCGGGCAAATGGCTTATACCCCGGGGCAGACCGATTTGTACCTGACCCTGATGGACGGCGACATCCAGGAGGTGCGGCGCGGGCAGGACGCGCAGTTCAACCGCACGTTCTTCCATACGAATTTCATCCGTGTCCGCAACGTCTCGAATCAGCTCGTTCGCACCGAGGAGGACACCTACCGGGGCGACCGGGAGATGACGGTGTGCGAGATGGCCCAGGTCGTCCGGTCGGCGGGAAACGACGCCCGCATCGCCCACCGGCAGGGCGATGCCACCGTGCAGCGCGACCTGCGGCGGCTCGCCGGACTGTCCACCGTTCCCGCGCCGGTCGCGGTCGCCCCGGCCGACACCGTGCCCGGCGTCTTCTGCCGGTGGATGGGCCGGCTGACGAGCTGGCTGCTGCCGGCGCCGGCGCAGGCCGCGCAGACGCCGTCCCCCCGCGTGGCGGTCCCCGTGACTCAGCCGCCGCCGATCGTTCCCCAGGTTCCCCTCGTGACGCCCGGCGGGACCTCGTCGGAGCAGGACGGCGTGGACAGCGCGCGGCGCCGCGCCGCGGTCTACCTGGTGGAGATCCACAAGAAGCTCGCGATCGCCGCCGCCTGTTTCGTGTTCGCCGTGCTCGGCGTCCCGGTCGCGTTGCGCTTCCCGCGCGGCGGCGCGGGCCTCGTGATCGGCGTCAGCGTGGTGGTGTTCGCGGTCTACTATGTCGGGCTGATCGTCGGCGAGGATCTGGGCGACCGGCTGATCGTCACGCCGTTCCTGTCCATGTGGGTGCCGAACCTGCTCTTCGGGGCGCTCGGGCTGCTGGGCATCTGGGTGATGCGCCGGGCGAGTCCCACGGCCCGCGGCGGAGACTGGTCCGACCTCAAGGACGCCGTCGTCGGACTGTTCCGGCACCGCGCACACCGCTGATGCGCACCCTCGACCGCTACGTGCTGCGCCAGTGGGCGATCGTGTTCCTCGTCGTCATGCTCGGCTTCCCGCTGCTCGTGATCATCATCGACCTGGCCGACAAGTTCGAGCGGTACCTGGGGCGCGGGCTGACGAAGGGGCACGTCGCCCTCGCGTACGTGTACGGCATGCCGGACACCATGTTCCTGGTGCTGCCGGCGGCGGTGTTGTTCGCCACGGTGTTCACCGTCGGGACGATGGGGCGGCACTCCGAGATCACGGCGGCCAAGGCGTCGGGCGTTTCGTTCCACCGCCTGGTGCGGCCCCTGTTCCTCGCCGCCGTGGCGGCGTGCCTGGCGGGCGTGGGGCTGGGCGAGCTTGTGCCGATCGGCGCGGCCCGGAAGGCGGAGCTGCTGGGCGAGAAGGCGATCCGCACCGGGGCGCGCAGCAACTTCGTGTACCGGGCCGACGGCGGGTGGGTGTACGCCATCCGCAGCCTCCAGATCGACTCGGGCGAATTGGTCGATCTGATCCTGGAACGCGTGGGAACGGGCCCGGCGTATCCCACGATCGTGGTGACGGCGCGGCGGGCGCGCTACGGCCGGACGGGCGGCTGGACGCTGCAGGACGGCCGCGTGCGGTATCTGCTGGACCCCGGTCTGGAGCGGGCGTTCGAGTTCGCCACGCTGCGGGTGCGCACCATGCGCGAAACGCCCGCGGATCTGCTGGCCGAGCCCAAGACGCCCGAGGAGATGCGGTACGCGGAGCTGGGACGCTACATCGACGCGCTGGCGCGCTCGGGGTCGGACACGCGCAAGCTGGCGGTGGACCGCGCGTTGAAGCTCGCGATTCCGTTCACCTGCATCATCATCGCGTTGTTCGGAGCGCCGCTCGCCATCACCAATCCGCGCAGTGGTGCGGCGTGGGGCGTGGCGGTGAGCCTCGCGACCACCTTCCTGTTCCTCCTGCTGATGCAGCTGTCGCGCGCCGTCGGGGGCGGCGGACTGCTGCCGCCGACGCTGGCCGCGTGGTTTCCGAACCTGCTGGTGGGAATCGGTGCGGTGTGGCTGCTGCGAAAGGCACAGACGTAGGACGACTTACTTCAGCAGTTCAGCCTCCTGAATCGTGAAAGACCGCGACTTGACGACGCCCGCCACGGGCGGAGTTTTAGGGGTGCCCTTATGCCCCGCTGCATGGCCCGTCTTGACTGCCGCCCACTGGATCTCAGCCACACCATCGATGGGGGGAACATGAAGCTGCCCTGGAAACTTTGTCTGCTCATCGCGGCGATCGCGCTCTCAGGGATGTCCACCCTGCGGGCCCAGGGAGTCACCACCGCCGCAATCGCCGGGGTCGTCACCGATTCCTCGGGCGCGCCGCTCGGCGGGGCGCGGGTGATCGCCGTGCACCGGCCATCGGGAACGGAGTATGCCGCGGCAACCCGGACCGACGGCCGGTTCACGATCCCCGGCATGCGCGTCGGCGGACCGTATCGCGTCACGGTGACCATCGTCGGCCACCGGCCGGAGGCGCAGGACGGCATCCAGCTCACGCTGGGCGGGACCACCGATCTGCGGTTCGTCCTGGCGCAGGTGAGTGTCGAAGTCGCCCCCATCGTCGTGACCGCGACCAGCAACCCGGTGTTCAGCGCGGAACGCACCGGGGCCGCCACGACGATTTCCACCGCGCAGATCGCGCAGCTCCCGACCATCAGCCGCCGCGTCGAGGACCTGCTCCGGCTCACACCCGAATACAGTCCCATGTCGTTCGGGTTCTCGTTCGCCGGCCAGGACAACCGGTTCAACAACATGACGATCGACGGCTCGTACTTCAACAACTCGTTCGGGCTCGCCGGAGAGCCCGGCGACCGGACCGGCGTGACGCCCATCTCCCTGGACGCGCTCGAGCAGCTGCAGGTGAACATCGCGCCGTTCGACGTCCGCCAGGGCAATTTCGTCGGCGCCAACATCAACATGGCCACCAAGAGCGGGACCAACCAGTTCCGTGGCTCGGCCTATTTCAACTCGCGCAACGACCAGTTCGTGGGCACGAAGGCGGGCCCGAACAAATTCAACCCGGGCACCTTCAAGTATCACGAGGTCGGCCTCGCGCTGGGCGGTCCGATCATCAAGAACCGCCTGTTCTTCTTCGGCAGCTACGAGGACGACGGCCAGACCCTGCCGGGCACCACGTTCCTGGCGAACAACGGCAGCACGCCGGTGGGCGGCAACATCACCCGGGTCCTCGCCTCGGATCTGGACGCGCTGAGCAGCTACCTGGTCACCAACTTCAACTACGACCCGGGCCCGTATCAAGGATACGATTTCAAGGTGCCCTCGACGCGATTCCTCGCGCGGATGGACTTCAACGTGAGCGATCGCAACAAGGTGAGCGTGCGGTACAACCTGCTGAATTCGAGCTCCGACATCCTGCTGTCCAACTCCGCCTCGCTGGGGCTCGGCAACCGCCGCAGCAGCCTGAATTCGCTCAACTTCGCCAACTCGAACTACGCCATCCTGGAGAACCTCCGCTCCATCGTGGGCGAGTGGAATTCGTCGCTGGGCGGCCGGATGTCGAACAACCTGATCGTCGGGTACAATTCGAGCGACGAGAGCCGGAAGGTCATCAGCCCGCCCTGGTTCCCGCTGGTGGAAATCCTCAACGCCAACACGAACTACACGACGTTCGGGTTCGAGCCGTTCACGCCCGACAACAAGCTGACCTACCACAGCTACCAGCTCCAGGACAACTTCACCATCTACATGCAGAAGCACTCGCTCACGTTCGGGGCGAGTGTGGAGAAGTACCACTCCAACAACGTCTTCTTCCCCGGTGCGCAGAGCGTCTACGTGTACAACTCGCTGGCCGACTGGTACACCGACGCCAACGACTACCTGGCGAACCCGACCCGTACGGTGTCGCCGGTCACGCTGCGCCGGTTCCAGGTCCGCTATTCGAACATCCCCGGCCAGACGGAGCCGGTGCAGCCGCTCGACGTGCTGTACTACGGCGTCTACGCACAGGACGAGTGGCGCCCGATCCCGAACCTGACCCTGACCGGCGGGCTGCGGATCGATGCCCCGAAGTTCAAGAACACCGCCTACGACAACGCAGTGGCCGACACGATGTCGTTCCGCGATGCCGGCGGCGCGACCGTGCACTACAACAGCGGGGCCCTGCCGGGGGTCAACCTGCTGTTTTCGCCGCGGCTCGGCTTCAACTACGATGTCCACGGAATGCACCAGACGCAGATCCGCGGCGGCACGGGCATCTTCACCGGCAAGCCGGCCTACGTGTGGATCTCAAACCAGGTCGGCAACACGGGCGTGCTCACGGGCTTCATCCAGCAGGACAACACGACCGCGTTCCCGTTCAACCCGGATCCCGATCATTACAAGCCGGCGACGGTCACGGGCGCGCCGGCGGCGAGCTTCCAGCTCGCCCTCACCGATCCGAACTTCAAGTTTCCGCAGGTGTGGCGCAGCAACCTCGCGGTGGATCAGCAGCTTCCCCTGGGCATGACGGGCACCGCTGAGCTCCTCTACACCAAGGACATCAACGGCATCGCGTACATCAACGCCAACCTCCCCGCGGCGCAGTCGGCGTTCACCGGCGTCGATACGCGGCCGCGCTGGA
Organism: Gemmatimonadales bacterium; assembly: GCA_035310725.1. Classification (GTDB taxonomy): domain Bacteria; phylum Gemmatimonadota; class Gemmatimonadetes; order Gemmatimonadales; family GWC2-71-9; genus DASTHG01. The sequence goes on from DATGDT010000439.1 coordinate 5,176, forward strand.
CGTCGAACCGCATTTACGCGAACGTCAGCGACGCGACCGTGCTCACCAACCAGGCCGTGGGCCACTCGTACAACGTCTCGTTCTCGGTGGAGCGCTCGTTCGCCAGCGGCCTGTTCACCAAGCTGGGCTTCTCACACGGCGTGAGCCAGAACACGGTGGACGCGGGGTCCATCGCGTCGGGGTCGTGGACCGGAAACGCCATCGCCCTCGATCCGAACAATCCGGCGCTCGGGTTCTCCCAGTTCTCCCCGGCCAACCGGTTCTTCGCGGCGGTGACCTACACCCGCGACTTCTTCGGCATCGGCCCCACCAGCATCAGCGTGTACTTCGACTCGCGCAATGCGGGGAACGGCAGCTATGTCTTCGCCGGGGACATGAACGGCGATGGGGTGGCCAACAACGACCTCATCTACATCCCGCGCACCACGGACGAGATGAATTTCCTGCCGCTGACGGTGGGGAGCACCACCTACTCGCCCGTGCAGCAGGCCGTCGCGTGGGAGGCCTACATCAACCAGGATCCGTACCTGAGCAAGCACCGCGGCCAGTACGCCGAGCGGAACGGCGTCTTCCTGCCGCTGGTGTCCCGCGCCGATCTCAGCTTCTCCCAGGACGTCGGGCGCCAGATCGCGGGGCAGGCCAACCGGCTGCAGTTCCGCCTAGACATCCTGAACGTGACCAACCTGATCGACCGGGACTGGGGCGTCTCGCAAGGCCTCGTCACCACGCGGCCGCTGATCTCCGCCGGGGTCGACGCCACTGGAGCCGCGCAGTACCGGTTGGCGACCGTGAGCGGTCAGCTGATTTCCAAATCGTTCACGAAGAACGTGTCCACGTTCGACGTCTGGCGCCTGCAGCTGGGCGTGCGCTACCTGTTCAACTGGTAGGCGGCGACGTCGCGGAACACCACGGACCGCCCCCCGAACGGGGGGCGGTTTCGTTTTCAGGGTGAGGGCCGGCGGCTGCGCCGCAGCCAGATGAGGTAGACTGGAATGCCGAGCAGGATGCCGATGAACGCGAGCCCGGTGGGACCGGGGTGCTCGAGCAGGGCGTTGCCGAGGATGATGAGCGCCGCCACGACGAACAGCACCGGGACCAGCGGATATCCCCACACGCGCACCGGGCGTGGGCGGTCGGGCTGCGTGCGGCGCAGCACGAACACGGCGGCAGCGGCCAGCGCGTAGAAGGGGAAGATCGCCACGACGAACTGATCGGCCAGCTGTTCGAACGTCCTGGCCAGCACGAACACCACGCCGAGCGCCGCCGTCAGCAGGATCGCGGTCGAGGGCGTCTGATAGCGGGGGTGCACCCGGGCGATGGCCCGGAAAAACAGGCCGTCGTCGGCCATGGCGAAGAAGATCCGCGGCGACGTGAGAATCGAGCCGAGCAGCGTGCTGAACGTCGCGATCATCACCACGACCGCCACGAGCCCCACGCCCGCCCGGCCGATGATCAGTTGGGCCGCATCGGCTGCCACCAGCGGCGACTGCGCCATGCGGTCGATCGGCAGCAGGTAGAGGTAGGCGGCGTTGACCAGCAGATAGATGCCGATCACGGCACAGGTGCCGATGACGAGGGCGCGCGGCAGGTTACGCTGCGGATCCCGGACCTCTCCACCCACGAACGACAGGTCGCCCCATCCGTCATATGCCCACAACACCGAGACCAGCGCCAGGCCGAACAGTCCCGGCTGCAGGGAGCCGCCGGCCGCCGCGAAATGTCCGAATGCGCCCCCCCCGACCAGGAACGCCAGCACGACGAGCAGCCCGAGCGCGCCGAACTTCGCGGCCGTGGTCAGGTTCAGGATCAACGCGCTCCACCGCACCCCGACGTAGTTCAGGGTCGCGGTCACGATGATCGCGCCGGCCGCGATGTAGTGGACCGTGCCAGCATACTGGGGGAGCCTGGGATCGAAGCCCAGGGAGCGCAACAGGTATTCGGCGAACGGCGTGGAGATAGCGCCCAGAGCGGACGCACGGATCAGGACGAGCTCGGTCCACCCGAACAGGAACGCCGGCAGACGGCCGAAGCCTTCCCTGATGTAGACGTACACCCCGCCCGAGCGCGGATACATCGCCGCCAGCTCGGCGTAGGTGAGCGCACCGCACAACGCCAGCGCGCCGCCCAGCACCCAGACGCCCAACATCGGCAGCGGCGCGGGGACCCGCTCGGCGATGATCGCCGGGGTGCGAAAGATGCCGCTGCCGATCGTCGACCCGACGAGCACCGCCACGGCGCTCCACAGGCCGAGCCGCCGGGGCAGGCGTTCACCGAAGGCGTCGGGTGGGGTGGACATGGGTCGGAGAATATACATTTCCCGTCCTATGACACGACGCCTCCGCTGGCTCGCCTGGGCCGCCGCCATCGCCACCTACCTGCTCATCGTGCTCGGCGCGGTCGTGCGCATCACCGGTTCGGGACTGGGGTGCGGGGACGACTGGCCCGTGTGCCACGGCCGCCTGTTCCCCTCCTTCGACGACCTGACGACCCTCATCGAGTGGAACCACCGCCTCGTGGCGGCCATCGTGTCGACGCTGGTCGTGCTGCTCGCCGGATTGAACTGGTGGGAACGGCGGGGACGCAGAGCACGGAGCACGGAGCAGTCCGCTCCCAACTGGGGTGGGTACATCGCGCTCGGGCTGCTGGTCGTGCAGGTCCTGCTCGGGGCGATCACGGTGAAACTGGAGCTCCCGCCCTGGACGGTCATCCTGCACCTGGGCACGGCCCTGGCGCTGTTCGCCGTGCTGCTGTGGGTCGCACTCGGCGCTCCGGCCCGCCGCCCGGGCACAGCCGCGCTGGTGGCCGCGGGATGGGGATTCGTCACGGTGCTGTTCGGGGGGTTGACGGCCAATCTCGGTGCGGCGACGGCGTGCGTCGGATTCCCGCTGTGCAACGGCCAACTCGTCCCGGCGGGCAATTACCTGCAGCACCTCCACTGGACGCACCGGCTGCTGGCGTACGGCCTGCTCGTCTATATGGTGGTGTGGACGCTGCGCTCGAGACGGCGCGGCGCGGCCGTGGGGCTGGGGCTCGTCGTGCTCCAGATCGCGGTCGCCGCGATCATGGTGCTCCTCACCGTACCACCGCCGCTCCAGGCCGCCCACGCGGCCGTCGGCGCGGCGCTGTGGGGGGCGCTGGTGGTGGAGGCGGTGGTGGAGAGCCGGGGACGAAAGACGGAGGCCCCGGCGAGCGCCGGGGCCTGAGCATCACTGAATCTGCTGGAGGTCCTTCAACCCGTCCGGCCCCAGCAGGTCCTGCCAGTCGGGCCGGCTCGGCTCGCGTCGATCGTCGGTGTAGATGAGCTTGTAGTTGCCGAACCGGGTCAGGTCCATGAAGACGTACTTGAGGCTCCGGTTCCGCGTGTACTTCCAGATCTCGTAGGGCGACACGCCCGTCTGCACGTGACGTTCCAGCACTTCGTCGGGTGACCCGTACTTGATGAAGATGCGGCCGCGATCGGTGCGCCACCCCGGTATCGCCGACGCGCCGCCCTCGCGGAAGCGGCGGTCCGCCTCGGTGATGGAGGCGTAGAAGCGCTCGCGCTCCTCGTTGCGCACGGTTCCCGGCGAGGGGTCGCGGCGGCCCCAGAACTGCCGCAGCCATTTCCGCTTTCCTTCCACCGAGAGGGAGGAATACACGCCCTGCTCATCCGCGGTCATCAGGTAGATCAGCGGCTCGTAGGCCGAGTCGAGCTGCGTTTCCGGCAGGTTGGCCGGCCACTCGTTCGACTCGATCACCGCCGCCGCCTGCGCCATCGTTTCGAACCCGGTCATCCCGAACGACGCCGAGCGGCTCACCTGTGAATCGGGACTCGTGGCCGTGACCTCGAAGCGATACTGCCCCGGCGGGAGACCCGCCAGATCCACCATCCCGTGCGTGAAGCCCCCTCCCGCCCCGATCGCCACGGGGACCGGCCGGGCCGCGACGACCTGCGCGCCGGCGTCGGTCAACACGCGGGCGAGCACCTGCACGCTCTCGGCGCGCGTGGGATAGAGCTCCAGGTAATAGGCGAGCTTCGACGCCTGAGGGGTCAGCACCGGCGCCCCGGACGTGGTGAAGAACAACGGCCCGTGGCGGACTTCCCCGCCCCGGGCCGCTGTGTCCTGCGGGCCCGCCGCCTCCCGCATGTCGCTCGCCAGCAGCAGGTCCGATCCGCCCGGCGCGTGCGCGAACCCCTCCGTGGGCAGATCGGCGCGCAACACGCGCCCGGTGGCGGAATCGGTGGCCGTAACGCCGATGGTGTAATGACCCGCCCCGGCCGCGAACCGGAGATGCTCGGCGGTGGACGCGCCGCGCGTGCGCAGCAGCTGCTCGCGCACCGGCGTGAGCCACGACTGGGCGACGAGCTCCAGGCCGGCCGAGTCCCGTACCGACACGGCAAAGCGGTACGCCCCGCCGCCCGTGGTCCCGATCGGGCTCACGAGCAGCAGGGGGACGCGACAGAACACGTCGACGACCGTCTGGTTGGAGGCCGGCCGGTAGGAGCGCACCGCGCTCAGGCTCAGCCCCGCTGGATTCTGCGCGGGTCGGCCGGCACCCACGGCCATGACGGCCGTGAGTGCCAGCGCGACTGGTCCTGCGTGCTTCGTTTTTTCCACGACCACCTTCCTGTAGGCTACCAGCCGACGCTGAAGCTCAGGAAGTTGGTACCCCCCAGCGCCCCGAGGTTGCGGTAGGCGTAGTCGAACCCCACGTGCCAGTTCCCCCGGCCGTAGGCCAACCCGCCCCCCACCGCCAGCCCGTCGCTCGAAAAGTTCGACGTGCTGATCCCCGTGGTGAACCCCGCCCCGGTC
>DATGDT010000440.1:0-4139 GCA_035310725.1 Gemmatimonadales bacterium
GGTCCGGTCGACGACGTCGCGGGGGTCGAGCGAGATCAGCGCCGAGTTCGCCTGGGGCACGGACATGCAGGTCGCGCTGCAGCGCGTCCAGGCGGAAACGCAGCGCATCCGGCCGGACCTCCCGGGGGAAACGCGGATCGATGTGGAGTGGATGAACACGGCGATCTTCCCGATTCAGGGCTATGCCCTCACCTCGTCCACTCGCTCGCAGGCCGAGCTGCTGGCGCTCGCCGAGTTCACACTCAAACCGGCCTTGATCCGGATTCCCGGCGTCTCCGAAGTGCAGATCCAGGGAGGTCGGCGCCGCGAGTTTCAGATCTGGCTGGACCCCGGGCAGCTCTCGGCTCGGCGACTGGCCGCCGCGGATGTGGTGAATGCCGTCCGCGAGAGCCACGACGTCCTGTCCGCCGGTCTGGCCGAGCAGAATCACGAGCTCTACCTCACCCTGGTGGACGGCCGGGTGCAGGATCTCGCGGGGCTGGGTCGCATCGCCGTGCCCGTCGCGGCGGGACCGCCGGCGACGCTCGCCGAGCTGGGCGAGGTCAAGGTGGCGGACGAGGTGTCCTACATCCGTACGACAGCGGACGGCCAGCCGGCCGTCCTGCTGAATCTGATCCGTCAGCCGAGCGCGAATACCGTCGCCATCGCCGCTGGCGTGGAGGGGCTGTTCCGCGAGCAACCACGGCTGCTGCCGTCCGACGTGCGCTGGACCACGTTCTACGATCAGGCGCGCTTCGTGACCGACTCGGTACACGGGACACGGGACGCGATTCTGATCGGCGTCGTGCTCGCCGCGTTGGTCCTGCTCGTGTTTCTGGGGAGCTTCCGTTTCGCGCTCGTGGCCGTCGCGGCGATCCCGCTCACCGTGGCGATCGTTGGTCTCGCGCTGGGGATCGCGGGCCAGACCATCAACCTGATGACCCTGGCGGGCGTCGCGGCGGCGATCGGGCTCATCGCCGACGACGCCATCGTCGTCGTCGAGAGCATCGAGCGCCATCGTGCGGAGGCCCGCGCGGGGGACCCGGCGGTGCGGGGCTTGACCGACCTGCTTCCCGCGATTGTCGGATCGAGTCTCTCCACTACCGTCATTTTACTGCCGTTCGCCTTGCTGGCGGGCATCGTTGGCGCGTTCTTCAAGCCGCTCGCTCTGACGATGGCGTTGGCTCTGGGGGCGTCGTTCCTCGTCGCCGCCCTGGTCGTCCCGGTGACGATCGCCCTGCTCGGGCTCGGGAAGGAGCGGCCGGCCGGGCTCGCCGGGTCCTCGGAACGGCCGTCCCGCTTCCTCCATGGTTACGAGCGTGTCGTGACAGGGTGCATTCGTCATGGCGGGCTGACCGCCGCTGCGCTGGGTGGTTGCATCGTCGTCATGGGGCTGCTCTACCGCGCCGTCGGCACCGACTTCCTGCCGCAGATGGACGAGGGCGCGATCATCCTCGACTACTGGACGCCCCCCGGCACCTCGTTGACCGATACCGACGCGATGCTCGGCGAGGCCGAGAAGATCATCCGGGCGCTGCCCGACGTCACGAGCTACTCGCGGCGCACCGGGACGCAGCTGGGATTCTTCATCACGGAGCCGAACCGCGGCGATTACGTCATCACGCTCAAGCCGAGGGGGGAGCGGCGCGACATCGAGGCGGTCATGGACGATCTGCGGATCCGGATCCTGGCTGCCGAACCAGCAATCCGGACCGATTTCGGGCAGCTGCTCGAGGACGACATCGGCGACCTGACCGGCGGCGTGCCGCAACCGATCGACATCAAGGTTTTTGGCACCGACCCCGCCCAGCTCCAGGTGAAGGCGCGCCAGATCGCCGCGATCCTGGACAGCGTGCCCGGCATCGAGGACGCGTTCGACGGCATCGTCATCGCCGGCCCGGCGATGGATATCCGGGTCAACTCGTCTGCGGCGGCCCGCTACGGGCTCTCCACCGCGGACATCCACGCCGCCGTCGAGCCCGCCGTGACGGGCACCGTCGTGGACCAGATCCGCGTGGGTGAGCGTATGTATGACCTGCGAGTCTTCACCCGGCACGAAGGCGCCCTGGGCGATCTGCCGGTTCGAGCGGCCTCGGCGCCGGCGGCCCTGATTCCACTGTCCACCATCGCATCCATCAGCACGGGCGCACCCGAGGCCGAGATCGACCGGGAGAATCTCAAGACGTTCATCGGAGTGACGGCGCGGCTGTCGGGTCGTGACCTGGGAGGGGCCGTGGCGGAGATCCAGCGCCGGATCGCACGGAACGTGCGGCTCGCGCCGGACATGTCCATCCAGTTCGGAGGTCAATACCAACAGCAGGAGGACTCATTCCGGGGATTGTTCTACGTGCTGCTCGGCAGCCTGGTGCTCGTCTCGCTGGTCGTGTTGTTCGAGTTCGGCGACTGGCGCGCACCGGTGGTGACCTCCGCATGCGCCATCGCGGTGCTCGCGGGCGTCCTGCTCGCCCTCATGCTCACCGGCCAGACCCTCAATATCTCGAGCTACGTGGGGGCCATCATGATGGTCGGCATCGTGGGTGAGAACGCGATCTTTGTGATCCACGAAGGGCGGCTCGAGCTGGGGCGGGGATCGCACCCGGTTGACGCGTGGGCCCGGGCGTCTCGCCGGCGGCTGCGGCCGGTGGCCATGACGATCCTCGCCACGGCATTCGCCCTGGCGCCGCTCGCCATCGCCCTGGGCCGTGGCTCCCAGCTGATGCAGCCGCTCGCGATCGCGGTGATCGGCGGCTTCGTCCTGTCGGGGCCCGTGGTCCTCCTGGTGTTGCCGTCGCTGTATCGCCAGCTCGATCCAGCCGGGCGCCTGGGGAAGCACGCGGAATTCAGGCTCTGACCGCTACCGCCACCCCACCGACCCCTGCGCCGCGGTGATCAGCTTCGAGGGGTCGTATCCGGTGCCGTCCTTGAACACCAGCTCCACGTGCTCCACGTCCGCGATGTCCGCGGCCGGGTTGCCGCGCACCACCACCAGATCGGCGGCCTTGCCCGTGGCGATCGACCCGATGCGGTCGGCGCGTCCCAGATACGCGGCGCCGTTCAGCGTACCGATGCGGATCGCCTCGAGCGGGGTGAACCCGGCCTCGACCAGCAACTCCAGTGCGCGCTGGTTCGAGAACCCGGCCACGACGCCGCCATACCCCGTGGGATCGGTGCCGACGAGCAGCAAGCCGCCCGCCTGGGCGAACAACCGTTCGAGACGCATTTCCTTTCGGAGAAGAACGACCCAGGTCGTGTCGGTCGAGGCCGCGATGCGCACGCGCTGCCGCAGGTACTGATCCCGCGCCTCGGGGAGCATCGCGTCGAGCGCCGCGGGAGAAGCGGGAGGCCGGCCCGGGGTGAACGTCTCGAACACCGGGAGTGTCGAGGTCAGCGCGACATGCTTCGAGACGAGGTAGCGGATCAGATCCCGGGCTGCGGCGCCATCGGGGTCGAGCGCCAGGAGCGACGCGACGACCGAGTCCCGGCTCGGGCAGGCGTCGGGCGTCTTCCCCGGCACGAAATCGGTGGCGACGAGAAAGCCGTGCTCCAGGTCGTCGATCCCCAGATCAGCGGCTTCCCGGAACGTGACCCAGCAGAGATGGCCGGTCACCTTGAGCCGGCGCGCGTGCGCGGCCGCGATCGCCGCCCGCAACTCGGCGCGCGAAACGTGCATGTACGCCTTGAACGAGGTCGCGCCCTGGTTCGCCCAGTACTCGACCAGACCGCGCGCCTCGGCCGAGTCGCCCAGCGCGTGAATCTGGGGGAGGGGCAGGCCCGGACCCTCGAGGTAGGGACCGGTCACGTCCATCGCAGGGCCGGCGATCTCCCCGGCGGCGATACTCCGCGCCAGGCTCAGGTCGGCGTAGGGTTCGATGCTGCCCCCGGTGCGCACCGTGGTCACGCCACCCCCCAGATAGAGCTTCGGGAAGCTCCACCCCTGCTCGGTATACATCCCGTTGCCCGCGGGATAGAAGTAGTGCTCGTGCACCATCACGAGCCCCGGGAGCACGGTCCGCCCGGTGAGGTCGTGCACCTCGGCGCCGGCGGGGATGGACGCTCCGGCGCTGGGGCCGATCGAGGCGATCGTGCCGTCGCGGATCACGATCGTCTGATCCTCGGCCGGCGCCGCTCCGGTGCCATCCACGACACGAACGTGGGTGAGC
>DATGDT010000441.1:0-7864 GCA_035310725.1 Gemmatimonadales bacterium
GTCGCTGCGCCAGCTCAACGACAAGATCGAAGAGGCGAAGCGCAAGAAGAACATCCTGATCGCGCGGGCCAAGCGCGCCGAGGCGCACAAGCGCATTCAGGAGACGATGTCGTCGATCGGCGACAAGAGCGCGTTCGAGACGTTCGAGCGGATGGCCGAACAGATCGAGCACGAGGAGCGCAAGTTGATCGCTGCGGCCGAGATCAACGAGGACCTGTCGGGCGATACGCTGATGCAGCAGTTCCACTCGCTCGAGAAGGCCGATGCCGACCAGCAGCTCGCCGCGTTGAAGCAGCGGATGGGTCTGCTCGGCGCGGGCAGCCCGCCGGAGACGCGACAGCTGGGCAAGGGCGCCACCGAGGCGGAGCTGGTGGACGACGAAGAAGAGCATCACTCCTGAGCGACGGGAGCGGGCAGTCACGGTTGTCGAGCGCCACGTTGGTGGCGCTCTTCGTTGGGGCCCTGGCCGTGTGGCTGGCGGTCCGGGTGGTGCCCGTCCTCCTGCTGCTGTTCCTGGCCGTCCTGCTCGCCGTGTTCCTCAGCTCCGTCACCGATCTGCTGAGCCGCCGTCTCGGCATCGGCCGCGGTCTCGGCCTCACCCTCGCCGCCCTTGCCACGAGCGGCGCCGTCATCGCCCTCGGTGCGCTGTTCGTGCCCCCCGTCGTGCAGCAAACGCGAGCGCTCATCACGGGACTCCCACTGACGCTCGCCTCCATCCAGGCGGCCCTCGTTCGGCTCGGCGAGCAGTACCCCGTCTTCAGGGACAGCGCCCTCTCCGATCCCCAGGCCGGTCTCGTGTCGGGCGTGCTTGGCGACGTGACCGAATACCTGCGGGGGGCGATCGTCCCCTACCTGCGCGTCGGTGGGCGCGTGCTGCTCGACACCGCCGCCGTCATCGTGATGGCGATCTACTTCGCTCACCAACCGCTGCTGTACCGCGACGGACTCCTCAACCTCGTGAGTCCGGCACGCCGCCCGCTGGCCGGCCGCATCGTCGTCGACATGGCGGCCACGCTTCGTGCCTGGGTGACGGGGCAGATCCTCGCGATGATGGTCTTCGCCGTCCTGACCGCCGTCGGCCTGTGGGCGCTGGGCGTCCCCTATTGGCTCGCCTTCGGGCTGTTCACCGGCGTCGCCGCGCTGGTCCCGTTCTTCGGGACCATCGTGTCGACGGTGCTCCCGGTGCTGTTCGTCGTAGGGCCGGGCAGCAGCGCGCTGCACGTCATCGCGGTTCTCGCGCTCGGCGTGGTGGTGCACATCCTGGGCTCGAACCTGATCGTCCCCTGGATCATGGCCCGGTCGGTCGCGGTGCCGCCCGCCATCACCATCGCCAGCGTGCTCGCGATGGGCACGCTCCTGGGTCCCGTCGGACTGGTCGTCGCCGTGCCGATCGTGGCGCTGGCCCTGGTGCTCGTCCGCCACGTGCTGCACGGCGAGCTGTACGGCGAAGGGCCGACCTTCCGCTCGGCGGGGCTGCGCGCCAGTCGCGGCCGCCTGCCGCCCACCCTCACCTCCACTCCATGACGGCGCCGGGCGACCACCGCTTTCTGATCCTGGCCGACGGGCAGTTCGGTCCCATGTCGTCGAAGACCGCCAACTCCTGCATCCGCTACTTCCCCGAGCGTATCGTCGGCGTGTTCGATCGCGCGCAGGCCGGGAAGACCGTTCAGGAGGTGCTCGGATTCGGCGGGACGATTCCGGTGGTGGGCGATTTCGCCCAGGGATTGTCGCTCGGGAGCGGCGCGACCGCGGTGCTCGTGGGCATCGCCCCCGCCGGGGGCCAGCTGCCCGACGAATGGCGCGGCTGGCTCAAGCTCGCCATCGAGCGGAAGCTCGAGGTCTGGAGCGGGCTGCACACCTTCATCACCGACGATCCCGAGCTGGGCGGGCTGGCGCGCCGCCTCGGCGTCCGGATCCTCGACGCCCGGAAGCCGCCCGCGCGCCTCCCGATCGCCGACGGACGCGCCGCGGAGGTGGACGCCTACGTGGTCCAGGCTGTCGGCTCCGACTGCAACGTCGGCAAGATGACCGCCATGCTCGAGGTCCGGAACGCGCTGGTACGCCAGGGGCGCAAGGCGCGCTTCGCCGCGACCGGGCAGACGGGAATCTTCATCGAAGGCTGGGGGACGGCGGTAGACGCGGTCGTGGCCGATTTCATCGCCGGCGCCGCGGAGGACCTCGTGCTCACGGCCGCACGGGACGCCGACATCGTGCTCGTGGAAGGGCAGGGAAGTCTGATCCACCCCGGCTACTCGGGCGTCACGCTGGGTCTGCTGCACGGTGCGATGCCGCGCGGCCTGATCCTCTGTCACCAGTCCTCCCGCGACTACGTCGGCGATTACCACGGCCGGGAGCCGTGGGTGAAGATCCCGCCGCTCGGCGATCTGATCCGGATCTACGAGGACGCCGCGCGACCGGTTCTTCCCACGCGGGTCCTGGGTATCTGTCTGAATACTTTCGATCTCGACGACATCGCAGCACGCCGTGCCGTCGCAGCCGCCGCGGCCGAAACCGGTCTCCCGGCCGCTGATCCGGTGCGGTTCGATCCTGCCCCCCTGGCGGACGCCATCGCGCGAGCGGCCGCCGAGTGGCGAGCTCGCTGACCCGCATTCGTTCGATCCCACCCGCGTTCGTTCGGTAACACAACGCCGCGATCGGCGTGACATGGTTCGGTCGTGGATCTCCTCCTCAGTGTCCGGGCCGAGTGGTCCGTGCTCCGCATCCGGCTGCTGCGCACCCGACTCGGCCTGTGGTTGGTGCTGGTCGTCGCGGCGCTGCTGTGGATCGAGCGTGCCGCGCCGCGGTCCGATCCGCTCACCACGATCCTGCAGGCAGGCACACTCAGCGCCGTGTTGTGCGTGGGTTACCTCGTCGGCTCGGGAGCCGATCGGGCGGCGCTCCTCCTTCCCCTCTTGCACCCCACGACGCCGGGGGCGCTCGTGCTGGGCCGCTGGGCGGCGGCGCTGGGTGGGGCGGCGCTCGCCGTGCTGGCCGTCGCGGCACACGCCGCCTGGACGACCGGCGCCGTCGCGGCCAGTCTCAGCGCCGCGCTGGCCGGTCTCGCGGCGGCGGCAGCCGTCGCGTCCTGCGCGCTCGCCCTGGTCCTGATGGGCGGAAACGTCCTCGCCACGCTGTTCTTCGTCTGGCTGGCGCTCGTGGGGAGCGCTCCACCGGAGATGCTCATTGATGTTCCGCACCCGGGTGCGGTTCGCGTAGCGCTCGCGGCAATCCTGGAGGTGGCTCCCGCACCGTGGCGCTACCGCGCCATTCCTACTGGTGATCCGGGTGCGCTACTGCACGCCGCCCTGTGGGTGGCGCTCGGCCTGGCCGCCGCCCGCAGTCTGATGGGACGGCTCTCCCTGTCGGCGCGATGACGATCCCTCTGCAGTTCCGCGGCGTACGACGAGCCTTCCGGAGACGGTTCGGGGGGCCGCCGATCGTCGCGATCGCCGACGCGACGTTCGAGTTGGCGGCCGGGGAGATCGCCTGCCTGGTGGGTGCGGCGGGGGCGGGCAAGACCACAGTACTGCGGCTCGGCGCCGGGTTGCTACGACCCGATACGGGCGTGGTCCACGTCGCGGGCGCGCCGCCGTACGGCCCTCACGGTCCGGTGGTCCGTCGCCTCGCGGGATTCGCGCCACGCGATCCCGTGTTCCCTCCGGCTTTCACTGTTCGCGAGGTGCTGGAGTACTGCGCGCGCCGGCACACGGCGGGACGGGACGCGCGGTCCTTGGCGCGTGATGCGACCGAGCTCGCCGGGCTGGAGGCGTCTGTCTCGTGCCGGGCGGCCGCCCTCGGGCTCGCTGCCGCGCGGCGTCTCATGCTGGCGCAGTGCGCGCTGGGGGGCCGGCGGTTGCTGCTCGTCGACGAGCCGTTCGCCGGACTCGACGCGATCAGTCGCCGCGACCTGTGCGACCGCTTGCAGCGCTGTGCCGCCGCCGGCGCCACGGTGCTGCTATCATCCGCCGATCCCGTCGGCCTCGAGCGGCTCGTCGACCGGGTGCTGGTGCTGCGGGCCGGCCGCTTGGTGCGGGACGCGCCCGCGACCGTCCTGCTGGGCGGTCGGGTGCTGGAAGTGATCATGGACGCGCCGCCGCGCGACCCACCCCCGGGGTTCCGCCTGACGGCGACCGGGCTGGAGACCGATCTCGGACACCGCAGCGCGGAGGCTGCGCTGGCCCTGTGCCGGGCCCATCGGCTGGGGATCCGGGCTTCCCGGGTGCGCCTGAAGGGACTCGACGACGTCCTGTTCGACCCGCTGGAGGCCGTGCCGCGTTGACGCCCCGATGGGGGGTTTCTACGTTACGCGGGCATGCCCCTCCTCCTGAGTGTCCTCCTCCCCGACGTGTTCCACCGCGTCCTGGCCTTCCTCCGGCTCGACGACGCGGAGCTGGTTCGCAAGCTGATTCAGGCGGGGGTCATCGTCGGACTCGCCTGGGGGGCGCGCTGGCTCGTCCGTGGCCTGGCCCGGCGGATCGGGCACGCTGCCCGCGCCGACGCTCCGGGCCGGCTCACCGAAGTGGAGCGGCGCGGTGCCACGCTGGCGGATCTGGTCCGGAGCGTGGGCGGCACGGTGGCGGTGCTGGCGGCGGCGCTCATGGTGCTCGACCTGTTCATCAACATCGGTCCGCCGGTGGCCGGGTTGGGCGTCGTGGGCCTCGCGATTTCCTTCGGCGCGCAGACGCTCGTGAAGGACGTGATCGCCGGGTTCTTCCTGCTGCTGGAGAATCACTACGGGGTGGGCGACGTGGTCCGCATCGCGCACGTCGAGGGCACGGTGGAGCGGGTCACGCTGCGCTCGACCGTGTTGCGCGACGGGCACGGCGTGGTCCATTTCGTTCCCAACGGACAGGTCGAGGTGGTCTCCAATCTGACGCGCCAGTGGTCGCGCGCCGTCGTGGACGTGGGTGTCTCCTACGGGGTGGATGTGGATCGGGCGATGCAGGTGCTGCGGGAGGTGTTGCGGGAGTTCGGCAGCGATGCGTCGTGGCGCGACCGCGTGGTGGGCGAGCCCACGGTGGCCGGGGTGGAGGCGCTGGGCGAGTCCCGGGTAGAGCTGCGGGCCTGGGTGAACATGGTTCCGGGCGCGCACGGCGATGCCGAGCGGGAGCTGCGCCGGCGCATCAAGAACCGCTTCGGCAAGGCAGGAATCGAGATTCCGGTGCCGCAACGGATGGTGCGCATGGTCGGGGATGCGGAGCCGAAGGCGGCCACGCCATGACCCTGGTCCTCTACAACACGATGACCCGGGCGATGGAGCCGTTCGCGCCGTTGCATGCGCCGCGGGTGACGTTCTACACCTGCGGACCCACCGTGTGGAATTACGCCCACATCGGCAACTTCCGCACGTTCCTGTTCCAGGACCTGCTGCGCCGCTGGCTCGAGCAGTCGGGGTACGAGGTCTGCCACATCATGAACCTCACCGACGTGGACGACCGGACGATCAAGGCGGCCGCGGCGGCGCAGGCCTCGCTCGTGGCGCACACCGAGCCGTTCGTCCGGGCCTTCTTCGAGGACCGCGATTTTCTGCGCATCCGGCCGGCGCACGTCTACCCCCGCGCCACGACCTCGATCCCGGCGATGGTGCGACTGGTGGAGCAGCTGCTCGCCAAGGGGGTCGCCTGCAAGGGGGACGACGGCTCGGTGTACTTCGCGATCGGGAAGTTCCCGACGTACGGACGCCTGTCCCGCCTCGATACGCGGGAGATCAGGGTGGGCGCGCGGGTGGCGAGCGACGAATACGCCAAGGAGAACCCGAGCGATTTCGCGTTGTGGAAGAAGGCGGATGCGCTGGACGAGCAGGTGGGCGCCGCGTGGGATGCGCCGTTCGGGCGCGGTCGTCCCGGCTGGCACCTGGAGTGCTCGGCCATGTCGCTCGACGAGATCGGCCGACGCTTCGGCGTGCGGACGCTCGATATCCACGCGGGAGGCGTGGACCTGATCTTCCCTCATCACGAGGACGAGATCGCGCAGTCGGAAGCCGTGACCGGGGAGCCGTTCGCGCGCTACTGGGTACACGGGGCGTTCATGCAGGTGGGTGGCACCAAGATGTCCAAGCGCTTCGGCAATTTTCTCACGGTGCGGGACCTGCAGGAGGAGGGCGTGGACGCCGGCACGTTTCGCCTGCTCGTGTTCCAGACGCACTATCGCAAGGAGTTGGACTACAACGACGCGGCGTTGGCGTCGGCGCGGGACGGCTCGCGGCGGCTGGACATCTTCCGGGATCGCTTGCGCACGGCCGGGGGGCTGCAGGAGGACGAACCGTTCCGCGCGCTCGCCGAGACGCTGAAGACGCGGGTGACCGAGGCGCTGAACGACGACCTCAACGCGCCCCGGGCGGTGGCGGCGCTGTTCGATTTCGTGACCGAAGGGAACCGCCTGCTCGATACCGGCGTGCGACCGGGGGAGCGCGTGCTCGCCGCCTGGCGCTGGGTCGACGCGGTGCTGGATTTGTGCCCGACTCCGCCGCCGGTGGACGACGAGCTGGTGCGGTGGGTCGAGGAGCGCATCGCCGCCCGCACGCGGGCGCGCGGCGCGCGGGATTTCAAGGAGGCCGACCGGATCCGGGAGGAGCTGCGCGCCCGGGGCGTCGAGATCGAGGACACCCCGGGCGGGACGAAGTGGCGGCGGGCCTAGGCTAGAGTCCCGGCATTCCCATGGCGGGACGCCAGGCGAATTGCGCGACAATGATGCCGATCACGAAGTACAACACGATCGCGACCAGGATCACCACCACGGTATAGCCCACCGCCTTGTCCTGCGGCGCTTTCATCAGGACCGGCAGCCCGAGGTAGAGCAGGAACAGGCTGTACAGACCGACGATACTGAGGATTGCCAGCGGCGGGAGAATTAGGAATATCCCAGCCACCCAAGCTGCAGTGCTCGAATACGCCGCCACCTTCAGCGCCTGTATCTGACTCTTGTGGCCTCCAAACGTCGGTGCGAGGGCGTCGATGATTAGAGCCAGTACAAAGGTGCCGAGCAACGCCAAGACATACTCGACGATGGCGCCCCTTACACCGTACGTGAAAGGGACCCGGAAAGCCCCGCCATCTATGACAGAGAATCCGATTAGTCGTGCGATCGGGCCGATGGCTGCGAGCGGAATGATGTAGCCCTTGTAGAGCTCCCCGACACTGGTTTGCTCGGTGTCGATCACCGGCCACTCCTGCTTCGGCTGGAGCAGGATGTTCTTCGCCCGTTCCATCAGTGGCATGGTCTCGTCTCCGGCTCGGGTGGCTGACGCGTGGTCTGGATCGCGTTCGCTGCGCCCATGACCTTGCGTTACGCAGCCGAATTCCGCAAGACACGCCCCTTTACGCCGGCGGCGCGACCCGGCCATCTTCCCGTTTCCGACGAGACCAGGAGTGTGGCAATGCGCCGTATCAGGTTGGCCGTGGTGCTCGCAATCCTGTCGGTGCCCTGCGCGGCGCCGGCG
Organism: Gemmatimonadales bacterium; assembly: GCA_035310725.1. GTDB lineage: Bacteria > Gemmatimonadota > Gemmatimonadetes > Gemmatimonadales > GWC2-71-9 > DASTHG01. The sequence goes on from DATGDT010000441.1 coordinate 7,439, forward strand.
CAGGTTCCCCCCGCCGCGAGCGACATGCTGCGGCGGCTGTTCGCCACGCGCGACTTCGCCGGGCAGTCGTTCGGGGGCGGGACGGTCCACTGGATGAGCGGCGGGACGGCGTTCGCCACGCTCGAGCCGTCGGCGCTCGTCCCCGGCTCGTCCGATCTCGTGCGTTACGAGGCCGCCACCGGCACCCGCAGCATCCTGGTCACGGCGCGTCAGCTCATCCCGTCGGGCGCCGCAGAGCCGCTCGACGTCGAGAGCTTCGACTTCGGGCCCGGCGACACGCTGCTGCTCCTTTTCGGCAACACGCGACGCGTGTGGCGGCAGAACACGCGCGGCGACTACTGGGTCCTGAATTCGAAGAGCGGGACCCTGCGCCGGATCGGGGGGCCGGGCGTGCCCGAGGCCTCGCTCATGTATGCGAAGTTCTCT
>DATGDT010000442.1:0-12164 GCA_035310725.1 Gemmatimonadales bacterium
TGCGCCAGGGGCTCGAGGGCACGCTGCCCGACGAAACGCAGGTCGTCTACGTGTCGCCGCTCAAGGCGCTCTCCAACGACATCCAGAAGAACCTGTCCCAGCCGCTCGAGGAGATTCGGGGAGCGTTGGCGGCCGCGGGGCTGCCCGACGCGAACCTGCGGGTCCTGCTGCGCACGGGCGACACGCCCCCAGCAGAACGGCAGGCGATGGTGAAGCAGCCGCCGCACATCCTCGTCACCACCCCCGAGTCGCTCTATCTGATTCTCACTTCGGAGCGGGCGCGGGAGACGCTGCGCAGCGTGCGCACCGTGATCGTGGACGAGATCCACGCGGTGGCGCGGGACAAGCGGGGCAGCCACCTCGCCTTGTCGCTCGAGCGGCTGGCGGCCCTGTCGCGCCATCCGCTGCAGCGCATCGGGCTGTCGGCCACGCAGAAACCGATCGAGGAGGTCGCGCAATTCCTCGTCGGGACGGAGCGGCCGCTGCCGGTCATCGTGGATTCGGGTCATGCGCGGCAGCTCGATGTAGCGCTGGAGATCCCCTCCTCGCCGCTCGAGGCGGTGATCTCAGCCGAAGTGTGGGAAGAAGTCGACGAGCGGCTGGCGCAGTTGATCGTGGAGCACCGGACCACGCTCGTGTTCGTCAACACGCGCCGGCTGTGCGAGCGGCTCACGATGCAGCTGTCCGAACGGCTCGGTGCGGACCAGGTGACGTCGCACCACGGCAGCCTGTCGCGCGAGAAGCGTCTCGAGGCCGAGACGCGTCTCAAGAACGGCGAGCTGAAGGCGCTGGTGGCGACGGCCTCGCTCGAGCTGGGGATCGACATCGGCTCCGTGGATCTCGTCTGCCAGATCGGGACGCCGCGCGCCATCGCGACGTTGTTGCAGCGCGTCGGCCGTTCGGGGCACCGCCTGGGCGCCGTGCCGAAGGGCCGGATCTTTCCGCTGTCGCGCGACGAGCTGGTCGAGTGCGCGGCGCTGCTGCGGGCCGCCCGTGAAGGGAAGCTGGACCGGCTGATCATCCCCGAGCACCCGCTGGACATCCTCGCGCAACAACTCGTGGCGGCGGTCGCCTGCGAGGAGTGGGACGAAGACGCGCTGTACGACCTCGCGCGCCGCGCCTACCCGTACCGGGACCTGTCGCGGAAGGACTACGACGACGTCGTGCGGATGCTGTCGGAGGGGTTCACGACGAAACGCGGCCGGCGCGGAGCCTACGTGCACTACGACGGGGTGAACCGCCGGTTGCGCGGACGCCGGGGCGCCCGTCTGGCGGCCCTCACGTCGGGTGGCGCCATCCCCGACCTCGGCGACTACCGGGTTGTGCTCGAGCCGACCGAGATCTTCGTCGGGACGCTGAACGAGGACTTCGCGATCGAGAGCGCACCCGGCGACATCTTCCAGCTCGGCAACGCCTCCTATCTGATCCTCAAGGTCGAATCGGGGCAGGTGCGGGTCGCCGATGCGAAAGGGCAGCCGCCCTCCCTTCCCTTCTGGCTGGGCGAGGCGCCGGCGCGCACCGACGAGCTGTCGGAGGAGGTGTCGCGGCTGCGTCAGGACGTCGAGCGGCGGCTGGGTGACGTCCCGGGGGCGATGCGGTGGCTGGAGGAGATCGGGGTCCCCGAGCCCGCCGCGCGGCAGATCGTGGAATACCTCGCGGCGACGCGCGCCGTGTTGGGCGTGGTGCCGAGCCAGGGAACGCTCGTGCTGGAGCGCTTCTTCGACGAGGCGGGCGGGATGCAGCTCGTGCTGCACGCCCCGTTCGGCGCGCGCGTCAACAAGGCGTGGGGGCTCGCCCTGCGAAAGCGATTCTGCCGCTCGTTCAACTTCGAGCTGCAGGCGGCGGCGAACGACGAGGCGATCGTGCTGTCGCTCGGGCCGCATCACAGTTTCCCGCTCGAGACGGTCTTCCAATACCTGAACACCGCCACGGTGCGCGAGGTCCTGATCCAGGCGATGCTCGTCGCGCCCATGTTCCAGAGCCGCTGGCGCTGGAATGCGACGCGGGCGCTGGCGGTGCTGCGGTTTCGCGGCGGGCGGAAAGTGCCGACGCCGCTGCAGCGGATGGAGGCGGAGGACCTTTCGGCGGCCGTCTTCCCGGATCAGCTGGCTTGTCCGGAGAACCTCGTCGGGGACCGCGAGATCCCCGACCACCCATTGATCCGTCAGACGATCGAGGACTGCCTCACCGAAGCGATGGATCTGGCGGGTCTGGTGCGGGTGCTGGAGGGCATCACGGCGGATCGGTTCACACTCGTCGCCCGCGACACGACCGAGCCCTCGCCCATCGCGCACGAGATTCTGAACGCCAAGCCGTACGCTTTCCTGGACGATGCGCCGCTCGAGGAGCGGCGCACTCAGGCCGTGGCGACGCGGCGCACGCTCGACGTGAAGACCGCGGAGGAGTTCGGCAAGCTCGATACCGACGCCATCACCCGGGTGAAGGATGAGGCGTGGCCGGATGTCTCGAGCATCGACGAGCTGCACGACGCGCTGCTGGTGATGGGAGCAATTCCGGTCGGGGACGAGGGACGAGGGACGGGGGACGAGTGGGGGCGGTTCATGGACGAGCTGCGCGCAGCGGGGCGCGCGGGCGTGCTCCAGGCGTCGACGCCGCTGTGGGTGGCCGCGGAGCGGTTGCCGATGCTTGCCGCGGCCTATCCCGGCGCGGCGTGCGATCCCCCCACGCTCACGGCACCGGAGCGCGACCGCGCGAGGACCTGGACTCGCGAAGATGCGATTCGCGAGCTGGTGCGCGGGCGGCTCGAGGTCGTGGGGCCAACGACGGCCGCGGCGATCGCCGCCGCCCTGGGCCTGCCGCAGGCGGACGTGGATTTCGGTCTCGGTGCTCTGGAGCAGGAAGGGTTCGTGCTGCGGGGGCGGTTCACGCCGGGCGTGACGGAGCTCGAGTGGTGCGAGCGCCGTCTGCTGGCGCGGATCCACCGTTACACGCTCGACCGGCTGCGGCGCGAGATCGAGCCGGTCACCGCGGCGGATTTCATGCGGTTCCTGTTCCGCTGGCAGCGCCTCACGGACGAGACCCGCGCCCAGGGACCGGAAGGGCTCGCGGCGGTGCTCGACATTCTGGACGGGTTCGAGCTGCCGGCGGGGGCATGGGAGAGCGAGGTGCTGCCGGCGCGAGTCGCGGACTACGATCCGCTATGGCTCGACGGCCTGTGCCTCTCGGGTGAGATCGCCTGGGGTCGTCTCAGCCCGGCCGTACCGGCCGGCAATGGGGGACACAAATCGGGCCCGATTCGCACCACGCCGCTGGCGTTGTTCCGGCGCGAGCGGGGCGAGGTATGGCGAGCCATTCACCCCGAGCCCGTGGTGGAGCAGCTCTCCTTGTCGCACGCCGCGGGCGCCGTTCTGGGTGCGCTCGACGGGCGAGGGGCGTCCTTCTTCGGCGACTTGGTGAACGCGACCGGCCTGCTCCGCACGGAAGTGGAAAAGGGGCTGGGAGAGCTCGTGGCCTGGGGGCTCGTCGTCTCGGACAGTTTCGCCGGACTGCGGGCGCTACTGGTGCCGTCGGAGCGCCGCAAGCCGATCGGGCGGTTGCGGCGCCGCGGGCGGAGCGCGCCGTTCGGCGTCGAAACGGCAGGGCGCTGGTCGCGCACCGGTCGCCGCTCGCTCCTGCCCGAGGAGCAACAGGCCGAGGCGGTCGCCTGGATGCTGCTGCGACGCTATGGCGTCGTATTCCGGCGGCTGGTGGAGCGCGAGACGGTGCTGGTGCCGTGGCGTGACGTACTGCGCGTGTTCCGGCGGCTCGAGGCGCGGGGCGAGATCCGCGGCGGACGCTTCGTGGGCGGGTTCTCCGGTGAGCAATATGCGCTGGCGGAGGCCGTGGGTACTCTGCGAGCGGTGCGTCGCGAAGCAGCGGACGGTTCGCTCGTCGCGGTGAGCGGGGCCGACCCCTTGAACCTGGTCGGGATCATCGTGCCCGGGGAGGCCCTGCCGGCGCTCGCGGGCAACCGGGTGCTCTACCGCGACGGCGTGGCCGTCGCGGTCCAGGAGGGCAACCAGACGCGCTTCCTGATGGAGGCCGGCGCCGAAGACATGAACCGGCTCCAGACCGCGCTCGTGCGCCAGCGGGTGGCTCCGCTGGTGCGGGCGTATCTCGGAAAGCGGTGACCGTGGAGCCCGCCGCGCCCCGCGCGACTCCGTTCGAGCAGCTGTTCGAGGGGGTGCCCGAGGCGATCGTCCTCGCCGACGCGGGCGGTCGCGTCCTCCGGGTGAACGGCGAATTCACGCGCATGTTCGGCTATCCGGAGACGGAGACGCTGGGCCGTACCCTGGACGATCTGATCGTACCACCCGAACGGATCGCCGAGTCGCAGCATGCCGGCCTGGCGGCCGCGACAGGTCGCCACGCCATCGACGTCACGATGCGGCGTCGGAAGGACGGCTCGGCGGTCGAGGTGTCGGTGCTCTGCACGCCGGTCACGCTCGAAGACGGGGCGCCGGCGATCTACTCGATCTATCGCGACATCTCCGGCCGGCGTCAGGCCGAGGAAGAGCTGCGCCGCTCCGAAGAGCAGCTGCGGGAGCTGGCGCACCGGCTGCAGGCCGTGCGTGAAGAGGAGCGGCGACGCATCGCCATCGAAATCCACGACGAGCTCGGTCAGGCTCTCACGGGCTTCAAGCTGCAGCTCGCCTGGCTGGAGAGTCGTCTGCCCGATGGAAGCCGGTCGCTGCGCGGCCCTGTACGGCAGATGCTTGGCCAGATCGACCGGACCATCGAATCGGTGCAGCGGATCGGCGCGGAGCTGCGCCCGGCCGTGCTCGACACCCTGGGGCCGCTGGCGGCGTTCGAATGGCAGGCCGAGGAGTTCGCCCGGCGCACGGGGATTCCCTGCACGGTGGCGGCGCCGGCGAGCTGGCCCCAGATCGATGACGCCCGTTCCACGGCGCTCTTCCGCGTGCTGCAGGAGGCTCTGACGAACGTCGCCCGCCACGCGCAGGCGTCGAGCGTGCGGGTGAGTGTCGGAATCGAGGACGGCTGGCTCGTGCTGGCGGTCGAAGACGACGGCAAAGGCGTCGCCGACCGACAGAGTACCGGGCCCAAGTCCCTCGGGCTCGTCGGGATGCGTGAACGGGTCGCGGCGTTCGGCGGCCGCCTGCGGCTGGCTTCGCGCGAGCCTTCGGGGACGATCCTCGAAGTCCGCATGCCGACCGGGCCCCGGATCGAGCGGCTCCAGTTGTGATCCGGCTGCTCATCGCCGACGACCACCCGGTGGTGCGCGAGGGCCTGCGGCGGGTCGTGGAGTCGGCGGCCTTCCAGGTCGTGGGCGAGGCGACCAACGGCGACGATCTGCTGGCGCGTGCCGCCGAGGTCCAGGCGGATGTCGTGCTGCTCGACATCACGATGCCCGGTCCGGGATTCGTCGAGGTGATCCAGCGCCTGCGGCTGCTGCGCCCCAACCTGCGCGTGCTGGTGCTGAGCGTACAGCCCGAGGATCAGTTCGGCCTGCGGGTGCTGCAGGCAGGGGCGGCCGGTTATTTGAGCAAGAACCAGTCGCCCGAGCAGCTGGTCGCCGCCATCCGCCGCGTGGTGGGGGGCGGGCGGTACGTCAGCCCGGCGCTCGCGGAGCAGCTCGCTTCCGTGGTCGCCAAGGGAGACAATCGCCGGCCGCACGAGCTGCTGTCGGCGCGTGAGTACCAGGTATTGTGTCTGATCGGCGCCGGCAAGAGCGTGAAGGAGGTCGCCGCCGCGATGTCGCTCTCACCCAAGACGGTCAGCACCTATCGCACGCGCGTGCTGGAGAAGACCGGCCTCAAATCCAACGCCGAGATCATCCGCTACACCATCGAGAATTCGCTGACGACCTGAAGCCGGTGCCGGACGCCGCGCGGCCACGACTGGCGCGCCGGCCTTTTTTTCCCGACATTCCCGCCATGTCATCGATCGATCGCCCCTTGTCGGGCCCGGCACTGCGATTTTCGCTGGCCGAAGAGCGCGCGCGGGTCAACGACCCGGAGCTGCTGGTGCGCAACGGCCGCAACGCGCGCACCCTCGTGAAGGAAGGACGCTTGCGCGTCACGCTCGTCATGATCGCGGCGGGCGGGCGCATCGCCCCACACCAGACGGAAGGGCCGATTACGGTCCAGGTGGTGGACGGGGCGATCCGGTTCCGCGCCGCCGGCAAGGACCACGCATTGGCTCCCGGGGATCTGCTGGTGGTGGATGCCGGCGTGGAGCACGCGGTGGAGTCGGATGCGGGGGGAACGTTTCTGCTGACGGTCGTCCAACCGACGTAATCGGAGTCCGCTAGTACGGCGTGAAGGTGATCGCCTGGCGGATGGCGGCGCTCACCGCGCGTCCACCACGCCGTGCGGGCCGGTAGCGTGACGCGGCCACGACGCGCATCGCCTCGGCGTCGAGTCCGTGGTTGGGGCTCTGGAGTACCGTGACCGAGCCCGGCATCACCCGTCCCGTGGCATCCACGGTCGCTTCGATCGTCACCGTGCCGCCGACACGCAAGGCCTGCATTTCCGGCGGATAGCGAATCTCGGGGTGGGAGAGAAGCGTCGGCGGGACATCGACCGCGGAGACGGCGGTCGGGGCTGCCAGCGCATCGGCCGGCCGGGAGCCACGGCCGGCCACCCGCACCGAATCCGCCAGGCGCTTCAGGAGCGGCGCGAGCTCCGTCCCCCCGGCAATCAGACGCTGATAGCCGGCCAGCGCCGTATCGTAGTCGGCGCGTGCGAACGAATCCCGACCCACCGCATGCCACGCATTTCCGCGCACCAACAGGGCGTATACGCGCTCGCCGGCCGTAGGCGTCGCCGCAGGGTCGAGCGCCTCACGCAGGAGAGCCAGTGCGCTGTCGTTGCGGCGAGCGGCGAGCTGTGCGCGCGCGGCCGTGACGAGCGCCGTGGCACTGGGAGGCGCGACGGGCACGAGATCGATCGCGAGCTCGATCATTGTGTGCACCGCCCGCCCCCGGACGCGCCCCGGTGAGAAGGTGGACGCGAGGAGCATCTGCCGCAGGGGTTCGACGAACCCGGAGTCGGGAGTCGAGAGGATGTCGATGGAGGCCGGCACGGCGTGACCCAGGGTGTCGACCGTCAGGGCGATCAGCGCGCGTCCACGGATCTGGCGGTGGAGCAGGTCGGGCGTATACCGCACCGGCGGGCCGGACAGGCGGCGCGGCTTGTCGTCGACGTTCGCCGAAGCATAGGCGGGAGTGTTGCCACCGATAGCGAGACGTTCTTCCTCGAACAAGGACGTCAACCGGGGGGACATGCGGTCCAGACCCCGGACGTCGAGCGCCGTGTCGAGCAGCAGGGCCTGATGAAAGGCGGTGGCGGAGCGGGACTCGTCGCCCCGCATGAACCACAGGACGGCACGCCATACGAATGCATTGACGCTGTCGACGCGCAGCGACGCGCTGTCCAGCGCGGTGCGCAGCAGTGCATCCGCGCTGTCGAGCTGGTTGGCCGACAGCCGGGCACGGGCAGCGGCGATGAGCGTGACGGCTCGGCTCTGGGCCGCCAATGGGGAGGGGGCGGCCGCGATCGCGGCGGCGGCGAGGACGACGCGGATGCGCATGGTGGTCGAAGTCCGATATAGCGCGGCACTTCGGCGGTGCCTATCGGCCCCGGTCCTACCCGGCGTTGTCATCTAATCACTGTCGTTACATTTTGCCGACACTACAGCCAATTCACTGGGTAAAATGACTGCTTGACTTTCGGTCTTTCTTCGGGCACGTTCTCTCTCCCAGAGCCCAGTGTGTGCCCGATGGACCGCGCCATTCTGTACGTCAACCCGCTCACCTTTCCGATCGCAGTCGAGCGTGTCGCACAGCGGAGCGCGCGGTTTCTCGATCGCCCGCTCGCGATCGCGCCGGGGGGGACCGACCGCGCGATCATCTGGTCGGCGTCACCGGAAGCGGCGCTCGCGGGCGTCACGGCGGGCATGCCCATCTATCAGGCGCTGCGTCGCTGCCCCGACCTGCTGCTCCTGCCGCCGCGCTACGGTCTCTACCGGCGCGCCGCCCAGGCCCTCGAGCGCATCCTCCAGCCGTACGTCCCGGTGATCGAGCCGCACACATTGGGCCACGCCTACGGTGACCTCTCCGGCACCCGCAAACTGTTCGGCCCAGCGACCGACGTCGCCGTCCGCATCCGTCGTGAGATCTGGGGGCGCCTCGGCCTGCCGGTGACCGTGGGCCTCGCCGCCAGCAAGGTAGTGAGCGAGGTAGCGGCGCACGTGCTCAAGCCCGAGCCGGTGGTGGACGTACGGCCCGGCGAGGAGCCGGCGTTTCTCGCCCCACACCCGCTCGCCTCGCTCCCCGGCGCACTCCCCGCGGTGCGCGAGCAGCTCGAGCGCTACAACGTGCATCGCATCGGCTCGCTCGCGGCGCTCACCCGCGTGCAGGTGCAGGGGGTGCTCGGCCGCCGCGGCCTCGTGCTGCACGCACGCGCCAACGGGGTCGACCCCCGTCCGGTGCTCCCGCCGGCGCAGCGTGAGACGATCCGCGCGCAGGCATCCCTGAGCCTCGAGACGAACGACCGCGACCTGCTGCATACGGAGCTGCGCCGTCAGGCGGAGCAGCTCGGGCGGAGCCTGCGGCTGCGCCGCGTCACCGCCGACCACCTCGAGCTCGTGGTGCGCTATGCCGATCACCGGGATGCCACGGGCGCCACTTCGCTCGAGCCCGCCACCGACCTGGACGTCGAGCTCACGGCGGCCGCCCGCGCGCTCGCCGACCGGGTCATCACGCGACGCATCGCACTCGCGGCGCTCGGCCTCACCGCGGGCCTCGGCGTGGGGAGCGACATCCAGCTCTCGTTCTTCGATCCACCCCCGCCCATGGCACGGCGTCACGCGCTCAACAGCGCGCTCGATCGCGTCCGGCGGCGGTACGGGACGGCGAGCATACGCTATGCTCGATAAGGGGACGCGGGACGCGGGACGAGGGACGGGTGGCACCGTGCCTACTCGCCCCTCATCCCGGGTCCCCCGTCCCTCATTGTCTACTCGTCCCTCGTCCCCCGTCCCTCATCCCTCGTTTGTCCATCTCCACGTTCATTCCGCGTTTTCGTTGATCGGCGGCGGCGCCGGCGCGTCGTCGCTCGAAGCGCTCGCCGAAGCGGCGCTCGAGCGCGGCATGGCGACCCTCGCGCTCACCGACACCAACGGCGTGTACGGCGCGATGGACTTTCGCCGTGTGACCCGTGCCTACGGACTCCGGCCTGTGTACGGCACGTCACTCGAGACAGCCACGGAGCGGGCGGTGCTGTTGCCGCTCGATGCGACGGGTTGGGCGACGATGTGTCGGGCGGTGACGGCGAGACACTGCGCAAGCAACTTCGCTATCGGCCATCAGCTGTCGGCTGATCGTGCGGGTATAGCGGTGTTGTCGACCGACATCGACCTGCTCGATCGTGTCGCACGGGAGTCGGGGACCGAGAACCTCTACGTGGAGCTGGTGCCGGGCAGCGGGCGCGAGCGGGCGCTCGCGTTTGCACGGGCGCGCGGGCTGCCACCGGTCGCGACCAATGCCGTGCGCTTCGCGCAGCCGCACGATCACGCGCGCCACCGGCTGCTCGCCGCCATCATGGCGAACGCGACGCTGTCGACCCTCTCGCCCGACGCGGTCGCGCCGCGCGATGCCTGGCTCAAGCCGGCGCCGGAGATGGCCCGGCTCTTCCCCGGCTGCCCCGAGGCGCTCGACAACGCCGTGGCGCTGGCCGAGCGTTGCCAGGGAGCGCCGCCGGAGGGCCGGGTGATCCTGCCGGCGAGCCATGGCCCGGAGGCACTCGCCAAGTTGCGGGCGCTCGCAGAGGTGGGCGCAAGACGTCGCTATGGTGGCGGGACGCTGTCACCAGTCGTCAGGGAGCGGATCGAGCACGAGTTGGCGATCATCGCGCTGAAAGGGTTCGCCGACTACTTCCTCGTGGTCGCCGATATCGTTGCGCACGCGCCCACCCACTGCGGCCGCGGCAGCGTGGCCAACTCGATCGTGAGCTACTGCCTGGGGCTCACGCACGTGGATCCGCTCGAGCAGGGGCTCGTGTTCGAGCGGTTCCTGAACCCCGGGCGCAAGGACCCGCCCGACGCCGATCTCGATTTTCCCTGGGACGAGCGCGACGCGACGCTGCAGTACGTGTTCCGGACGTACGACGGCGGCCGCTCCGCGATGGTCGCGAACCACGTCACGTTCCAGCGCCGGGCGGCGCTGCGCGAAGTGGCGAAAGTGTACGGCCGCCCTGCCTCCGAAATCACGGCGATCACGAAGCGCCTTCCCTGGATGGACGGCGGGCCGCTCCCCGAGACGCTCGCCACGCATCCCAATTTCCGCACGCTCGCGCTGGGCGGGGCATGGCCCGAGATCGCGCGGGCAGCGGAGGCCATCGTCGGTTTGCCGCGCAACCTGTCGCTGCACCCCGGCGGCGTCGTGATCGTGCCCGACGTCCTCACCAACCACGTTCCGGTCGAATACGCCGCGAAGGAGATCGACACGGGGGAAGGGGTGACGTCCGTCCCCACGATCCAGTTCGAGAAGGACGGCACCGAGGATGCCGGGCTCGTGAAGATCGATCTGCTCGGCAACCGCTCGCTCGCCGTGATCCGGGACGCGATCGCGGCGGTGCGCGAGCACGAGGGCGTGACGATCGACTACACCACGAGCGCCCCGGCGGCCGACGAGGCGACGAAGCGGGTGTTCCGGACCGGTGACACGATGGGCGTGTTCTACACGGAGTCACCGGCGTCACGCCTGCTGTGCCAGCGGAGCAAGTCCGACACGTTCGACCTGCTGGTGCTCAACACGAGTATCATCCGCCCCGCCTCGAACCGCTACATCAACACCTACCTCGAGCGGCTGCACGGCGCATCGTGGGAGCCGCCGCATCCGATTCTGCGCGACGTCCTGGCCGAGACGTTCGGGGTGATGGTGTACCAGGAGGACGTGGTCAACGTGTGCGTGGCGCTCGCGGGAATGGACGTCGCGGAAGCCGACGGGGTGCGCAAGGCGCTGACCAAGAAGCGGCCCATGAAGGAGCTGCGCGGCTACGAGGAGCAGTTCCGCGCCGGCGCGGGCGCGCGCGGCGTCGATCCGAAGATCGTGGATGAAGTGTGGGCGATGATCCTCTCGTTTTCCGGCTACTCGTTCTGCAAGGGTCACTCGGCGTCCTACATCCAGGTGGCGCTGCAGTCGGGCTACCTGCGGGCGCACTACCCCGCCGAGTTCATCGCCGGGGTGCTCTCGAACGAGGGTGGCTATTACGCTCCCTTCGCCTACATCGCCGAAGCACGGCGCATGGGGCTCGCAATCCTGCCGCTCGACGTGAACCTGAGCGACGTCTCGTACATCGGGCGGGGACGGACTCTGCGGATCGGCCTGATGGCCTTGAAGGGGCTGTCCGCCGCCGGGTTGGGGTCACTGGTGGCGGAGCGACAACTCGGTGGCCCCTATCGTTCGCTCGGCGACCTGCGGCAGCGCGCTGCGCTCGCTCCAGGCGATCTCCGCGTGCTGGTCCAGGCCGGCGCATGTGACGGCATCGCACAGGGGCGTACTCGGCCCCAGCTCATGTGGCTCGTGGACGCGGGGGGTGCGCGGGGGAGGCCGAGGCCCCCGGGGACCCCAGGAACCCCAGGGCATGGCCCCGGGGTCAACCCATCCGGGGCTCCAGGAACCCCGGGGCGTGGCGCTGGGGCCCTAGTGACCCCGGGGCGTGGCCCCGGGGTGAACCCACCCGTACAGGAAGCTCTCTCGCTGGAGGAGACGCCGGCTACGGCTCTTCCACCACTCGCCGAGTACGACGCCGAGCGGCAGCTGCGGGACGAGTACGCGGTGCTCGGGTATCTCGCCTCGTGCCACCCCATGGATCTGGTCGCGGACACTGTGCGCGCCGTCCATGCGATGCCGGCGACGGCGCTCGGGGCGCACGTGGGCAGGCTCGTCACCTGCGTCGGCATGCTCACGACGGGGAAGCCGGTGCACACGATCAAGGACGAGCCGATGGAGTTCGTGACGTTCGACGACGGCCACGGACTCATCGAAACGGTGATCTTCCCCGATGTCTATCGCAAAGTGGCGCCGCTGCTCTTCGGGACAGGGCCGTACGTGATGCGCGGGAAGGTCGAGGAATCCTACGGTGCGGTGACGCTCGCGGTCACGGCGCTGGACCGGCTGGATCGCTACGCGCAGCGGCGCA
>DATGDT010000443.1:0-6640 GCA_035310725.1 Gemmatimonadales bacterium
ATCCACCTCCAGAACGCGGAAGCCTTGCGAGCAGTCCACGATGGTGCCGCGGCCGACGTTGCCGCCCGGCATGCCGCTGCCCGCGCCCCGGGGGATGAGCGGAGCGCCAGTGCGCTCCGCGACGCGCACCAGCTCGACGACGTCCTCGATTCCGGCAGGGATGGCGACGGCGTCGGGGATGATCCGGTAGATGCCGGCGCCTTCGGAGTAGGCGGCGCGGGTGCGCGGGTCGGTCAAGGGGGAGGTCACGGCGAGAAGAAGAATAGCACGTCCTGTTGCGGCAGCGCGTCCGTGATACCCCGGTTTCGGCGCCTCGAATCAATAGCCGGGGAATGTGGCCGTCGTCACCACTTGTCCATGTGGGGCCGGAGGCGCTCCAGGCCATCCACCGTGGTGAAGAGAATCACCCGGTCTCCAGCCTCGAGCGTCGTGTCGGGACGGGGTACCAGCATGTGCTCGCCGCGGATGATCGCAAAGATCCGGGTCTCGTCGTCGAGCGAGCCGCCATCGGCGAGGACCTGGTTTCGCCACGGGCTGTCGGGGCGGACGACGCGGATCACCAGGCGCTTTCCACCCGGCAACTCAATCGGAATGCCGCTGCGCAGCAGCGAGAGGAGGTCGAGTTGCCCCACGTCCGTCGGTTCCAGGACCTGGCGCTCCTTCAGGAGTCGGAGCGCGATTTTCAAGTGCTCGGTATGGTGGGCGGGGGAGTCGGCGCGGCCCGGAACCTGCGCTTCGTACAGCCCCTGGTAGCGCCAGCGCGACGCCAGCCGTCGCTGGACGAGATAGCTCAGCATCACCGCCAGCGCCGCCGGCACGAGCAGCGTATAGCCCCCGGTCATTTCCGTCACCATCATGAGCGAGGCCACCGGCACGTGCGCCGCGCCGGAGAACACGGCGGCCATCCCCACGATGACCAACGGAGCGGCTGGCTGATGCGTGAGACTGGCGAGCCAGCCGCCGAGCATGGCGCCGATGAACAGCGACGGTGCGAACACGCCCCCGGAGCCCCCGGACGAAATCGTGAGACTCATCGCCAGCGGTTTGGCGAGCAGGAGGGCGAGCAGGACCCCCGCGGTCAAGCGGCCGTCCATCGCCAGTTGCATCCATCCGTAGCCTCCCGCGATCACGCCGGGCCAGGCGAGCGCGAGAAGTCCCATCCCGAGGCCTCCGATCGCCGGCTTGAGCTCCTTCGGCACCGCCAACCGCCGGAATAGGTCGCGCACGCCGTAGAACAGCAGCGGCACAATGGCTGCCACGAACCCCCCGGCCACGCCGAGCACGAGGTACCAGCCGTTGTCGATGAGCCGCGGCAGCGTCAGCAGGGAGGGCACGCGAAACAGCGGCTGCCAGCCGACGAAGAAGCCATTCAAGGCGTAGGCCACCACCGAGGCCAGCATGGCCGGGAGTAGCGCGACCGACTCGAACTCCATGTCGAGGTACAGCACCTCGATCGCAAACAGCGCGGCCCCGATGGGGGAGCGGAAGATGGCCGCGATCCCTGCGGCCATGCCCACGACCAGGAGCATCCGCCGGTCAGCCGCCGGCCGCTGCATGAGCCGCGCGTACACCGATCCGACGCCCGCCGCCGCGAGCGCGATCGGCCCTTCGCGTCCGGCCGAACCGCCGGACCCGATCGTCAGGGCGGAGGCGATCAGTTTGATGGGGGTGACGCGGGGGCGGAGCATCCCCTGCGTACGATGGAACGCGTGGACGACGGTGTCGGTGCCATGGCCTTCGGTCTCGGGCGCGAGGCGCTGCACCAGGATGCCGACCAGCAGGCCCCCCACGGTGGTGGCGACCGGCACGAGCCACAGCCCGTGCTGCCCGATGATCTCCTGGAGTGTGCCCCCCTCGTTCGGCAGGCCCGGCGGATGGTAGCCGGCCAGGACGTTGAGAAACAGCCAGGTAGCGCCGCGCAGGAGCAGGGTGAAGAGCTGGGCGGCTGCGGCGCCGGCGACACCCAGGAGCGCCGCATCGATGATCAGCTGTCGCTGGCGCGCGCGCGGCCGCCGGGAGGGGCTCATGGACGCGTCATTCGTCCGAGAAGAAGAATCGGGCGCTCACGTCCGCGGCTTCCATCGCCTTCACGAGCTCGTCGACCGCGCGCCGGATGCGGCGCACGCCGGGCGCCGGCATGCCTTCGAGCGCATGCAACAGACGTCCCTGCGCAGGCTCCGGGGCGTCGGCCACGAGCGCGCGTCCGCGCGGCGTGAGGTCGATCTCCACGAAGCGGCGATCCGTGCGGCCACGGATGCGTCGGACCAATCCGCGGCGGACCAGCCGATCGACCAACACGGACACGCTGCTCTGATTCACGGCCAGGGCATCCGCCAGCCGGCCCACCGGCATTCGGCCATTGCGCCGCAGGGTCTTCAGGGCCCACAGCTGCGGTCCGGTCAACCCATATCCCGAGCGCACGTCCTGCGAGTAGGTCTGCAACGCCTTCACGATGCGTCGCAGGCCCTGCACGATGGCGGCGGTGTCCGAGGACTTGTCCTGTCGGCCGCCCCGCGGGGGTGCGGCCAGTGCGGCATTGCTCAAGATGCGCGCTCCAGCTATGCTTCGATATGAATATTTATATCAATATATCGGTCGCCGGGCAAGCCCTCGCCGAGCGTGGGCAGGAGACATCCTGAACACTCACCGGAGGTGATTGTGCAGCTCAATCTCAAAGCACTGGCTGTCGCACTCGGGCTCGCCTGGGGAGGCGGTGTGTTCGTCATGGGCGTCGCCCACCTGTTCTGGCCGGGCTATGGCAGCGCCTTCCTCGAACTCGTCGCGTCGGTCTACCCCGGGTACCGGGTCGGGGGTTTCGGCGAAGTGATCGTTGGCACGCTGTACGGCCTGCTCGACGGAGCGGTGTGCGGTGTGGTCATCGGTTGGCTCTACAATGCGGCGGCGAGAGCCGGGGCGACCCGGGACTAACCCCGGCGGGCCATCAGGCGATATTCCGCCGCCGTGCCGCCTCCGGCGCCGTTGCGGCTCCACCCGCGTGAGCCGTCACGCAACGCGATCCGACTCCTCGGCCGGCGCCAGATGCACCGTCCGAATCGGGAATGGGATCTCGATGCCCGCGGCGCGATACTGCTGATGGAGGCGCTTGATGAACTCGTGTTTGACAAGGTATTGCGACACGTAGTCTCGGCCACGGAGAATCACCGTGAACTGAATACTCGAGTCGCCAAAGGTGTGATAGCGGATGAACGGCTCGAAGCCCGGCACGCCACCGTCGACCTCCCGCATGACCAGTCGCCCGACGTCGACCGTGACACGTTCAACGCTGCTCAGATCCGAGTCGTAGCTCACCCCGACCTCGACGAGGATGGCCTGTTCGGGATCGGGAAGGTTGAAATTCGACGTGCGGGCAGAGGCCAGGTTCGCATTCGGGACGATGATGAGGTTGTTGGGCAGCTGGCGGATGGCGGTGTAGCGCCAGGTGATGTCCTGCACGTATCCCTCTTCCCCGGAGCTGAGGCGGATGAAGTCACCCGGCCGCACCTGACGGGACACGAGGATGTGGATGCCCGCGAACAGGTTGGCCAGCGTGTCCTGGAGCGCGAGGCCCACAGCGAGGCCGCCGACGCCGAGCGCCGTCAGCAGCGGGGTGATAGAGATCCCGATGGTCTGCAACACTACCAGGCCACCGAGCAGCAGAACGGTGACCTGCACCAGATTCGTGAGCAGCCGCACCGACGGGAGCGAGCCCAGTGCGGAGGTGGCGTGCGCGCCCACGACGCCGGCCGCGATTCGGGAGAGGGACCAGCTGATCGAGAGAATCACGAGGGTGATCAGCAGGTTGCGGGCAATGAGATTCCAGGCAGGGGGCAATTCGAGCAGCATCACACCGGCATACAGGCCGAGCAGCAAGCCCCACAGCACGACGGGTCCCCGCAGCGCGGCGATGACGAGGTCGTCTGCGCTGGAGCGGGTCGTGGCCGCCGCCCGGGCGAGCCGAGGAAACACCGCCCGGCGAACGGCCAGCCCCGCGCCCAACCCGATGAGACCGAGTCCACCCGCCAGGGCCAGAGTCTGCATCGACGAGAGTTCCAGCGGTTTCACGTGGTCCCCCTTTCCTCAGGCTCATTAAAACCAATCGCGTGAGGAGAGACAACCCTTGCGGCCCTTCGGGACTCTGCCTCCTGCACTCCGCCAGCTCACGCAGCTCCCGCTGCCGGCCCTCACCGGTCGCGCGGAATTCCTCGGAGCGGCTACATTCGGTTCCCTCCGACCGCCTATGCACACTGGAGGCCTGATGCTGCCTCTCTGGGTCACCCTGCCCCTCCTGCTCCAGGCGCCTGGCGCTCCCCCCCGCGACACGGCAGTGCTCCGCGTGGGCAGCCGCAAGATCGTCACGTTTCGCAGCGCTCTCGGCGCCGCGACCGCGACCGAGCGCGCCGCCACCGCCGCCCAGCGCATTGCCAGCGCCATCCGTGCCGGTGCCGATTCCGTGGCGACTCGGGCGACCCCTGACGGGGCGCTCGTACTGCTCGCAGGGGCCCCCGTCTTCGTGGTGACGCCGGCGGATGTCGACACCACAACGGGAGAGTCGCCGGGGACATCGGCCGCCGCCGCGGCGAACCGGTTGCGCATGGCGGTGGAGGAAGTTCGCGAGTCCGGGAGCGTGACGGCAATCCTCGCGGGCCTCGCCTTCACCCTGGTCGCCACGGCGCTGCTCGTCATCGTCCTCCGCCTGCTGGTGATCGGTCGCCGACGGCTCGAAGCTCGGTTGGGTCGGGTGACCGTGGCGGCGCGGCCGCGCCTGCGGATTCGGGGTTTCACGCTGCTGCGGACCGTGCAGGTCCTCTCGGCCACACGCATCGGCGTTGGCGCGCTGACGTGGGTGTTCGGCATCGTCGCGGGCTACCTGTACCTCACTTTCGTCCTGACCCAGTTTCCGTGGACGCGGCCTCTGGGGCAGGCGCTGGGACACTATCTCGTCTCGACACTCGCCCGCCTCGGTCTGGGGGCGCTGGCGGCGTTGCCGGGGCTGTTCACGGTCGCACTGATCTTCATGGCGACGCGATTCCTCGTGCGACTGGTGCGATCCCTGTTCGAGGCAGTCGAGCGGGGCGCGCTCGTCCTCCCCGGGCTCCATCGGGAGACCGCCCAGCCGACGAGACGGATCGTCACGGCCCTGATGTGGATGTTCGCACTCGTGGTGGCCTACCCCTACCTGCCCGGCAGCGGGTCTGCAGCGTTCAACGGGGTCTCCGTGTTCGGCGGGATTCTCTTGACGCTGGGCTCAGCCGGTGTCGTGGGGCAAGCCATGAGCGGGTTGGTGCTGATGTACTCGCGAAGCTTCAAGGTGGGCGACTACGTGCAAATCGGCGCGATCCAGGGGACCGTCGTTACGCTGGGACTGCTCTCTACCCGTGTGCGAACGACGAAGGACGAGTACGTGACCCTCCCCAATAGCGTGGTCGTCTCAGGACCCGTGACCAACTACTCCGCTCCCCGCGACCACGGGCATTCCCTCACGATCTACTCCTCGATCACGATCGGGTACGATGTCCCCTGGCGCCAGGTGCACGAACTCATGATCGCGGCGGCGAAGGCGACGGAAGGAGTGCTCGCGGACCCGGCACCGTACGTGTTGCAGCGTGCGCTCAACGACTGGTATGTGGAGTACCAGGTGAACGCGGCCATCGATCCGAAGCGGGCTGACGAGCTGCCGGCGTTCTACAGCCGGCTCCACGGCAGCACCCAGGACGCCTTCTGGGCCGCTGGCGTCGAAATCCTGTCCCCAACCTATCTCGCCGTGCGGGACGGCAATACCGCCACGATTCCGCCGCAGCAGCGGCCACAGAGGCCGGTGCCCTCGTTCCGCGTAGAGCTGAACCAGCCATAGGCTTGGCCCGACGCTCCCCCGGCTACGTCCCGAACTTCTGCTTCAGCGCGTCGATCAGCTGTTGCGCGATGCGATACCCTTCCGAGCCCTGCGGGACGATCTCCTCGAGATCCCGCTCAGGGCGCGAGGGGTCGAGCACGGGACGGTACACCGCCTCGACGGTGAGCTGCGTCTTGCCGGGGATGTCGGGATCGGCCCAGCAACGAATCTTCACGGTATAGAGGAGATCCCCCGGATCGCCCTCGCCGAACACCGAGGCGTGCGTGCGCAGGTTGAACCACGCAGTCTCGACGTAGCCGTCCTGGGGGCTCGACCACTGGGCCTGCATCCCCTGGCTCGTCAGCCAGCCCAGGGCTTCCGGGACGACGCGGCTCGACGGCGCGTCGAGCACGGTGACCAGCGCCTGCGGGTAGGGGAGGAACGGGGGCCGGGTCGTGACGGGGGAGCAGGCGGCGACGGCCAAGAGGGCGGTCAGGCGGACGGGCGGTCGGATAGAACACGCCCGTATCACCGACCGCCTGACCGCCCGACCGCCTGTCCGCCGCATATCAGTGCTTGTGCGGGGGCGTGCCTGGGGGATCGACGTGCGGGCTGGCGGCCGAATCGTGGGCCGAATCCGCCGCGTCGTGATCGTGGTCATCGGCCTCACCGGGCCCGTGATGGTGGCCGGCCTCCCGGTTCTCGATCTCCGCCCGCAGCTTCGCGGTGGAAATGCCGGCGGCGTGGTCGAACACCATCTCGCCGCCTTCCGCGCCGGTCCAGAGCAGGAAGACGAACCCCACGGCCCCG
>DATGDT010000444.1:0-19017 GCA_035310725.1 Gemmatimonadales bacterium
GGGGCCATGCGAATCTCCGTCACCGTCACCCGCTCCTCTCGTGTCACCGCGAACAACACCGCCTCCGCCACGTCTTCCGCCCGCATCATGTCGGCGCGCTTGCGGAAGCCCTCCGTCCGGTCGGGATCGATCGGGTCCCACATCTCCGTGTCCACGGCGCCCGGGGAGACGAGCGTGGTCCGCACCCCGGTGCCCGCGAGCTCGGCGGCGATCACCTCGTGCAGGCCCCGCACCCCGTACTTGCTGGCCGCGTAGGCCGCATTCCCGGGATAGGCGATGCGGTCCGACGAGGAGCCGATGGTCACGAGGTGCCCGTTGCCGCGCCGCGCCATCGCCGGAACGAACGCCTGCGCGATGAGAAACGGCCCGGTCAGGTTGGTGGCGACCGACTGCGCGAACATGTCCGCCGTCGTCTCCTCCAGCCGTTTCACGAAGAAGACCCCGGCGTTGTTGACGACGATGTCCGGGACGCCGAGGTCCGTTTGGATGCTGCGCACCGCCCGCTCCACCTCGTCGGGCCGCGTCACGTCGCAGCGCAGCGTGGTTTCGCGGTCGGCGGCCCCATCGGAGAGCGAGCGCGCCAGCCGCACCGTGTGCGCGCCGGCGGCCCGCAGCTCGTCCGCCACCGCGAGGCCGATGCCGCGCGAAGCGCCCGTGACGAGCGCCACCTTGCCCCGCAGCGGCCCGGCGGCGGTCAGGGCAGCCAGTTGGCCCCGCCGTGCACCAGGCGCAGAAACTCGTCGCGCGTCATGCCGTCGTTGCGGAACGTGCCGCGCAGCGCCGAGGTGATCGTCTTCGAGTTCTGCTTCTCCACGCCCCGCATCATCATGCAGAGGTGGTACGCTTCGATCACCACGCCCACGCCCAGCGGCTTGAGCACCTGGCACAGCGCATCGGCCACCTGGTCGGTGAGCCGCTCCTGCACCTGGAGGCGGCGCGCGAACACCTCCACGACGCGCGGGATCTTGGACAGCCCGACGATGCGGCCGTCGGGGAGGTAGGCCACGTGCGCCCGGCCGAAGAACGGCAGCATGTGGTGCTCGCACAGCGAATAGATCTCGATGTCGCGCACCAGGATCATGTTCTCGTGCTTCTCCTCGAACACCGCGTCGCCCACGACGTCCTCGACCGACATCTGATAGCCCCGCGTGAGCCAGCGCAGCGAGGCCGCCACGCGGGCCGGCGTGTTGCGCAGTCCGTCACGCGTGGGGTCTTCCCCCAGCTGCAGGAGGATGCCGTGCACCAGCCGCTCGAAATCGCCCTCGGCTGGGGCCGGGCCGGCCGCGGCCTGCGCTTCGTGAAAGCTGTGTCGGCTCGCCGACTTGATCTGATCGCGTCCCATCGTCACTCCCCCCGGTAGTCGACGTAGTTACGCTCGGTCTCCCACAGCCGGATGCGCACCAGGCGCGCGGGCGCGACGGTCGGCGCGAGCAGCCGCCAGCACACGACGGCGATGTTCTCGGCGGTGGGGTTGAGCTCCCGGAACCAGGGGACGTCGAGGTTCAGGTTCTTGTGGTCCAGATGCCGGACCACGCATTCCTCGGCCACGGTCTTCAGCCGGTGGATGTCGAAGACGTACCCGGTGGCGGGGTCGATCTCGCCCTCGACCGAGACGTCCAGATTGTAGTTGTGCCCGTGGAAATTCGGATTGTTGCACACGCCGAACACGCGCGCGTTCTCCTCCTCGGAGAAGCGCGGGTTCCACAGACGGTGCGCGGCGTTGAAATGCACGCGACGGGTCACGGTGCAGCGCGGCATGGCTTGTAGCGACTCCGGCTCTGGGTATCTTCGGCGCACGTGCGTGTCCTAAAGCTACTCGCCCCGCTCGCCCAGGCGGGAGGCTCGGCGCTGTCGGCGCTGTGGACCTTCCCCTCCATCCTGTTTTCGGCGTTCCTCGTGGCGTGGGGCGCCGAAGCCGCCCAATTCCTGATGTCCCAGGGTCTGGCGCTGGCGATCCTCGCCTGGCTGCAGACCCTCCCCGAGTTCGCCGTCGAAGCGGTGATCGCCTGGGATGCCGGACGGGACCCCGAGCGTGCGCATCTCGCCATCGCCAACCTCACCGGCGCCATCCGGCTGCTGCTGGGGCTCGGCTGGCCGATGATCTACTTCGTGGCCGCGTTCTCCGGGCGCAAGCGCGGGCAGCGCCGGCTCCCCGCGATCGTGCTGGATCGCGAGCACGCCGTGGAGGTCGTGGGGCTGGTCCCGCCGCTCCTCTACTTCGTGGTCATCCTGCTCAAGCGGTCTTTCGGCTGGATCGACGCCGTGGTGCTGATCGCCCTGTACGTCGCCTACCTCCTGGTCCTGCTCAGGAATCCACCACACGAAGCCGAGCGCATCGGCGAAGCCCCCCGGGTCTCACAATGGGCGTACCGCCAGCGCGGCTGGCGCCAGAAGGCGGCCATCTTCGGACTGTTCGCCGCGGGCGGAGCGCTGCTGTACGTCACCGCCCATCCCTTCCTCGAGTCCATGCTCGCGGTGGCCGGGACGCTGGGCGTGAGCCAGTTCGTGCTGGTGCAGTGGGTGGCACCGTTTCTCTCGGAGTTCCCGGAGAAGGTCTCGGCGTTCGCCTGGGCGCGGCGCGTCACTCACGCGCCGATGGCGCTGATGAATCTGGTGTCGAGCAACATCAACCAGTGGACCGTGCTCGCGGCGATGATCCCGCTGGTATACGGCTACTCGCACCTGCACCACCACGGGACCTGGGCGACCTTCCACTTCGACGCACCGCAGCAGCTCGAGATCCTGCTCACGCTGCTGCAGACCGCGCTCGCCATGCTGCTGCTCGCCAACATGGAGTTCGACTGGCTCGACGCGAGCATCATCTTCGTGCTGTGGCTGGCGCAGTTCCTCGTGCCGCACTGGCGCGACGAAGTGGCGATCGCCTATGGGATCTGGATGGTGATCCTGGTCGGGCAATACGCGGTCGGGGACAAGAAGCTGCTGGCGTGGAGGTATTTCCTCGAAACGATTAAGGGACGAGGGACGAGGGACGAGGGACGAGTACCACCGTGACCACTCGTCCCTCGTCCCCCGTCCCCCATCCCATAAAATCGAACGGCCGGTTTCCGCTTGCGCGGCCCGGCCGATCGAGTACAGCAGGAACGGAGAGGATTATTGAAGCCCGAAAGTAATGGCTGGTCCCTCACCGGGGCGTCTGTCTTCCCCCTCGCGGGGGCATGACATCGGTCTCAGTATATGGGTCCACGATCGAGCTGTTGGCTCAATAACGTGGCTCCCCGTCCCTGCGCATACGATACTCGACGGGCGGGAAACGTCAAGGAAGAGGCGATGAGGAATCGATGAGACCGAAACCGCGGAGTGACTTCCGTCACCGCATGGGAGCGTGGTCATGAACCTGTCGCTGGTCGCCGCTGTCGCGATGCTGCTCGCCTGGGGCGCGCTCGTGTACGTCGCCCAGGTGCCGAGCGGCTGGGTGCACCTGCTCTACGTCGGGGCCGTGCTGCTCTTCGCCCGGCGCATCCTCCTCGGGGCGCCGAGGTTCCTGTCGTGAAACTGGCGCTCGGGCCAGGCTCGGCGTAGCGTTCCGACCTCATGCTCATGGTGAAGCGCTGGGACGACAGCGGGGGCCCGCTGCAGCTCTCCACGCTGCGGGCCGCCCTGCAGCAGGAGGGGATGGCGACCGCCTGGTGGTCGGAAGTCCCCGGCACGAACGTCCCCCAGCACGAGCATCCGTTTCCCGAATCCCGCTGGGTGCTCTCGGGTTTCCTGCGCGTGCACGTGGGCGACGAGGTGGTGGATCTCGGTCCTGGCGACCGGCTCGATCTGCCGCCGGGGACGAGGCACGGGTTCGAGGTCGTGGGGCTGTCGCCCGCCATCTACGTGACGGGCTCCAAGCAGATTACGACCGGGGCGGCGGAACTCGTAGAGTCGTAGCGCTTCGTCCTTCGCTCGCCTAGCGGGTGAGGACCAGGACGAGGACTCCCCAGGCCAGCGTCAGCAGGGTGACCGGAATCCCCACCCGGGCGTACTCCCAGAACCCGATGCGAATCCCGGCCGCCTCGGCCTTCTCGGCCACGATCAGGTTCGCCACCGAGCCGATCAGCAGCAGGTTGCCGGCGAACGTCGCGCTCATGGCGACGATGCGCCATACGAACGCCGGGTCCGGGAGCGTGGGGACCGTGCCGCGCCAGAGAATGACCGCGGGCACATTGGAGATCAGGTTCGACAGCGCGACCATCACGCCGCTCACCACCGTCGCGTCCCGCCACGGGGACGCGCCCTGCGCCAGCGCCAGGGCCCGACGGTCGATCCAGGCGACCGCGCCGGTGGCCTCGAGTCCCCGCATCACGACGAACAGCGACGCGAAGAACAGCAGCAGGTCCCAGTCCACGCGCTCGATCGCGTCGCCTGGATCGCGCTGCGCCACGAGCACCATCAGCGCTCCGGCGGCGATCGCCGCGCCGGGAAGCGATGCGCCGGCGAGCCACGCGACGACGGCCACACCGAACGCCGCGAGCCCTTTCGCCACGAGCGGTCGATCGAGCGCCACGGGCGCCGCCGCGACTTCCTCGGGAAACGGCCGGGCGAGCTCGTCACGGAACGCCCGGCGCAGCACGGCATAGGTGAGCACGAGACCACCCGCCCCCACCGGGAGCATCCGCGCGAAAAACCCCCCGAAGCTCGTCCCGCTCCAGATGCCGACCAGCATGTTCTGCGGATTCCCCGTGATCGAGACGACCGATCCGACATTGGCGCCCATCGCGAGCCCGAGGAGGTACGGCGTGGGTCGTACGCGCAGCGTGCCGAGGGCGGCGAGCAGCACCGGCGTGATCACGAGGCAGACGGTGTCGTTCACGAAGAACGCCGAGAGCAGTCCACCACCCACGACGGCGGCTCCGAGAAGGCGCGGCGGAGTCCCGGCCCGGCGCAGCACCGCATCCGCCGCCCATTCGAAGAACTTCCCCACTTCGAGGTACCCGACGATCAGCATCAGGCCGAGCAGGAAGACGATGACCTCGAGGTCGATCGCGGCGTAGGCCTGCTGCGGGGTGAGCACGCCGGCCACGACCATGGCCACGGCGCCCACGAGACTCGCGGCGGGGCGGTTCAGATGGATGAATGGAAGACGCTGGACCGCGATCAGCAGATAGGTCGCGGCGAAAATGACGAGGCCGGCGATCATTCCTCCTCCCCCGTGTCCCCCCTCTCCGCATCGGCGGAGAGGGGGTCAGGGGGAGAGGTCATATCTCCCAGTTCGAGAACAGCACGCCCTCACCCTCGCTCACCGGCGGCTCCGGATAGCCGTCGAGGTGCATGCGCAGATCGGTCCAGCGGACCTGGTAGCCGCGGGCGACGAGGGCGCGGAACGCCCGCTCGAAGCGGCTCTGGCAGCGGATCACGACGCGGCGCAGCCCGGCGTGCACGGCGCCGGCCTCGATCGCGCCGAGCACGGCGTCGAATGCGCCCGCATGGCGGGCCGCGAGCTTGAGCACGCGCAGCTCGTCGGACGATCGATCGGCGGCGAGCGAGGCCGAGTGCCACAGCGCATAGGCGTCGAGCCGGTCGCCCGCGGCGACCAGCACCGTGTCGCCCAGGCCCAGCTCCGCCGTCAGCTCGATCTCGTGTGTGAAGTCGTATCCCGGGGCGAGCGCGTCGGCGAGCGCGCGGGCCGCGCTCAGCGTGTCACTCCTGGCCGCAGGTTGCAGACGGGAGGCCAGGAGCGGCGCCGCCGTGCTGCGCCGCTGCAGCGCGAGCTCGCGCGTCATGGTGAGCGTGAGGTGGCCGGGAAGGAACCCCTGGTGGGCGTAGAAGCCGATGTTCTCGAACGTGCGCGGCATGGTCTCGAGGCCGAGCGTCGTGACGCCGTGGTCGACCAGCCACTCGGTCGCGGCGCGCACGATCGTCTTACCGAGCCCCGCGCCCTGGCGGTCCACGCGCACCGCCAGCGGCCCCATCCACCCTTCCACACCGCACAGGTGCGCGACGTTGAACGCGACGAGCTTCCCGTCCTCGTCGCGCCACAGCATGGCCCCGCTGCCCGCGTCGCGCAGCGCGTAAGTCCACACCCGGGGATTGAGGGGCGGCACGCGCACGTTCGCGAGCCCGTCGCGCCGGTAGCGGTCGGTGAACGCCTCGGCGAACAGCTTGTTCAGCGCCTCGATGTCGCCTTCGCGCGCCGGCAGCGGGCCGTCCACGCGCCGTTCAGGCAGCCACGCCCGCATCCAGTCCTCCCGCAGCCAGGGTCGCCGTGTCGTCCCGTGCGGTGCTCACGCCCCGCGCGCCATCGTACTCCACGCGGATGACGCGGTCCAGCCCCTCCCGGATCTGGTCGATGTGGGTGATGAGAATGACCTGGGGGAAGCGGTCGCCGAGTCGGCGCAACAGTCCGAGCACATGCTGGCGGCGCGATTCGTCGAGCGAGCCGAACACCTCGTCCAGTACCAGCAGCGACAGCGGCTGCCCGGCCCGCTCGGCGATCATCTGCGAGATCGCCAGCCGCAGCACGAGATTGGCCAGGTCCTCTTCGCCACCCGAGAGCACCGGCTTCGGCACGCCGTCCTCGAGGGCGGTCAGCGTGTAGTCCTCGGTCAGGTCCACCGCGTCGTAGCGGCCGTCGGTCAGGTCGGAGAGGAACCCCGAGGCGAGCTCGGCGATCTCGGGACGCATCGCGGCGTTCAACTCGGCCCGCAGCTCCGAGTAGGCGCGATCGAGCTCGTCGTGCAGGCGACGCCGTCCCTTGAGCACTTCGATCTCGCGCTCCCGCCCCGCCCGCTCGTTCTGGCGCCGCTCCACCTCGGCCACCTGATCCTCCGCGCGTGTCAGCGCGCCCCCGGCCTCCACCGCCGCCAGCTCGGCTTCCCGCAGGATCCCCATGGCGCGGTCGAAGCGTTCCTTGGCCGCCCGGGACTTCTCCTCGGAGAACCCCTCCGCGGCGATGGCCGCCGCGAGCTGCTTCACCTGCTGCTCGCGCCGAGACAGCTGCTGCTCCGCCAGCTCGGCCTCTTTGACCAGCGTTTCGGCGAGCCGCGCGCGGGCCTCGAGCACCGCCGCCTCCCGCGCCAGGGGCTCGAGCCGCGCCAGCTCCGCCCGGACCGCGTCGTGCCGCGCGGGATCGTAACCCGTGGGCCGCGCCGCCAGCCGCGCCTCGAGCTCGGAGGCGCGCCGCGCATCCGCCGCCCGGCGCGTCAGCGCCAGCGTCCGCTCTTCGACCTGGGCACGCAGCTTTCCTTCCTGCTCGCTGGCGCGCCGCGCCTCCTCGCGCACTGCATCGCGCGCCTGCTCCGCCGCACGGACCGCTTCCGGCGGGTCCGCCAGCTGCTCCATCCGCTGCTTGAAGAAATTCCCGTTGATGGCGATGTCCTCGAGCTGGCGATCCAGCAGCGCCAGGACGGCCGCATGCTCGGCTCCGAGGGGCCGCTGGCACGTCGGGCACGCCCCTTCGGGCCCCAGCTCGGCAATCTTGTCGCGCTGCTCCTTCACGTCGCGCCATTGATCGCGCAGCTGCTGCCGCTTCGTCTCGGCGTCCTGACGGTCGCGCGCCCATTCAGCCCGCTGCTCCTCCACCGCCCGCTCCTGCGACAGCAGCCGTTCCGCGAGCGCGCGTGCCTCCGTCTCCACGCCCCCGAGCGCCGCCGCGGCCCCCTCGAGCTCCGCGATGCGCCGGTCCCGCACCTCCGCGGTCCGGGCCAGCTCGGCCAAGGCCCGCCGATCGGCCTGGCGCGCCGCCTCCTCTTCCTGCAACTGCTCCAGCCGGGCCAGCTCGGCCTTGCGTTCCTCCAACGGCACCAGCTCGGTGGCCAGCCGCTCCAGGTCCGTCCGCGCCTTCAGGGCGTCGGCCAGCTCCCGGTCGAGCCGCTGAAATTCCTGCCGGGCCGTCTCCACCGCGTGCGCGCCCATGCCCCGCTCGCTCTCGAGCGAACGGACCCGGTCGCGCCGCGCTTCCCACTCCTTCCAGCGGGGCTCCTCGCGCTTCACTCCCTGCTCGGCCGCCTTCTGCGCCGCGCGCGCCGTCTCGGCAGCCTTGCGGGCGCCCGTCAGCCGGGCCGCCGCCTCGGTCCGCTCGCGTTCGAGCTGCCCGCGGTCCGGCAGTCCCGCCTCCAGCCCCTTCAGCTCGCTCCCGATGGCGTTGCGCGCTTCCCGCACCAGCTGCTGCGCCAGCTCCAACCGTTCGTAGCCCAGGACGCGCGACAGGAAGGCGGCCCGCTCGGTGCGCCCCAGCGACGACATCACGGCCAGCTCCTTCTGACCCGTGAAATACGTGTTGAAGAATTCGTCGTGCGACATGCCGAGCACCCGCCCCAGCTTCTCCGACACCGCCTTGAGCGAGTTCGCCACCACCTGGCCGTCCTGCCGCAGCTCGGCCCCGTAGAGGTTGCGGGTAACGACGTACTCGTGGGCGCCCAGCCGGAACTCGAGCGTCACCTCCACGCGCGACCGGCCCGGCGCCCCGTGCCGCCGGATCGAATCCTTGTCGCCCCGCACGGCCTGCACGCCGTAGATCGCCCAGGCGATCGCCTCGAGCAGCGTCGTCTTCCCAGCCCCGTTGGGACCGACGATCCCGGTGATGCCGGGACCGAACTCGATCTCGGTCTCGGCGAACTGCCGGAAGTTCTCGAGCCGCAGGCGCTTGAGCTCCATCAGGCGGGCGCCACCCCCTCCCCCGTGCCGTCCTGCCCGCCGCTCACCCGCTCCAGGTACGCCACCCCGCTCGCGACGAACTCGTCGCGCGGGATGTCGGCATTGAGGAGGCGGCGCGAGAGAAAATTGCGCACCGTCTCGCCCAGGGTCTGCCGGCGCGCCGGCGCGCCGACGCCGACGTGATACTGCTCCTCGGGGCGCCGCAGGTCGAGCTGGAAGTGGAGCGCGCGGGCCTTGTACCCACGGATCGCCTGATGGTCGAGGTCGTGCGCAGTGGCCCGCGCCACGTCCCACACGAGCTGCCGGACGACGTTGTCGTCGATGGACGGCTTCGCCGTGCGTACCGCCTCCGCGATCTTCTCGTCGATCTGCTTGGCGGTGAGGTCCTTCCCGTGGATCGGCTCCAGCTCGATGTGCTGTCGTGCCAGGGCAATCCGCCGGAAGTGCACCCGTGCTCCCGGGAGGTCCACCATCAGGTACCCTTTGCCGGCCCGCCCCCGTTCGGCTTCATCCTGCAGCTGTCCCCACGGATTGGGTGATACGTACTCCAACGCTCCCGAGTACCACGCGTTCGGAAAGACCTCGTGGGCAACGTGAAAGTGGCCCAACGCCACGTAGTCCCATTGGGCGGGCGCCAGGTCCTCGGGGCCGAGGAGCGCCCCGCCATACTCCATCGTGCCCCGGGCTTCGCCCAGGGCCTGGTACTGGAAATGGGTGAGGAGGATGTTGAGCGTGGGGCCGCCGCGTTCGGGGCGGAGCGCCGGCCGTTCGCCGCTCATCAGGGCCTGGTGCGGGACGGCAAGCACGGCACAATCGAGCTTCGGGAACACGAGCCGCCGCGGCGTGTCGAGCACCACTTCGGCGCCCACGGCTTCGTACAGCCTCAGGATACTCCCGGTCTCGGCTGTCCGAGGGGTGTCGTGTGTGCCGGCGAGCAGGATGACCGGCGTTTCGGGCAGTGCGACGCGGATGCGTTGCAGCTGCTGGAACAGGAACAGGATCGCCGGGTTGGTGGGGCGCACCGAGTGGAAGATGTCGCCCGCGAAGACGATCAGGTCGGGCTGCTGCTCCAGCAGGTCGTCCACCGCCCGCGCGAACGCCTGCGCCACGTCCGCCTCGCGCTGGTTCGCCCCCCTCGGCGTCTGGCGATCGTACTGGCGGAATCCCAGATGCAGATCCGCCAGGTGGGCGAGCTTCAATTGCGTCAGGGCGTTTCCACCAGCCGCGTCGCCGCGCGCTGCTCCACCCGCATCACCATTCCCTCCGTGCCGAAGAACCCGCCCGTGACGGTCAGATGCATGACGCCCCCGAGCATGCCGTTGATCACGGCACCGCGCGTGAGGGAGAACACCTGATTGCCCGTGATCCCGCCGCGCAGCCGCACGGAGACCGTCTGCCCTCCGAAGTTGAATTCCAGCGGGCGGTCCGGGAGCCCCGTCTCCACCCCGAGCTCCACCGTGGTGTCGCCGCGGGTCACGGTGATGCTCCGCACCGTGATCTTGCTGGTGACGTCGAGCGGCGCGCCGCTCGCCAGCTGGGCGAACGGCAGCGCGGTCTCGATGGTCCACCCGTCGCCCGGGCCGACGGCCTCGTCGGGGAACGAGAGCGCGGCCGCCCGGATCCCGAGCTCCACCTGCTCGCGCACGATGATCGGCAGCCGGCCGAGCGAGGAAAAATCGGCGCGCACGAAGCGGAGCCGGTCGTCCAGGACACCGGTGACGCTCAGGCCACGCAGCTGTCCCGACGCCGCCGTGGCCGCCTCCGGGCTCAACATGGGACTGGCGACTCTGGATGAATCGAGCAGCATCGTCACCAGCACGCCATCGGCGCCGCGGTCTCCGACGCGCTGCCGGAACACCAGCGTCATCGACGTGAGGGTGGAGGAGTCGGTCGCGGCGACCGTGTCGGGGGCGAAGCGGGAGCTCTGCTCCAGCACGTAGCGGTACACGGCGCCCGCCGGCGGATGGTAGCGGAGCACGATCTTCGTCGTCACGGGGACCGTCGCGGGTTCCTTCCCCTTGCAGGCGAACACCGCGAGGAGCAGCAGGCAGGCGACGCGCATGGGTCTCCCTGAGATCAGTACGGCTCTTCGGCGATCGGGTTGAGCGGCTGCACCGCGGCGCGCTCGCGCACCCCCTCGGGGGCGACCCGGCTGCCGAGCCGCTTGCGGAACAGCGCCAGGACATCCACCGGCCGCTCGCGACGCACCGCGCCGAGCGCGCGGCGCACGTCCGACTCGTCCCGATCCGTGATCAGGTCCTTCACCTGATTGGGACGCATGCCCGGATCGAGCCGGGCGAGCTGGCGGACGACCGCCTCCTCGAACGGCAGATCCTCGGCCGGCGGATAGCGCTCCACCCCATCGCGCCCGCGCAGCACCGCGGGGCGCGGGAAGCGGACGAAGATCGGCTGGGTGAAATGCGGGTGGCGCACCATCAGCTCGCCGATCGGCAGCGTCGCCAGCTTGATCTTCGTGGCCGGCGACAGGACCTGATACCCCGGTGTCGCCAGCTCGTCGGCGTCCATGCGGCCGAACACCTGCGTGGCGGCGTTCCCCACGACGCGCCGGTGCACCTGCGAGCGAAACTGCTCGGCGCCGAACAGCACGAGGCCCAGGTACCGGCCGCGCTCGGAGATGTCGAGCAGCATCTTCTTCACGTACGTCTCGGGGCCGTCCGCCGGCGCGTACTTGTTCAATTCGTCCACGAAGACGACGACGGCGTCCACGCCGAGGTCGCGGCGCTCCAGGTGCTCGCGCAGACCCGACACCACGCGCGCGAACACGAGATCCTGTCCCAGCGGATCCACGTTGGCCACATCGATCACGTACACCGTGCGGTCCGCGAACTTTCCCCACGGCAGATCGCTCGACGGGCCGTCGTCGGTCACGAGCCCCTTGCAGCGCGTGGACACGTTGCCGAGGCGGTTGCGCACCTTGCGGATCGTGGCGATGTGGTGGGTCCGCCAGATGTCGCCGCGACCGGCCATCTCCAGCCCGTCGAAGATGCTGCGGAACAGCCGCTCCAGGTCGGCGAAGGTCTCGACGCGATGCCGGCCGCCGAACCCGTCCTCGAAGTCGCGCCGCACGACGCGGTCGGCCAGGAAGTCGATGAACGCGTCGGCCTTGGCGTCGATGTCGTCGCGGTTGAGCAGCACCTCGGCGAAGTCCAGCACCTCGGTGAGCCCCCAGACGAGCGGCTCGACCGTGCCGGCGAGCTCGGCGTTGGTGCGCAGCGTGTTCAGGTTGACGCCGTCGGCCTTGAACGGCGCGAAGTAGCGCACCCGCTCGAACGGGGCCGGATCGACCGCGAGCCGCGCGTAGCGGCGGCGGTCTTCGTCCTCCAGCGCGCCCGGCTGGTCGAGGAACAGCAGGTCGGGGCCTTTCACGTTGAAGCACACGGCGGCGACCGACCCCCGATGGGGGGGAAAATGCTGGAAGATCGCGCCCATCAGGAATTCCACGGCGCTCGTCTTGGTCGCGAGTCCGGACACCCCCGAGATGTTCAGGTGGGCCGCTTCGGGTCCCACCAGGAAATCCGCGTCGAGATAGACCGGCGACTCGAGGCCGCCCGAGGTGTAGAGCCCGACGGGAATCGCCGTCGGCCGCGCGCCGTGCAGGTAGGCGTCCATGCGCAGCGCCTGCGCCACGTCGGCGTCGCTCGCCATGTGCACGTCGCCCAGCGGCACCGGCTGCAGCGGCTCCTCGGGGATCTGGCGCAGCACCGCGGCGGTCCAGAGCCGGATCTCCGCCCGTGCCGTGGGCGCCTCTCGGGCCCGAGCGGGATCTCCCTCGGCGCCGATCACGTCGTGCAATGGGGAGGCGAGGTCGGAATACGCGAACCCATCCGTCACCACACCGTAGACCACTCTTCCCTCTTCCCCCTTCCCCCTTCCCCCCACTCGTCCCCCGTCCCCTGTCCCTCCTCCCTGGACTTTCACGATCGCCCCGATCCCGACGGTCGTCTCCGTCGCCGTCCAGAAGTGGAACTGGTGCGGCGTGGCGGGCTTCTGCTCGGTGGCGACGACGCGGCCGACGGGGACCGGAGGGAGGTCGCCTGGGCCCTGCGAGGGTCGTTCGATCACGTGCCGGTGCGCGGGAGCCGGGATGCCGGCGAGGCCAGGAGATCTCCGGGAGCGCGGCTTCTCAGATAGGTCTCCACGTCATGTATAGGATACAGTAACCGGTCGAAGCGCGCGTCGGGCGCCGAGAGCGTCGCTCGCTCGGCAAAGAGCCACCCGGAGATCCCCGGGGCCCGGGCCCCGGGATCCGGACCCCGTGCGACTTCGATCCGGATCAGCCCGTAGTAGAGGTCCCGACCTTCCCAGGGCCACAGCCGCAGGTACCACGAATCGACTTCGGTGCGGCCATGCCCACCATGCACGCGGAACACGCTGGTGCGGTGCGCCGCGGGAACGGTGAGCGCGCGCTCGAGATGCCGTCCCTCGAGAAACTCGGCGCCGTGGCTCTTGATCACGCCGATGGCGCGAGGGTGCCGCGCGAGGGCGGCGGAGATCGCCAGCTGCCCATCCACGACCAGCCACTCGTCTTTCGCAAGGTGTTCGACCGCCCGCCGCCCCATGTCGCGCTCCAGTGTCTGGCGGGCGCGCCGCACCTCGCGACGCAGCGACTCGAGCGCCTGCCCCGGCTGCCCTGCCCCCGCAGGGTCCGCTTCGGCGGACACCACCTCCAGGCCCGCCGCCTCGATCGCGCGGCGCCGCGCGTCGTCCAGCGAGTCCGGAGCGGCGACGACCAGCTCGCGCGCTTCCCACTGGGCGGTGCGCAGCCGGCCGTCCGGGCCCCGTTGCCGCACCGCCGCCGCGACGTACGCCACGGCGATGGGCCGGACGCCATCGTAGCCGACCACCTTCCATTGCTGAATGCCGTCGAGAAATGCGACCACCGCGGGGGGTGCTCCAGGGACGAGGGCGTGCACCTGCAGCTCGTCATCCTCCACCAGCTCGACCGTCGGCGCGGGCGCCTCGTCGGGGTCGGCCACCCGGCCGGCGCTCGCATCGGGAACGAAGGAGGCGGGCGTGATCCCGGCGGCGTAGAGGGCGGTGAGCCAATCGCGCCGGCCGGTCATGCTTCGCTCATCGGGCGACCTTCACCCCGATCACGACGCCGTCGCGGATGGGGATCACGGCCGAGACCACACGCCGGTCGGTCGCCGCGAGCCGGTTGAACGCCCGGACGCCCTCGGCCTGGGGGGAATGATCGTTCGGGTCCACCACCGACCCGTGGAAGAATGCATTGTCGCATAGGAGCAGACCTCCCGGTCGCAACAACCGGAGGCTCCATTCGAAGTACTGCGGGAGCGGCTCCTTGTCGGCGTCCACGAAGACGGCGTCGAACGCCGTGTCCGGCGGCAGCGTCTCCAGGACGCTCAGTGCCTCGCCCTCGATCAGCCGGACCCGCTCGGCCACTCCCGCTTCGGCGTATGCCTGTCGCGCGAGCTCCGCATGCACCGGGTGCTTCTCGATCGTCGTGAGCGTCCCGCCGGCCGGGAGCGCGCGGGCCAGCCAGATCCCGGAGTAGCCCGCGAGCGAGCCGATCTCGAGCACGGTGCGCGCGCCGGCGGCGCGCAGCAGCACGTGCAGCAGCTTCCCCTCATCCGGGGAAATGTGGATCGGCGGCAGGTCGAGCTCGGCGTGGCGCTCGCGCACGCGCTTCAGGACGGAATCTTCTACCGCGAACAGCTCCTCGATGTAGCGCTGGAGCCGCTCGTCCACCACTTAGGCGGTGGCCTCGACGTTGGGGAACGGCGGCACTTCGAGCAGCCACAGTCCGGCGAGGCGGGACTGCTTGTCCACCTCGACGAGGAGCAGGTCGGCGACGCGCACCACGCTCACCGGGCGCGTGCGCCCGACGCGGATGTGGATCACCGATTCCGTAGCGTTCTTCTCGACCGTCAGAGCCGTGTCGACTTCGACCGCCGCCACCGCCGGCTGCGAGCGCCGCGAGGGGAAGAGCACGCGGGCCTCCTCGGCCGCGGTGGGCGCCGCGAGAGCATCGACCGTACGGATGTCGTCCGGCCAGGTGACGACGTCCAGCCCGCGGAGCAGACCGCCCGCCACGTCCAGCAGGACGAACGATCCGTCGTTCCCCTCGAGGTCGACGCTGCCGTCCATGCCGGTGGCCTTGGGTACGCCCCTGCAAGTGGCCGACAGAATGTCGGTCTCGGGGTCCCAGCGGTAGGACACCTTGGGGAGTTTGCCGTCGAGCGGCTCGATCTTCGCCTGGAATTGCATGCGCGCGTGCGCCTTCCACCGGTGCGTGGGGGGGCGTAATATAGCCCCGTCTCACGGAGGAGCCAGATGATGGAGCGGCGGGAGTTTGTGACGGCGGTGGGCGGCGCGGTGCTGCTCGGTCGGGCGGTCGGGCGGTCTGGCGGTCAGTCCATCCGAACTGTCCGACCGCCTGACCGCCTGACCGCCGGTCCGACACAGGAACCGGCCTTGGGACCGGAAGTCTTCGCCCGCCGCCTGGACCGGCTGCGCGCCGAGCTCGACCGGCGCAAGCTCGACCTGTTTGTCGCCGCCCCGAGCACCAACTTCGCCTACTACACCGGCGCCTCGCCGGGACGCAGCGAGCGCCTGATCCTGCTGCTCGTGCCCGCGAAGGGCGATGCCGCGATCGTCGCGCCGTCCTTCGAGGTGGAGCGCGTGAAGCGCGCCAGTACCGTGACCGACGTGCGCGGCTGGGACGAGCAGGACGATCCCTGGAAACTCGTGCAGACCGTGTTGCAGGCCATGAAGCCCGGGCACCGGGTCGGCCAGGGAGCCATTGAAGCGAGCCTGGACTACGGGTCGGCGCTCCGGCTGTTCGACGGCGCGGGCGGCAACTGGAAGTGGCAGAGCGGCGCGCCGATCACGGAGCGGTTGCGGCTCATCAAGTATCCCGAGGAGATCGCCCTGATCCGGCGGGCCATCGAGATCACCGAGGCATCGATCGCCGCCACGTTCGCCGCCCTCGTCCCCGGAGTCACCGAGCGCGAGGTGGCCGCGAAGCTCAGCGAGGAGATGCGCGCGCGCGGCGCGGGTGGCGGCGGGCTGGTCCAGTTCGGGCCCTCCAGCGCCCTGCCCCACGGCGGCCCCGGCGGCTCCGCCCTCCAGAAGGAGATGGTGGTGCTGATCGACGCCGGCAGCCAGGTCTCGGGCTACACCTCGGACATCACCCGCACCACCTGGTTCGGCGACGCCCCCGCCGACGAGTTCAAGAAGGTGTTCAACCTGGTGCACGACGCGCAGACGGCGGCGATGGGGCTCGGCAAACCGTTCACCGTGCGCTGCCGGGAAATGGACGAGGCGGCGCGCCGGGTCATCACCGCGGGCGGCTACGGACAGTACTTCACCCATCGCCTGGGGCACGGCATGGGAATGGACGGACACGAGCCGCCCTATCTGGTCGAAGGCAACGACACCCCGCTCGAGCCCGGGATGGTCTTCACGATCGAGCCGGGGATCTACCAGCTCGGCAAGTTCGGGGTGCGGATCGAGGACGATACGCTCGTGACCGACGCCGGACTCGAAGTGCTGAGTCAACGAGCATCCAAGATCTAGGGACGAGGGACGGGGGACGGGGGACGAGTGGGCTCACGGCGGCTTCTGAGAGAGTACACGAGTCCAATCAGCAGTCCAATCTCCTGGTTCGAAAGCTCCAGTGCCTGCTCGATGTCCTCCTTCGCCGCCAGCTCGAGGTCCTTCACCAGCTCCAAGTGGGTGGCAAGCTCGGTGGCCGAACCCAGGGCGATCTGCAGGTGCTTGATGAACTGCGGAGTCGTACCGAGCGCATAGCCCTCGGCGATGTTGGCCGGAATCGACGCACAGGCCCGACGGATCTGGTCAGAGAGCCCGAAGTGCTTCCAGAGAGGCTCCACCAGGGTCAACCGATAGGCCGACCGCGCAACCGCGCGTCCATTGGTCCACGCGAGCAGAGAGTCCAGTTTTCGCATCGACGCAGAGGGTAGCACCTGCGCCCGGTATTGAGGGGATCCCTCCTACGCGATCAGAACCAAACGATCGCACTCGTCCCCCGTCCCTCGTCCCTCGTCCCCCCGTCTCTCAGATCCTCTTCGCAAACCCGATGATCCTCTCCAACGCCTTCTCGATGTCGGCCGTCGCCGCAGCGTAAGACAGCCGCACCCAGCGGTCGTCTCCGAACGCGCCTCCAGGCACCAGCGCCACACCGGTCTCGGTGATGAGGCGCGTGCAGAAGTCGGTGCCGGAAATGCCGCCGAAGGAGTCGACCCGGAAGAAGAAGTAGAAGGCACCGTGCGGCTCGACGAACTCCACGCCCGGCAGCCGGCGGCGGAAGCCCTCCACCAGCAGGTCGCGCCGGCGGCGGAACTCGGCCACCATCCGCTGCACGTCCTGCTCCACGCGCTCGTCGGCGTACGCCGCTGCCGCCGCGTACTGCGCCATGTGATTCGCCCCGGACGTGGTGTGGGACTGCAGCGCCGCCATCGCCTTCGCCACCGGCGCCGGCGCGAGCGCCACGCCCACGCGCCACCCCGTCATCGCGTAGGTCTTGCTGACCCCCGTCACGATGACCGTGCGCTCCAGAAAGTCGTCGGGCAGATCCAGCATCGACGGCGCGGGACCGCTGCCGTAGTGGATACGGCGGTAGATCTCGTCGGCGATGATCCACACCTTTCGCGCCGCCGCCCACTCGGCGATGGCACGCAGCTCGGCCAGCGCGTAGACGGAGCCCGTCGGGTTGCATGGCGAGCACAGGATCAGCCCCTTCGGCGCGGGAAGGATGCGCTCGAGCTCGCGCACGCTCACCTTCAACCCCCACTCCGGATCTCCGGTGATCAGGACGGGGCGGGCCCGCGCCAAGTGGACGATCTGCGGATACGACACCCAGGCCGGGGCGGGGATCGCCACCACGTCGCCCTGACCGAACAGCGAGAAGCAGGCGTTGAACAGCGACTGCTTCGACCCCGTGGACACGACGATGTGATCGGCGTTGATCGGCCGACCGCCCGAGAGCAGCGCCAGGTGCTTGGCCGCCGCTGCCCGCAGCTCCAGGATGCCCTCGTTGGTCGGATATCGCGTCTTTCCTTCCTTGATCGCCCGGATCCCGGCCTCGGCCGGGATCGGCGGCGTGGGAAAGTCGGGCTCGCCCGCCCCGAGATCGATCACGTCTTCGCCTGCTGCCCGGCGACGCTTGGCCTCCTGGGAGATCGCGATGGTGGCGGACGTCTCCAGGTGCTGGAGGTTGGAGGACAACCCTTCAGTCATGGCGTAAAGCTCCGTGGCGTAATGGGATAGCAACGGGGCGCGGGACGCCGGGCACGATAGCCCCGGCGTGGCCAGCGGCGCAACGGGATGGCGGTGCGGCAAACCTGCTGCGTGACCACCGCGGGTTGTGGCGCATCTTCACCAAGTCGTGACCGCACTCCCTCGTATCGAGCCATCGGGCCCCACTTCGGCCCACCGCCAGCCGGCGCTGCGCCGGCGGGACATGTCGCGCCGCACCGTGGGAAGGTCGCAGCCCGCGTCGCGACTCAATCCGCGTGAGGCGGCCTGTCTCGAAGTCGTCTGCCGCCTGGCCGAGCTCATCGAATCGAGCGACCGTTACACGTTCGGACACTGCGCGCGCGTGGCGGCCTATTCCGTCGACGTGGCCCGGAGCCTCGAGTTCGACGACCACGAGGTCACGACCGTGCGCATCGGCGCGTATCTGCACGATCTGGGAAAGGTACGCGTGCCCGCCGAGATCCTGAACAAGCCGGGCCCGCTCGCGGCCGAGGAAAGCGACCTCATTCGGGAGCATCCCCTGTGGGGTGTCGAGCTGCTCGCCGCGATCGACCTGCCCTGGGACATCAAGCCGATCATTCGCTGGCACCACGAGCGCTATGACGGCTCGGGATACCCGCACGGCCTGCGTGGTGAGGAAATCCCGATCACCGCCCAGATCGTCGGGATCGCCGACGCCTTCGATGCGCTCACGACCACCCGCAGCTACCGGCCGGCGGTGTCGATCGAGCAGGCGATTCTCGAGATGCAGGAGAACCACCGCCAGTGGCACCCGGACGTGTACCGGGCGTTCTTCACGACCGTCACCGCGCAGCAAGCTCAGTGGCGCACCATCCCGTGGCGCCGCAGTATCGCGACAGTCGAGTCGATCGGCAGCGCGTAAGCCGTTCCACGGAATCCCTTCACCGTCTCCGCCCGCAGCAACGAATTCACAATCGCCTCCTCGGTCGCCTCGATCACCGCCTCGAACAGCGGGGACATCGCGTCGTTGGTGACCACTTCCAGCGTGTCGG
The DNA here is from genome assembly GCA_035310725.1 of Gemmatimonadales bacterium. GTDB lineage: Bacteria > Gemmatimonadota > Gemmatimonadetes > Gemmatimonadales > GWC2-71-9 > DASTHG01. The sequence goes on from DATGDT010000444.1 coordinate 18,873, forward strand.
TCAGGCGGGCGGTCGGGCGGACAGGCGGTCGGGCGGTCGGTGGCTCCCCGGATGGACCGACCGCCTGACCGCTTGACCGCCCGACCGCAAACGCGATCACGTAGTCCCCGCTGCCGTTGGTCATGCTGCTCCCGGTGCGTGCGAG
>DATGDT010000445.1:0-1886 GCA_035310725.1 Gemmatimonadales bacterium
ATTCCTACGTGATGCGGTCGGTGCTCAAGTACGGCAGCCTTGCCAACGTCATCCCGTTCGAGGACTGGCTCGACTATACGATCACCGCTGTGCTCACCTCGCGTGGCTGCACCCAGAACTGCGCCATCTGCGGTGGCTCCCGCTCCGCCTACCAGAGCATCTGTAACCGCTCAAAGCCGGCCTTTCGCTCCCCCGAGACGCTGGTCCGGGACATCTTGCGAATCCAGGAATTCAGCCGGTCCCCGATCTTCCTCGTTCACGACCTGCGGCAGGGCGGCCGGGAACATGCGGACCGCTTTCTCGATCTCCTGGCGGAGGCGCGGATCGAGAACGAACTGGTCTTCGAGCTGTTCTTCCCCGCGGGCGATGAGTTCTTCGGGCGGATCGCCAAGGCCGTGCCGCGCTTCAGCGTCGAAATGACCCTGGAGTCACATCTCGAATCGCTGCGACGCGTGAACGGCAAGCTCATGTGTTCCAACGAGCGGATCGAGGCGACCATCGCCAGCGCCCTCGAGAACGGCGTCAACCGGATCGACATCTTCTTCATGGTCGGCATCCCGAAGCAGACCTACGCCGACGCGGTCGGGTGCGTGGACTATTGCCGGACGCTGCTGCAACGGTTCGGGGGCGACCGGCGCCTGTGGTTCTTCATCGCGCCGCTGGGACCCTTCCTCGACCCCGGCAGCCCGGCGTTCGAGCAGCCGGAGCGGTTCGGGTACCGGAAGCTGTGCCGGACCTTCGAGGACCATCGCCGCGCGCTCATGGGCCCGAGCTGGAAACACATCCTGAGCTTCGAGACCGACAGCATGACCCGGGACGAGATCGTGGACGCGACCTACGAGGCGTCGTTGCGCCTCGCGAAGGCCAAGCTCGATTTCGGGATCATCGATGAGGTGTCCTATCGGAAGCTGGTGTCCGGCGTCGCCGCCTCGCGCCAGCTCGTGTCGGAAATCGACGCGATCCAGGCGCTCCCGGACCCGGGCGAGCGCGAGGCGCATCTCGCCGCCGTGCGGCAGCGCGTCACGGACCTCGCCCGTCCGGAGGTTCGCGCCAAGGACTGGCTCAAGTGGCCCATCCGACGGCGCTTCGCGCGACTGCACCGGCTCGCGCGCATGCTGGTCGTGCTCTTCGTCGTGGAGATTCGCCAATTCCTGTTCAAACGGCTGCGCCTGGTGTTCTCCCACTAGCCCGGGAGCGCCACTCGAGCGCCCCGCAGATCGCACACACGACGGGCCCCGGTCTTTCGACCGGGGCCCGAATCATGTCTAGGAGTTTCCGCAGCGATGCGGATCAGCGGTTGCCGCTCTGCTGGCTCGAGATCCTGGGCCGGACGCTCGCCGGCACCGTGCCGACGATGTGCGTGTCGTAGTTGGGCGGCGCCGGCAATCCGTATTCGCTCCGCACGGCGTCGATCGACGACGACAGCAAGGCCTGGAGCAGGAACGGGTTATGCACGCCGTTGCCCGACGCCATGTGGGTCGCGAACCGGCGTCCGTAGACCGTCCCGCCCAGGAAGTAGGCCTTGTCTTCGGTCGCCGCGAGAGCAGCGTTCCAGAGCGCCCCCTTGGCGGTTGTGGTGACATTACTCCCGAAGTTGAGCGCGGCGGAGTCGGCCGCCGTGCTCCGGGCGACCATGGCCGGCAGCAGACCGGTGTCAGTCGCGTCGATGATGGCGTTGGCGTTGGTGTCGTTCCACAACTGGTTGAGCAGATTGTTCAGGTTCGCAATCACCGTCAGGTAAGCAGCCCGGGCGGTCGTCGGCCCGCCGATGTGGCACGCCCCGCTGGAGCAGGCGCTGAAGTCGCGCTGCGTGACCGCGCACGAGCCCGGGACCGGGATGCCGGTCGCGTCGAGGCACGGGATCGCGTCGAACAGATGGCCCACGC
>DATGDT010000446.1:0-4795 GCA_035310725.1 Gemmatimonadales bacterium
GGCTACGAGGCCGCGGCGGCGGCGCTCCAGACGGCGGACGTCCTGCACCGGGTGCGCCGTGGAACGGCCCGAGACTAAGGCGCGCGCCCGCGCGCTGCAGCTGCTCTACGCCTGGGACCTGTCGGGGCATCCCTCGATCGACACCGTCGTCACCCGTCTCGCCAGGACCTACGGGGAGATCCCCGAGGGCTACGACCGCGGCGCGGAGCTTGCGGCGCGGGCGGTGGCGGGGCAGGAGGAGTACGACGCGCAGCTGTCGCGCCTCTCCGAGCACTGGCGGCTGGAACGCGTCGGCGTGGTCGAGAAGAACATCCTGCGTCTGGCCATGGCGGAGCTCGACGAAGGGCGGACGCCGGCGCGGGTCGTGATGGATGAGGCGGTGAAACTGGCCCACTGGTTCGGCGGGGGGCGCTCGCCGGCGTTCGTCAACGGAGTGCTCGATGCAGTGGCGCGGGAGCTGGGCCGGTTGTGAGGATTCTGCTGGTCAACTGGAACGACCGCGAGAACCCGCACGCCGGTGGCGCGGAGATTCACCTGCACGAGATCTTCGGCCGGCTCGCCCGGCAGGGGCACCGCGTGGATCTGGTCGCGAGCGGCTGGGCCGGCGCCCCGGTCACGGCGGAGCTCGACGGCATCCGCGTGCGTCGTGTCGGCGGCCGCATGAGCTTCGCACTGCTGGCGCGTGGCGCCGTCCGCTCGGCGCTGCGGCGGCCGGAGGGGTACGATGTGGTGGTCGAGGACCTCAACAAACTGCCCTTGTACCTGCCGTCGCTCACCGACCTGCCGTTCTGCGCCATCGTGCCGCACCTCTTCGGGACGACGGCGTTCGTGGAAGCGAGCTGGCCGGTGGCGGCGATTGTCTGGGCGGCCGAGCGGGCGATTCCGCGCGCCTACGCGCGCGCGGCGTTCCATGTCATCAGCAACAGCACCCGGGACGATCTGGTGGCCCGGGGCGTGGCCGCCGAGCGGATCGAGGTGATCTATCCGGGGATCGACGCGAGCTGGTATCACCCCGACTCCGGAACGCCGCGCACCGATCGGCCCACGTTCCTGTACGTCGGTCGCCTGAAGCGTTATAAAGGAGTGGATATCGCATTGCGAGCACTCGCGTTGGCGCGTGCGGCGGGGGTGGACGCCACCCTCGAGATCGCGGGCGCGGGCGACGACCGCCCGCGGCTGGAAGGGGAGGTGCGGCGGCTGGCGCTGACGGACGCGGTGCGCTTCCTGGGTTTCGTGTCGGAGGAGGAAAAGCGCCGCCTGCTGCGTTCGGCGTGGGCGGTGGTCTTCCCCAGCCCCAAGGAAGGCTGGGGCATTTCGAACGTCGAGGCCGCCGCCTGCGGGACGCCGGCGCTGGCCTCTGACAGTCCCGGCCTGCGCGAGACGGTCCGCCACGGTGAGACGGGATTCCTCGTGCCGCACGGCGACGCGGTCGAGCTGGCGCGGCGCATCGGCGAGCTGGCCCGGGATCCCGCGCTCGTGGCGCGCCTGGGAGTCGGCGCACGGGCATTCGCCCTCCCGCTGACGTGGGACCGCGCGGCCCAGGCGACCGGCGCCCATCTCGAGCGGGTCATCGCGCAACGGAGGTGAATGCATGCACATCACCGTCACCGCCCGCCACTGCGACGTGACGCCTGATCTGCGCCTGCGGGCCCGGGCGCTCGTGGAGCGGCTCGCGAAGGTCGCGCCGCGGCCGCACGATGGTCAGGTGATCTTCAGCGAGAATCACGGCGTGGCCGCGGCGGAGCTGCGGCTGCATACCGCGCGCGGCGCTGTGTTCGTGGGACGGGCCGAGGGGATCGACCACCGCACGGCGCTGGACCGGGCGGCGGCGCGGGTGCGCCGCCAGCTCGACAAGTCGCCCGCCAAGCGCTCCGGACCGGCGCGGCGGCGCTCGGTGGCGCGCGAGGCCGAGTGAACCAGCGGCCCCGCGTTCGCGACCTCCTGGCGCGCAAGGGCGCACTCGAGCTCGAGTCGCTCACCGGCGAGCAGGGACTCGATCGCGAGATTCCCTCGTCCGAGGCGTCGAGTCCGGGGCTCGTACTCGCGGGGTACACGGCGCGCTTCGTCGGTGACCGCATCCACATCCTGGGTGAAACCGAGATCAGCTACCTCGGCTCGCTCGAACCCGCCGAGCGGCGCCGCGCCCTGGAGCTCTTCTTCAAGTTCGACCTGCCGTGCGTCGTGATCACCAAGTCGCAGGAGCCGCCGGCCGAGCTGCTCGAGCTGGCGGGCACCCGGCAGGTGCCGGTGATCCGCACCTCGCTCAAGACGGCGGAGTTCTACCGCCGCCTGAAGCCGTACCTGGACGATGTGTTCGCGCCCGCGACGACGCTGCACGGCTCGCTCGCCGACGTGTACGGCGTCGGGCTGCTGTTCATGGGCCGCTCCGGGATCGGCAAGAGCGAGTGCGTGCTCGACCTGGTGGAGCGGGGCCACCGACTGGTGGCGGACGACATGGTACACGTCACGCGCCGCGGGGTGGACATCCTGATCGGTCGTGGCCACGAGATGGCGCGCCATCACATGGAGATCCGCGGCATCGGATTGATCGACATCAAGCAGCTGTTCGGCATCCGGGCGGTGCGGCAGCAGAAGCGGATCGAGGTCGTGGTACAGCTCGAGGACTGGGATGCCGCACGCGAATACGACCGGACCGGCCTCGACACGCAGCAGACCACCATCCTCGGCGTCGCCGTGCCGCTGGTGACGGTACCGCTCAACCCGGGAAAGAATCTCACGGTGATCTGCGAGATCGTGGCCATGAGCCACCTGCTGCGCTACAGCGGCGTGGACACGGCAAAGAACTTCAACGACCGTCTGATCCGTCAGATGAACGAGCGGGCCTCGCTGCGGGAGTATCTCGAAGAGGACTATGAGTGAGCTGCGGGGGGTCGTCGTCTCGCACGCCGAGCTCGCGGCGGCGCTGGTCACCGCCGTGCGCGCGATCAGCGGCGTGGACAGCGCGCTGGTGGCGGTCAGTAACGAGGGCTGCGACCCGCGGGCCCTGGCCGCGCGCATCGAGGCGGCCATCGGCGGGGTGCCCTCGGTGCTGTTCGTTGACCTCCCGGGCGGCTCCTGCCTCACCGGCGCCATCCGCCTCGCGCACGACCGCAGCGATATCGCGGTGGTCACGGGCGTGAACCTCGCCATGCTGCTCGACTTCGTGTTTCACCGCGACAGCACGCCCGCGGAGGCGGCGCAGCGCGCGGTGGACGCCGGCGGGCGCGCGATCCGTACCCCCGTCGCATGAGCCTCGCCCTGGTCCGTCTCGACGATCGCCTGATTCATGGCCAGGTGGTGGTGGGATGGGGGCAACCCCTCAACGCCGCGTTCATCGTGCTGGTGGACGACGAGGTGCGCGGCAGCGAATGGGAGCAGGACCTCTACCGCATGGGCGTCCCCGCGAACATGGAAGTGGTGTTCGCCTCGATCAGCGAGGCGGAGCGGCGGCTCCCCGAATGGGAGGCCGACGACCGGCCCGGCATTCTCCTGACCGGGGACATCGACACGATGGCGGCCGTCGTGGCCGCCGCGGCCGGGCGCATTCGCCGGGTGAACGTCGGCGGCGTCCACCACCGGGCCGGTCGCACCGAGCGGCTGCGCTACGTGTACCTCACCGAGGAGGAAGCCGGCAAGCTGCGCCGCCTCGCCTCCAACGGCGTCGAAGTCTCGGCGCAGGACGTCCCCACCGCCCGCGCCGTCCCGATCACGGAGTTCCTATGAGCGAGGTGACCCTCGCCCTGCTCCTCGTGTGGGGCACGCTCGTGGGACTCGATCTCGTGAGCGTGCCGCAGATGATGATCGCGCGGCCACTCGTGGCCGGCACGTTCGCCGGCCTCCTCGTCGGTGATCTGGAAACCGGGTTGCGTCTGGGGATCGTGTTCGAGCTGTTCCAGTTCGACGTTCTGCCGGTCGGCGCGGCCCGCTATCCCGAATACGGCCCGGCCACCGTCGCGGCGGTGGCCACCGCCCACTGGCTCGGCCGCACCGATGCGTGGGGCATCGGAACAGGGCTCGGGCTGTTGATCGCTCTGTTCGCGGGGAGCACGCTGCACTGGCTGCGTACCGCCAACGCGCGAGCCGTGCGCAGGGCGGCGGCGCAGCTGGAGGCCGGAGACGTGCACGTGCTGGCGCGGATTCACGCGGGCGGTCTGGCGCGCGACGTGACGCGCGCCGCCTTCGTGACCGCGACCGGCCTCGCCGCCGGGTGGCTGCTCTGGCGCGCCGGCGCGGCGCGCCTTCCTTCGCACGTCTTCGCGCTGACCTCGGCGCTCGGCGGCGGTGCGGCGCTGGCGGCCGGTGTCGCCGGCCTGCTCCGGATCGTGGGGCGGGGCGCGGGGCTTCGCTGGTTCGCCGCCGGATTGGCCGGTGGGGTGATGGCGCTGTGGATCGCGTGACTCCGCTGCCGCCGGCGCCGCCGCTGCGCGTGTCGTTCCTCCGCCTCTTCACGGTGCAGGCGTCGTGGAACTACGACCGCCTGCTGGGGGTCGGGATGGGCGTCGCAGAAGAGCCGCTGTTGCGCGCGTTGAAGGGCGACTCGGGGGACGGCGCCGCCTATCAGGCGGCGGTGGCGCGTGGGGCGCGGTTCTTCAACGCTCATCCGTATCTGTGCGGCCTGGCCGTCGGGGCCACCGCGCGCGCGGAATACGACGGGGCACCGCCCGAAGAGGTGGAGCGACTGCGCACCGCCCTGTGCGGTCCGCTGGGCGCCCTGGGCGACCGGCTCGTCTGGGCCGGATGGCTGCCGCTGCTTTCGACCGCGGGGGTGGCCGCCGTCGCCCTCGGTGCGCGCTGG
>DATGDT010000447.1:0-2823 GCA_035310725.1 Gemmatimonadales bacterium
TTCCTGCGGGTGATTCTCCCACAGCATCACCAGCCGATCGGGGGCGCGGTAGGGGAGTGAGCGCAGCAGGACGCCCTCCACCACGGAAAAGATCGCCGCGTTCGCGCCGATCCCGAGCGCGAGGGTGAGGACGGCGCTGACAGTGAAGCCGGGCGACTTGAGCAGGGTGCGCGCGGCGTAGCGGATGTCCTGGAGCAGGGCGTCCATGGGTGCTCCTCCAAGTGGCCAGTGGTCGGTGGCGAGTGGTCAGCGACTAATCCACTGGCCCCCGACCACAGGCCACCGATCACGTCATTCCGTTCGCAACGCCACCACCGGATCCACCACCGTCGCCCGGCGCGCCGGCAGGTAGCTCGCGACCAGCGCCACGGTCACCAGCAGCAGCGGGATCACCACGAAGGTGACGGGGTCGGTGGCGCTCACGTCGAACAGCATGGTGCGCATCACCCGCGTCAGGAGCAGCGCCGCCACGAGGCCGATCCCCACTCCCACGATCACGAGCCGCACCCCCTGACCGAGCACGAGTCCCACGACGTCGCGGGTGCTCGCGCCCAACGCGACACGCACGCCCAGCTCGCGGGCCCGCTGCGTCACGGTGTAGCTCATGACGCCATAGAGACCGATCGCGGCCAGCACGAGCGCGAGCAATGCGAACCCCGCGAGCAGCAGCAGGCTGAACCGGCGCGGGCCCAGGGACTGGGCGATCAGCTCGTCCATCGTGGCCAGGCCGGCCAGGGGCAGGTTGGCGTCCACCGACTGCACCGCGGCGCGGATCGCGCCCACGGTCGCTCCCGGATCCGCCGTTGTCCGCACCGTGTAGCCGAGGAACGGCAGGGGGTTCATCGGGAGGGGGAAGTAGACTTGGACGCGCTTGTCGGCGTCCAACCCTTCGTGCGCCATGTGCCCCACGACGCCCACGACCTGGATCCACTGGATGCTCGAGTCGCCGAGGTCGTTGAAGGTGATCCGCTTCCCGATGGGATCGGTGTTGGGCCAGTAGCGTCGCACCAACTCCTGGTCGACGATGCAGACGGGCTGCGCGCCGGCGCGGTCGGCGTCGGTGAACTGGCGGCCGGCGATGAGTGGGGCCCGCATCGCGGCGAGATACCCGGGGGTGACCGTGCGGATGTCGCCCCAGGGCATGGGGGTGTTGGCCGGCCGCTGATAGCCCTCGATGTTGAAGCTCGCGGTGGACCAGTTGCCGCCGAACGGGATGTTGCTCGTTCCTCCGGCGCTCACGACGCCGGGAACGGCCTCGATGGCCTGGGTGATCCGCTGCAGCGCCGCGACCCGCACCGTGTCGTTGGGGTAGGTCGCGTCCGGCAGCGACACGTTGAACGTCAACAGGTGATCGGCCTGGAAGCCGGGGTTCACGTCCACCAGCCGGGCGAAGCTCCGGAGCAGCAGCCCGGCGCCGACGAGCAGGGTGAGGGCCAGGGCGACGGTGGTCACCACGAGGCCGCGCCGCAGCGCCAGGCTCGAGCGCTGGCCGACGGCCCGTCCCCCTTCCTTGAGCGACTCGTGCAGATCGGTCCGGGCCATGTGCAGCGCCGGCGCGAGTCCGAAGAGGAACCCGGTCCCGAGCGAAACGAGCAGCGCGAACCCCAGCACCCGGAGATCCAGTCCCACCCGAGCCGTGGGCGGCAACCCGTCGCCGACGAGCGACAGCAGGGCCGGCACGCCCCACGCCGCGAGCAGCAGCCCCAGCGCTCCGCCGGCCACCGCCAGGACGAGACTCTCGGTGAGCAGGTGGCGCACCAGCCGCCGCGGGCTCGCTCCCAGCGCCACACGTACGGCGATGTCCCGCGCCTTCGCGGCCGTGCGCGCCAGCTGCAGGTTCGCCACGTTGGCGCACGCGATCAGGAGCACGAAGGCGACGGCTCCCAGCAGCAGCAGCAGCCCGGCCCGCACGTTGCGCGCGGCTTCGTCGGCCAGGGCGGTGACCTGCAGGTCCCAGTCGGGCGCGTAGTTGTCCCGGTACTCGGTACGCAGCTGTGCGGCGAAGGTGTGCAGCACCGACTGTGCGTGCTCGAGCGTGACGCCCGGCGCCAGCCGCCCGATGAAGTTGAGGAACTCGTTGGTGCGACGGTTGTCGGCGAAGTCCGCCGGCCGGAACGTGATCGGCGTCCACAGATCGGCGTTGCGCTGGGCGAAATCCTTGAAGCTCACCGGCATGACGCCGACGACCTCGTAGGCCTCGTTGTTGAGGAGCAGCTGGCGCCCCGTCACGGCACGGTCGCCGCCGAAATGCCGCTGCCAGAATCCCCACGACAGCACGACGACGTGATTCTTGCCCGCCTCCGCTTCGTCGGGCCGGAGCGCGCGGCCCAGCGCCGGCGTGACCCCGAGCATGGGGAAGAAGTCGCCGGACACCAGGATCACGGTCACCCGCTCCGGCTGGCCCGATCCGGTGAGGTTCATCGCCATGTCGTTTTCGACGGCGGCGCTGGAAAAGATGTCGGTCCGCGCCCGGTAGTCGCGGAAGCCGGGCACCGAGACGGACGCCCGCAAGTTCTGGAGCGATGGATAGAAGTGGTGCACGACGACCAACCGCTCCGGCTCCCGGTACGGCAGCGGCGCCAGCAGCACGCCGTTCACCACCGAGAAGATCGCGGTATTTGCGCCGATCCCCAGGGCGAGCGTGAGGAGCGCGACCATGGTGAATCCCGGGTGGGAGCGCAGGGAACGGATGGCGTGGCGGATGTCTTGCAGCAGGGCTTCCATATGCTGCCTCCCCAGAGGTGCCAGGTGTCGGGTGTCAGGTGTCTGGCGCGCCCCCCCAACGCCGACACCTGATACCTGGTACCTGGCACCTTTCAGTTC
>DATGDT010000448.1:0-4076 GCA_035310725.1 Gemmatimonadales bacterium
GCCACCAGCTGTTCGTCGACCCCCGCATCCGATACACCTCCCACAACAGCGCCGCCTGCCTCGGCGTGCGCGCGGCGCCCGATTCCATAACCGCCCTCGCGGCGGCGTGCCGCGAGTTCCTGCTCACCGCAAGCGCCCCCGGTGCGGACGCCGGGCTGTGCATCGTCGCCCGCGGCGCCGCCGACGCCGGGATTCAGGCATTCGGTCAGCGCGCCAAGCGCGCCGTGGTGGAGCGCCGCGACGCCGAGCAGCTCGCCGGCGGCGCGCTGCTCGAGGGCCTCACCGGAGACGGCGGCGGCGTGATCGGCGCGCTCGCCGCGGTCGGCCTGCGCGCGAGCGGCAGCGACGGACGGTTCCTCTGGCTCCCGGGCCTGCGGGAGGCGGCTGAGCGCCGCTACCGCCTCGCGGACCTGGAGACGGCGACCGGTATCGAAGCGGTGCAGACAGTGGACGGCACGCCGATCGAGCGCAACGAGGCCCTCGTCGATCTTGGTTCCTGGCCGCGGGCCGTGCTGATCGGCGGTCGCGCGGTCCTCCTCGTGGAAAGGGTGAATCATGACGAACCCGACTCCTGGCGAGCCGCTCCCAAGGAGCTGGTCAAACGCTACTGAGGCCGTCGCGCGCCGCGACTGGGCGCGCGTGCTGCTGCTCCTCTTCACCGGGGGCGCGGCGGTCGCGCTGCATGCCGCCACCCGGGGCCATCTCCACCTCCCGGGTCACCAGGGATTCTTCTGGATGGCGCTGATCGGTGTCATGCGTGGCGCCACGGGCGGGAGATGGAGCGCCTCCATCGCGGGCGTCGGCGCCGGCGGCGCCGCCGCCCTGCCCATCTTCAATTTCCATGATCCGATCGGCGTGGCGGCGTATGCGATCTCCGGCATCGCGTTCGACGTGCTCGTGAACCTCACGCCGGAGATCCGCTACCGGAGTCTCCGCGCCGGGGCGCTGGCCGCCCTCGCCTTCGCCACGAAACCGTTGCTCCAGGCCTTCGCGACGATCACACTGGGGTGGCAGACGCCCGTCGCACGGCAGGGACTCGTCTACCCGCTCGCGCTGCATCTCGCCTTCGGATTCGCGGGCGGGCTGGTCGGCACCTGGCTCTGGACTCGGGTCACGAAGTCCCGGAAGATCTCGTGAACCGCCGCCTCGCGTTGCTGGCGCTGGCGGTCGGGGCAGCTCCCGCGGCCGCCCAGCAAGAGCCGGGCGACGCCTACGAACTGGGGCCGATCGTGGTCACGGCAGCCGCCGCCGGCGTCGTCTCCACGATGATCGTCAGCGAGCAGGACATCGCCCGGCGCGGCGCACGCACGCTCGACGAGGCGCTGGCCCTGCTCCCCGGTGTGGCGATCCACACCGGCGCTGACGGCGTCCCGCGCATCGACGTGCGCGGCCTGCGCCCGCGACAGGTGCGCGTGCTCGTCAATGGCGTTCCGCTGAACTCCACCTACGACGGCCAGTTCGACCCCACGATGATCCCGACCGAGGACATCGCGGCGATCACCCTGACGACCGCAGCGAGCTCGGTGCTGTACGGCGGCGGGGGAGAGGTCGGCGGCGTGATCAACATCCAGACCCGGCGCGGCGCCGGCGCGCTCCGCGTCACGCAGGCCGACGCGGAGGCGGGGTCGGGCGACGCCCTCCGCGCCTCCTTGGGCGCAGGCGGCGGGAGCCGTACGCTGGACGCCTTCGTCAGCGCGAGCAGTACCCGCCGTGACGGCTTCCCCGTCTCCTCGGATGAGCGCGAGAATTCCTTCCGCCGTCGCGAGGCGGTGTACGCGAACCTCGGGTACCGGCCCTCGGCCGCCTGGCAGCTGGGCGCAGCCGTGAACCACGTCGCGGGCGGCCAGGGGATCCCACCCAGCGCGATCAGCGATCCCACCGACCCGTTCGCCAACGCACCGCGCTACGAGCGCCTCCCGTGGCAGCGCAGTGACGCGGGACAGCTCGCTGCGGCTTTCACCCCTCCCGGCGCCTTGCAGGTGCGCGGTTGGGCGTACGGCACCGACGCCGCCGAGGACGACAATCGCTACGATGACGCGACCTACACCTCCATGGACGACTCCACCGTGCGTGGCACGTTCCGGCTCCACTCCACGCTGGATATCGCCGGGGTGCACCTCGAGCCGCGCCGCTCGCTGGGAGGCGCGGGCAACATCGCGCTGGCCGTCGACTGGGAGCGCAACCGGTGGAACCAGATTGGGGTGATTCGGGACGTGGCGGTGGGCGGAGGAGGAGGTGGGGGAGGCGGAGGCGGTGGAGGTGGTGGAGGAGGCGCGGCGACGTTCTACCGGGTGCGCAGCGTCGACCAGCAGCGGCTGATCCGCTCGGGCGGCGCAGGGATCGAGTACACCGGAGCCCCGTTGGCGAGGTTGGGGATCACCGCGGGGTACCGGACGGAGTGGCAGTCGCCCTTCGGGCTCACCACGCGGCGCGCCGACATCGCCATGCTGGGCGCGCGCTACGACATGGGAGCGCGCACGCGGTTGCGCGCCGCAGCCGCGAGGCGCGTCCGCTTCCCCTCCATCCGCCAGCTGTACGACGCCGGCACGGGCGACTCGACCCTGGCGCCCGAGCGCGCCAACACGCTCGAGCTCGGCATCGAGCGGTCGCTGGGTTCACGAACCGCCGTCGGCGTCAGCCTGTTCCAGAACGACGTCCACGACTACATCGAGGTTGACGAGATCACCCGCCGGTCGGCGAACTTCCCCCACTACCGGTTTCGGGGCGTGGAGATCGCGGCCGAGACCGCCCCCTGGACGCTACTGCAGCTGCGCCTCGGCTACGCCTACCTCCACGCCAGGGACCTGTCCCCGGGCGCGGCGACGACAGCGCTCCAATATCGCCCGCGTCACCGCGCCACCCTCGACGCGACGCTGCGGCCCGGTGCGGGGTTCACGGGCAGCGTGTCCATCCACTACGCGGGGGGCCAACAGTACTTCTCGAGGACCCTGCCGCTACTCGGCGCGGCGCTCCCCGATTACACGGTAGTCGACTCGCGCTGGTCGCGCGATTTCTCGCGCCCTCGCGTGTCCCTCTACCTGGGCGTGCGGAATCTGCTCGACCGCCGCTACGAGACGAGCTACGGGTTCCCGGAGCCGGGACGGATCTGGTACGGCGGCGCGGCGCTCGCTCCCTGAGCCCGCGCCGGATCTAGCTGGCCGGTCGCTTCGCGAGATCGACGGCCGGGTGGTAGATGATCCGGTAGGAACTGGTGTCTCCCCGGAGCGGGCTGACCGCCTCTGAGGCGGCAAGCGCGGCCCGCTCCTCGGAAGTCGGCGCGGCGGGCTGTGCGCACGCGACCACCAGCGCCGTCCCGGCAAGCAGCAGCACTACCCCAGCACCAGTGCGCATGGACCCTCCTTCATTCCTCGCGGCGTGCGTCGTCGGACGGCGCGCCCTGGGCCAGCCAGTTGCGGAACGATTCGGCGTCGTGGGCCAGACGCCACTCGTCGAAGATCGACAGCGCCATCGCCCGGACGCCCCCTTCCGCTTCGCCCGCCGCCCGGCACTCCTCGAGCAGCCAGGCCTCGAACGCCTCCGGCTCGGGGTCGGCGGCGACGGCGCGCTCGAGCAGACCGCGCTTGATCGCCAACCCGATCGCGTCGGGCGTCGTGTCGCGCTTGCGGCGCTTGCGGCGCCCCTCGGAAGCCTCGAGCGCGGCCAGCAGCTCACGGCACACCTCGCCGGGGCGGGACAACCGGGTCTCGTCGGTCATCGCTCCACGACCCGGACCTCGAGGGCGTACGCAGTCCGCTCGGGACGGTGGTAGCCCCGGTCCAGCGCGGCGACGTCCAACGCGACGGTGGTCAGATCTTCCAGCAGGACCTCCCACGACCGTAGGGGGCGCACCGTCGCCTCCGCCTTGACGTAGCCTTTGCAGCGATCGCACACCTCCGCCTTCCGCGTCGGCTCTCCTTCCCCGGGTGCCAGGTAGCCGAGGTTCTCGTGATTCGTCTCGTCGCAGAAGGGACAGCGCAGCCAGGAGACTTCCCACCCGGTGCCGCACCGCCCACAACGGAGCCAGCGCTTGTGCTCGAGCCCGCGGAATTCCGCGAGCGTCGGCCAGGCGCCGCACA
>DATGDT010000449.1:0-7354 GCA_035310725.1 Gemmatimonadales bacterium
GATGGCCGCCGGCCGGGCGGTCAACACCGAGAACATCGGTCTCAAGGAATGCGGCATTCAGCTGACCGACCGCGGGTTCATCAAGGTGGACAAGAACCTCCAGACGAGCGCCGCCGGCTACTACGCCATCGGAGACGTCGCTGGTCCGCCGATGCTGGCGCACAAGGGCAGCCGAGAGGGTGTCGTCGTGGCCGAGCTGATCGCCGGGCAGAAACCCCACCCCATCAAGTACGACAACGTGCCGAGCGTGACGTACTGCCATCCCGAGGTGGCGAGCATCGGGCTCACCGAGGACCAGTGCAAGGAGCAGAAGCTCGACTACGTCGCGGGCAAGTTCCCCTTCTCCGCCAGCGGACGGGCGCGCGGGACCGGCGAAACCGAGGGGTTCGTGAAGATCCTGCGCGACAAGAAGTACGGCGAGATCCTGGGGGCGCACATCGTGGGCAGTCACGCCTCGGAATTGATCCACGAGCTCGCGGTGGCGCGGGAGAACGAATACACCGTCGAGGAGGTCGAGCTGGCGATCCACGCCCATCCGACGATGTCGGAGGCCGTGTCCGAGGCCGCGCTCGATTCGCTCGGCCGGGTGATACACATCTGAGTGAGCCCGCGAGAGACCCGCTCGCCGTCGGCCTCGGTGCGCTCGCGACCGGAGCCGGTCTGGGCGGAGCCGTGGCGACCCTCGCGCAAATCGTCGTGGCCCTGATGCGCCAGCATATTCCCGAAGTCGCCTATCGGGATGCGGCCCAGGATCCGTTGACCTACGCGCTCGTCGCGCCCGTCGCCGTGGGGGCGTTCTTCGGCTGGCGTCGCAGTCATCCGATCCCGAACATCTGGCAGCGTGGCGTGATCGCCGTGCTCGCGTCCATCGGCGGCTTGCTCATCGGATTCCTGGGCGCGCTCGCTGATCGCCTCCTCGGCCTGCCGGGCTTGATCATCTGGGGCAGCGCCGCGGCGGCGTTCGGCCTGGTCGGGAGTCGCTGGGCGGTGCAGGCCGCCCGGCCCGAGGCGAGGTCCGAGTCGGCCGGTACCCCATGAAATCGCTCGATGTGCTGCTCGCGGGGCGTGTCCCCTACCGTGCGGCTCTCGCGTGGCAGCGGGCGCTCGCCGAAGAACGGATCGCCGGCCGCCGCGGCGACCTGCTGCTCCTGCTGGAGCACGATCCCGTGGTGACCCTCGGCCGCACCTCGGACAGCGGGAATCTGCTGCAGCCGGAGGGAATCGATGTCGTCGAGGTGGAGCGCGGCGGCGACGTCACCTACCATGGCCCCGGACAGCTGGTCGGTTACCCGATCCTCGACCTCTCCGGATACCGGCAGGACCTGCACTGGTACCTGCGCACTCTCGAGGACGCGCTGATCGTCGCGCTGGCGCGACTGGACATTGCCGCGGGACGCGAGCCCGGGCGCACCGGGGTGTGGACGAGCGGTCGGAAGATCGCGAGCATCGGCGTGCACGTGAAGCGCTGGGTCACCTGGCACGGCTTCGCGCTCAACGTGACCACGGATCTCGCGGCGTTCGACCGGATAGTCCCATGCGGGATTCCAGGCGTCGTCATGACTTCTATCCGGCAAGAATTGGGAGCGGGGAGCAGGGAGCGGTCGGGGACGGCGCTGTGGGAGGAAACGCTGCACGCCGTCGTCGCCGGTTTCGAGGAAACCTTCCAGGTCAGCGCGCAGCGCGTTCCGGCCGAGGCGATCCCAGCGTGACGGACCGCCTGCCGCCCGGCCAGATCCTCACGAAGAAGTGGCCGGTGCTCCACTACGGGCTCGTCCCGGCGGTCGATACCGCCACGTGGACTTTCGAGGTCTCGGGGCTCGTGGAGCGGCCCTATTCGATCACGTGGGAGGAGCTGCTCGCCCTGCCCCGCACCACGGTCCACTGCGACATCCACTGCGTCACCACCTGGAGCCGGTTCGACAACACCTTCGAAGGCGTCGCGGTGCGGCTGCTGCTGGAGCGCGCCGGCGTACGTCCCGCCGCGCGGTTCTGCCTGGTGCACGCGGAGCAGGATTTCACCACCAATCTCCCGCTCACGGATCTCGACCGGCCCGACAACCTCATCGCCCTCAAGCACGACGGCGACTGGCTGACGCCGGAACACGGCGGACCGGCCCGGCTGCTCGTGCCGCACCTGTATTTCTGGAAGAGCGCGAAGTGGGTGCGGGGCTTCGAGCTGCTGGAGCAGGACATCCCGGGTTTCTGGGAGCAAAACGGCTACCACATGCGCGGCGACCCGTGGACCGAGGAGCGCTACGGCGGACGCGCGCTCACCCAGCACGAGATCAACCGGTTCCGCAACCGCAGCAAGCGCGCCTAGCGCGCGAGCAGCGCCTCCACCTCCCGGGCCGCCTCCGCCTGCAGCCGGCCTTCCTCATCCAGGTCACGCGTCAACGTAGCGAGCGCCTCGCCCGAGGAGGCTGCCCGCAACGCCCGCTCGCCCGAAGCCCCGCTCAACGCGGCGATCGCCTCGAGCAACCGCTGTACCAGGGCGTCGCGCCCCCGCTCGCAGCGCGTCAGGGCATCGAGCCAGATCGCCGGAGGGTCCGCCCAGCGGTCCGTCTGCGAATCGAACGACTCCAGATGGGACTCGAGCGCCGCCAGCTCACGCGCCGCCGAACAGGCGGCGCCGACGAGCGGACCGATCGATCCGCTCCCCGCTGGGGTCGCGGAGGCACGCCGCAACAGATCCAGCAGCAGCCTCCGCGCCGGACCGTCCGGCAGCGCCGCCGCCGCGCGCACAGCCTCCGCCTCGACGTCGGACGGCAGGCTCCCCGGCCTGCCGCGCGGCGGATTCCACACCGGCGCCCGCCGCCCCACGGCCGCCGCGCTCACGATCCCCACGGCCACGAGGGGACTGAACAACAGCAGGACTGGAAGGCTCGCATACGCGCCGACCAGGGAGCCCGCGACGCCGACCAGCCCGGCGAATCCGGCGATCGTGGGCGGAACCGTCGCGCGCCACGGCGGCGGGAGCGACTCGACCCGCCCCGGCAGGCCGTGCGCCGCGAGCCGCTCGAGAATTCGCGCCGCTCCCTCCGCGGGAACGCGGAGCAGCGGCCGCTCCCCGCGCGCCGCCTCCTCCCGCCCCGCCCCGCTCGTCTCCACCCCGATGCGGTCGGCGAGGGTCTCGAGCACGCCTCGATGCATACCCGCTCGGCTCGAGCCGTCGACGAAGATCAGCACGTCGTCGCAGGCGCTCGACCGGCCGGCGCAGCGCGGACAGACCCCCAGGCCGAACGGTTCCATCGCGCCGCAGATCGCGCACTCGGCGCCGCGGGGCACCGCCGCGGCGTCCACTTCCCATTCCGCATCGGGCGACAGGGCTGCCGCGAACAGGCCCACTGAGGGAAACCGCTCGTCCGGGTCGGCGGCGGTGGCTCGCGCCACGGCTGCATCGAGCCATCCCGGCACGTCCACGCGCCGCTCGCGCGGGTGGTGGCCCGTGGCAAGGGCCTGCGCGCTTCCATCCCGCGCGCCGCGGACCGGCAGCTCACCCACGAGCCCGAAGTAGAGAGTCATCCCGAGCCCGTAGCAGTCGGCCCGAGCATCGCCCCGCCCTCCTGCCAGGACTTCCGGCGCCGCATAGGCGGGCGTGCCCACGACACCGCCCGTGTGCGTGACGGTGGCCTGGCCCGCGAGGCGCGCCGAGCCGAAATCGGTGAGCCGGGCCCGGCCGTCCGGATCGAGGAGCACGTTCTGCGGCTTCACGTCGCGATGCAGAATACCGGCCCGGTGGGCGGTCTCGAGCGCGGAAGCCACGTCCCGCCCCAGGCGCGCGGCAGCCTCGGGATCGAGCAGGCCGCGCTGACGCACCCGGACTGCCAGGTCGGGACCCGCGACGTACTCGAGCACGACGAATGTCCACGGCCCATCGTCCACGACGTCGTAGACCGTCACGACGTTCGGGTGGCTCAGGCGCCGGACGGCCTGGACTTCCCGGCGCAGTCGCTCGCGTGCGAGTCGCGCGGCCACCGGCGGCGGGACGAGGAGCTTGATCGCGACGTCGCTCCCCACACGCCGGTCGTGCGCGAGGTAGAGGACCGAATAGCCGCCGCGCCCGATCTCGCGGACGATCTCATAGCGGTCCTGCAGGACGGCGCCGGACGGCAGGTAGGTGGACTCAGGCACGACGGCGGTCGCTCATGGAAGCCGCCGCAGCACGTCCTGCGCGTTCCGCCGCCAGCCGTCGTCCTCGTGGTACAGGGTCAGGAACGTCCGGAGATGCGCGCGGGCCGGCCCGGCCTGTCCCAGGGCATACTCGGACATCCCGGCGTGGTACAGGGCCATGTAGTTGTTGGGCCAGTAGTCGACCACCAGCTCCATGATCGGCCCCGCCGCGCGGTCATCCCCGGCATCGGCGACGGGATGGGCGACGCCGAAGACGATCCCGGCAGCGCGGTAGCGGTCCTTCTCCTCGAGCGCATCGATCACTGCGCGGGCCGCGGACAGCTTCCCTCCGAGCGCATAGCAGGCGGCGCTGTACCCCTGACCCTCGAGGGTCTGCGGAGCCGGGTGCCGGCGCAGGGCGATCTCGACTTCCACCTCGTTACAGAACGGCTTGATCGCGGCGAACCACTGATCGGCAGGACCGTCGAAGCGCACGGTCGCCGGAACGGTCCGGGGCGGGGGCGCGGGCGCCCCGGGATGGCTGGAATGGCGCACCACGAGAGCGGCGCAGACGGCGAGATAGCCGAACCCGGCGAAGTAGAGAGGGCGGTGCATGGGAGCAATATGAGAGACGCCCCCGCCGCCCCGATGTGCACTGAGTCACGCTGGCGCGGCGGGGGGTGAAGCCCTCGTCCCGCGAGGGCTTACGAGCCTCTCAAGGCGGTGCCCATGCCGCGGAGGAAGCGCAGGGCAACGCAGGATCGCCGCCGGCGAAAAATTGTGGAGGGCGCCGCGGAGACCGGCTAGGCCCGGCGTTCCCCCATCAGCTGATAGAAGCGGCCGAACACCCGAATGCCGTCCCAGAGCTGCTGCAGGTCGAGCTTCTCGTCGGGCGCGTGCAGCCGGTCGTCCGGCAGGCCGATACCGGTGAGCAGCACGGCCGCGCCCTCACGGCTCAGCGCGGGCACGACCGGGATCGATCCGCCGGCGCGCGCGGGGACGGTCCCCCGTCCCACCACCTCGTGAAACGCCCGGTCGAGCAGCGCGAACGCGGGGTGGTCGATCTTCACCCGGGCCGGGTCCGCCCCATGGAGGAAGCGAACCGTAGCGGTAACGTACTTCGGGGCGAGCTTCTTGACGGCCGCGGCGAGCTGCCGCTCCACGGTGCGCATCTTCTGGTTCGGCACGAGCCGCAGGCTCACCTTCGCGACCGCTTCGGCGGGGATCACGGTCTTGGCGCCCGCGCCGGTGAACCCGCCGGTGATGCCGTGAATCTCGAACGTCGGCAGCGCCCAGAGGCGCTCCAGGACGGAGTGGCTCTTCAGGCCGGTCAGCGCCTTCGCCTGGACACGGCGATTGAGGAAGTCCTTCTCGCGAAACGGGAGCCGTTTCCAGGCCGCGCGCTCGCGGGCGGAGGGCGCCTGCACGGCGGCGTACAGTCCTGGAATGTTGATCCGGCCGTTGGGGCCCTTGAGACGCACCAGCAGGCGGCACAGCTCCTCGTGGGCGTTGGGGGCGGCGCCGCCGTACTCGCCGGAGTGCAGATCGTGCTTGGCCGTCCGCACGGAGATCTCGGCGTAGCACATGCCGCGCAGCGAGGTGTACACGGCCGGCCATCCCGGCGCCACGTAGGACATGTCCGCGACCAGCGCGACGTCGGCCCGGGTGCGCTCCGGCTCACGGCGCAGCAGGTCGAACAGGACCTTGCTGCCGAATTCCTCTTCTCCTTCGATCAGGAACCGGAAGTTGACGGGTGGGGCGCCGAGCGCCTCAATGGCCCGCAGCAGGCAGAACACCTGTCCCTTGTCGTCGGCCGCACCGCGCGCGTAGAGGCGGCCGTTGCGCAGCGAGGGCTCGAACGGCGGCGACGTCCACTCATTGATCGGGTCGGGCGGCTGAACGTCGTAGTGGCCGTAGAGGAGCACCGTGGGCGCCCCCGGCACGTCGGGGCCCACGCCCCAGACGACGGGATGGGTATCGCTGCCCAGCAGCTGGACGTCGCGGCACCCGAGCCGGCGCAGGTCCGCGGCGACCCACTCGGCGGCGCGCCGGCAGTCCGCGTCGTGCGCGGGCAGTGTGGAAATCGAGGGGATGCGGAGAAACGTCGTGAGCTCACCGAGCAATCGTTCCTGTTCCATGCGCGACAATCTAGCCGGGAGTGGGCGCGGCTAGCCAGCGCACGGCCCGCGGGTAGATTAGCCGCCATGCGCACGACGGCGTCGTTCGACTTGTTTCCGGATGCGCCGAGCGAGCGCGCGATGGCCCGCGCGCGCTGGCTGGCGCGCGAAGGACGGGCCGAGGACGCGGACGCGGCGTATCGCGACGTGCTCACCCTGCATCCCGATTTCAAGCCCTGCTGGGCGGAGTACTTCGAGCTGCTGCGCACGCAGGGGCGCGCGGCGGAGGCGTTGCATCTGGCCGAGGCCGCCCAGGCGCAGTTCGCCGGCTCCGCCTTCCCGCTGGCGTTGCTGGGCGCCGCGCTGCTCGAGCTCGGCCGATACCGCGAAGCGTTGGCGACGCTGGAGCGCGCCGTCGAAACGGATCCCGATCTCGGGCTGGTGTGGCACGAGCTCGGGCTCACGGCCTACCGGCTGGGCGATCGCACGCGAGCCCTGGCGGCCCTCGACCGGGCCTTCGCCCTCGAGCCGCACGGGGAGACGCTGAAGCTGCGCGGCCGCGTGCTGCGCGACGCCGGGCGCTACCCGGCGGCCGAGGTGGCATTCGAAGCCGCCGCGCAGGCGGCCGAGCACGACGAGCAGCGCCGGGCGGCGGAACGGGAGATCCTTACGACCCAGCGCTACGCGGCGTACGCCCCACGCAAACCCGAGGACCTCCGGGCGGCCGAGCGCTGGTTTGCCGAGACCGGCGCCGCGGTGCTGGCCCCGCGCACCGGACCCGTTGCGCCGGGCGACGAGGCACTGGTCCAGGCATTGGGCGAGCTGGCCGAGGACGCGGGGTGGCGCTTCGGGCAGGTCGTCGCCGTGGGGCCCACGCTGCCGATCTGGAACAGCCTCGCCGACCTCGTGGATGCGCCGCTGGTGGCGCGCGCCGCGTTCGACCCCGCCGCCATCCCCCTCGTGGCGGCGCTGCGCCCCCTGCCGCCCGAGACGGGGTGGAGTGAGCTCGCGGCCGCGGTTGCGGCGCAGCAGCGCGGCCTGGTCTTCACCATCGAGCACCCCGTCGAGACCGAGCCGGAAGCCGTCGTCACCGACGTCACCGGGGTCCTCACCGAGGCCGGGGTCCG